>JAJXVU010000011.1 GCA_021781965.1 Pseudomonadota bacterium
CAAATGGGCGGTATCTTAAAGGTCATCACTGATTTTGTACCCCGCTTAAAAATCATCGTCGGTGAGCCCGAAGTCTTGCCGGAAGTCGGTATTGAAGCCACCAAAAATCGCTTTGAGCTGGCGATACAACGTTTTATTAAACTAATTGCAGAGCACCACCCCTTAGTGCTGTTTCTAGAAGACATGCAATGGGCCAACGCATCGTTGTTCGATTTGTTAAAAAAACTGGTATTAAGCGAGGATATTCAAAATATACTCGTGATTGTCAGCTATCGCAGCAATGAAGTTACCACCAAACACCCTTTTACTGGATTTTTAAATGCGATAGAATCAAGAAAACCAGTACAAAAGATAATGCTAGAGGGATTAACTAAGGAAGCCTTAAGCCAGTTATTAGAAAACATGCTCTATTTACCCGTCATTGAACTACAATTTTTAACGGGGTTGATGGAGCAAAAGACCGACGGCAATCCTTTCTTTCTATTGATGTTGTTAGAAGAACTGTATCGCGAAGGTTGTTTATCTTTTTCGCTAGAAAAGAAACGTTGGGTATGGGACGAAAAACGGATTAAACAAATGTCGTTAACCGACAATGTGCTTAATTTTATTTATAATCGTATTGCCAAGTTAGACACCGATATAAAAGACTGCTTGCATTTGGCTGCTTGCATAGGAAGCACCTTCAATTTACAAGACTTAGCCCTAGCACAAAAGGAAAGCGCCTCATTGGTGATTCATAGCTTACAACCGGCCTTACAAGAAAGTCTTATCGTTCCTACACAATTAAAAGATGAGTGGTCCGAAGGTGTGTCAGAAGCAGAACTTTTAAAACGTGAATATCGTTTCCAACATGATAAAATACAACAAGCCTGTTATGAATTAAAACCCACGGAAGAAACCAAACAGATTCATCTAGAATTAGCGCGTCGTTGGGCAGCATCCTACAAACCGAGCGATGCTGATACACGTATCATGGCCATTGCGGATCAGTTCAATAAGGGCTTGGCCTATGTAGTAGATACAGCGGAAAAGCGGAAAATTGCTGAATTTAATTATGCGGCCGCACAGATTGCATTGCAATCGGCGGCGTACGATATCAGTTATCAATACGGCAGTATGGCTAAAAACTTATTACCAGAGACCGCATGGCAAGCAGACTATGACTTTTGTTTTAAAGTCTATTTTTCCCACATCCAAAGTTCTTTTTTATCCAGGCATTTTGATGAAGCGGCACTTGCCGCAGAAGAATGCCTCAGCAAAGCTAAAACCAATTTAGAAAAGGCTAGATTGTTAGAATTAAAGGGTGGTTTAAACCGTGCTACCGGCGCCACTGAAGGCGGGGCAGCTTTTTTTGAAGAAGGTTTAAGGTTATTAGGTTATCCCAATATTGCCAAAAGACCAAACAAGTTGGACTTGGTGTTAACCGTAGTACAATTTAACTTTTACTTAAAATATAAGTTTTCTACCTTAGACTCTTTACCCCTGAATGCCACAGCAGAACAAAAGATTTTGGTCTCCACCATGATCCACTTAGCACAAGAAGCATATTATTCTGGGGATAGGTTACGTTATGCCTATATTATGATGACCTGGGCTATAAGCACCTTCCCAGAACACACTAAAAACTTCCGGGCAACTGCATATTTGATCAACTCTCTCTTATTCCCTAAAAGCACCTCTACACATATTTTGTATCAACAAGCTTTGCCCATTATGCAAAATTCAATAGATTCAGAAGAAAAGTCCACTTTTTATTTAGCAGGCAGTGCATTGCACGCGGCTTGGCACGAACCTTGGCCACAACTGGTTGATAATTACAAAAAAGCAATCTCCATGTGTGAAAAAGTCGGTGATTTAGAATTTTTGTCTATAAGTGTATTAAACCATATTATATTTGATGTGGCATTGCCATTACCTATCATGCTGTCTAAATTATCGGATGCTATTCCTCATATTCAAGCAGCAAGCCCGCGCCTAGCCGCTGTTTTTGAGATAGTGCACCGCACTGTGCTTAATTTAAACGGCGGCTGTGCGCTTAACAATTGGCAAGACGATGCTTTTGATGCAAATACTATATTGTCTTTCTTTGAAGAACAGTCATATGAGTTAGGTCTTCGTTTTTTCTATTTGTTTAAGCTAAGACTTGCCATTCAATTAGACGAACTGCCTATGCTGCAAGAGCATGTTAAGAATTTAAAGGATATTTTTAGTGGTATAATGCACAGTAATTCTCCCTATCTAGCCCTTGCCGCTAGCATCTATTTATTTCTAGCCCAAGTAAACCTCTACCCCGCCTACACGCGTAAAGAAAAGATAAAAACACGTATTCAACTATTTAAATTACATCGTGAGGTTAAGAGTTGGGTTAAATTCTGTCCCGAAATATTCGAGCATTGTGAAGTACTAATGCGTGCTGAACTAGCCGGATTAAAGGGTAATTTAAAAAAATCGTTAAAACTGTATGATGAAGCTATAGTCTTAGCCACCGAACATCAGACACCAGAGTATGCTTGTTTAGCAGCCCTACGCGCCTTAAAACTGTGCTTTACGAAAAACAACCCAGAATCAACCTATCAATATGCCAATAAAGCCACAACTCTGTATGCTACATGGGGCGCTTTTGGCGTAGTGAAGATGCTACAAGAAAAGTATGCTTTGTATTTAACGCCGGAATCTAGCGCTTTGTCGGCACAACAAGAACTTAGTAAAGAAGATTATAATGCTCGTTATGGTTTGGATGCACGCAGTATCATCTTGGCGACCCGTGTCATCAACAAGTCTATGCAATTGGGTGCTTTGTTGGGTAACGTCATGCAACTTCTCATTGAAAACATTGCCGCTACTCGGGGTGCCTTGTGTTTGATGTTAAAAGGTAAATTCTGGATAGAAGCTTATTATGGCAGTAAAGAAAGTGGTATTCAAACGCTAACGCATACGCCTTGGAAAGAGGCTAAAATCTCCCAAGAAGTGTTCTTACAAACCTGGCGCGAGAAAAAAGAAATTCTTGTCATGGATGTGAGTAAAAGTGAAGAGTTTCAGGGTAGTAGTTATCTGCAAGAATCCGAGGCTAAGTCCTTAATCAGCGTGCCTATCTTCAATGCCGATGGCAATGAGGTTATAGGCGTTATCTATTGCGAAAACAAATTATCTACCGATTCTTTTACCGCCGATCGACTGATGGTATTACGTGCTTTGTCCATACAGATGTCTATATTCATCGATAACTCTAGGCTGTATACGTTGTTTGAACGTTTTGTACCTAAGCCTTTCTTGAATCAATTGGGAAAAGAAAACATATTCGACCTAGATGCGGGCGACTCAGTGAGTAAAAACATGAATGTGTTATTCATGGATATACGTAATTTTACTGGTTATTCAGAAAAATACAAGTCCGAAGCAGTTTTCCAATTTATCAATGACTATCTATTGGAAGTAACCCCTCTGATACACAGTCATCACGGTTTCATCGATAAATTCCTAGGCGATGGCGTTATGGCCTTATTCCCCGGGGAAAGTAAAGAGGCTTTAAAAGCCTGCATGGAAATGCAGCACAAGATTGCAGCTTTTGCTAAAGGCCGTACCGATGTAAAACTAGAAGTCGGCATGGGCTTACATTATGGCCCCTTGATGTTGGGCATCGTGGGCGAGGCAACCCACATAGAGGGCACGGTTATTGGCGATACCGTCAATGTGGCTTCTCGTTTAGAATCATTGAATAAAACCTTTAAGACTCAATGCCTGATTAGCGATGCCGTTAAAGTCACCTTACCTATAGAGGCACACTATCATCTGCGCCCTGTGGGTAAGATTATTTTAATGGGACGCGCTGAGGCCATGACTGTATGGCAATTGTTGGACAGTATACGCGATGCGAATGAACGTGCCTTGCACATAGAGCAATTGCCTTTATTTGAAGACTATTATCAAGCCTATCTGGGGCGGGCTTTTACGGCTGCAAGACATGGTTTTGAGGCTCTATTGAAAGACAATCCTAATGATGGGGTTTTAGCATTTTATATACAAAGCTGCCTCTATTACGAGCAAACACCACCACCCACTGAATGGCAAGCTGAGATAGAAATGCGGTTTAAGTGAAAATGTAACTACTCGCGCTTTGTACTAAGAAAAACGTATATTGGATAGATTAGAGTATATCTTCGCCTTTCTCGCCCTTTCAGTCGCGGCTCGGTTAATCCATTTATAACCGAGCCGCCCCTACACACAAATCAACGTTTACTGACCATCGCGCGGTGGTGCAGGAGGGCGCTGTCCGCCACTCGTCCCCGCAGCGCCAGGTGTACGTGGTCTATTGTTACTACGCCCATGACGATTGTATTTACGGCGTGGCTGACCACTACCACTACTGTTGTTATTGTTATTCCTATTCCTATGACCGCCCGAATGTTGTGGTCTGTTTTCGGTTTGTCTAGCAGGTTGAGACGCGATATTTGGCGTTTCTACAGCGGGTGTACGCGTAAACAATTTACTCCACAAACGCTTTAATAGGCTAGGTTCTTGGCGTCCTTGTGGCTTAGGGCTTTCGGGTAAGCTATGGACGATCAGTGGTGTTTCAACCGCTGTGCCATGATGCACACTGATGTCTTTCAAGGCTTGTAATTCGCCGCTTAATTCATATTGATGCATATAACTGCTTTTACTCTCTTCCTGACCACGTGCAGAAGATTTGTAAACTTTTTCAATACGGTAATGCGGCGTTTCTAGATAGCGATGCGGAATAATGATAATACGTACTTGTTGTTTGACTTCTAAATCAGCAATCATTGCCTTTTTCTCATTCATCAACAAAGTTGCCACATCCACTGGTACATAGGCAATAATTTCACGCACAGCGCCATTTAAGGATTCTTGACGCATTTGACGGATAATAGACAAAGCTAAGGATTCAACTTGTCGAATCGTCCCCTGGCCATTGCAACGTGGGCACATGCCTTGATTAGCCTCAGCCAATGAAGGGCGCAAACGTTGTCTAGAGATTTCCATCAAACCAAACTTAGAAATACGACCGAATTGCACGCGCGCACGATCGCTCTTAATCGCATTTTGAAAAATATTGACTACATCTTTTTGATTCTCTTGCGATACCATATCGATAAAGTCTACTACCACTAAACCGCCCAAATCGCGCAAACGCAATTGCCGTGCAATTTCGACCGCAGCTTCGCGATTGGTGTTTAAAGCCGTTTGTTCTATGTGCCCACCTTTAGTATCTTTAGAAGAGTTCACATCGATACTAACCAATGCTTCTGTAGGTTGAATGACTATAGATCCACCCGATGGCAAACGCACCGAAGATTGAAATGCCGTCTCAACTTGTTCTTCCACTTTATAATGGTCAAATAAAGGCATGGTATTTTCATATAATTTAAGCTTATCTACCAACTCTGGTCGTATCTTTTCCAGATGTTCTTTGGCGCGTTGATAAAGTTCGGGCACATCTAAGATGATTTCATCGGTATCTACCTGTAGAAAATCGCGCAAAGCACGTACCACAAAATCACTTTCTTGATGTATGAGCGCCGGTGCCGGCACTTGTTTACTGACATCTTGAATAGACTGCCATAAACGCAACAGTATGTCTAAGTCCCAGGCCAATTCTTCATAGCTTTTGCCCACACCCGCCGTACGAATAATAATACCCATACCCTCTGGCAGCGCTAATTGGCTTAAAATTTCTTTTAAACTGTCTCTCTCATCCCCATCGATTTGTCGTGAAATACCACCCGAACGCGAGCTGTTAACCATTAGCACTAGATAGGAACCTGCGATCTTAACCAAGGTAGTTAAAGCAGCGCCCTTATTACCACGTTCTACTTTTTCAACTTGGACGATTAATTCCTGTCCTTCTTTGAGCACTTCACCTATGTTTACCTGGCGTGGATTATCCACAGCTTTATTAAAATAAAGTTCACTGATTTCTTTGAGGGGTAAAAAACCTTGTCGTTCTGCACCGAACTCCACAAAGGCTGCTTGTAAGCTAGGCTCTACTCTGGTTACCACACCCTTATAAATATTGCCTTTCTTTTGTTGCCCTAGTTGTTCAATGTAGATATTTTCTAAACGATAACCATCTAATATGGCCAAGCGTAATTCTTCGCTGTGGGTACCATTGATCAATAAACGGCTGAGTTGTTTTTTTTCAGTTATCTCTTTTTCAATCATAATTCTCTCCAGTACATTAATCTCCACCAGAAAAGTAGTAGATGCACGGTGTATAGTACAGATGAAATATCTTTATGGATGGGTATTCGGCGCAATCATTATTGACGTCTAGCACGGTATTCTCTATAACCATACACGCTTACCTCTTACCCAACATTCTCTGGCGGATCAAAACGTGTTATTCAATTCTTAACCAGTCATATTATTTGTATACTCTTCGCATTTTATTTTTAGGGTGTGTTGCCTTCGCCCATCTCGCACTAGTCATGTAGAGTACTACACTCCTGGTGCTCGAGGACTCGGCGCCTACCCTAAAAATCAACTGCTGTGAGTATAGGCTGGTCACCAATATCAGCCTTCATTCTGCTTCTAGGCTCACTAAAGCACGATAAGCAGTTACTAAATGGCTACAAATCTGTTAGCATCTCATTCACTCCGCAGTGCCCTATTATTGCACTGCTTTTTGATGAAACTCGCTTGGATATTATCTGTACAAGCGACGCGTAAGAGTATATCAAAAAAAACCTTTTATTTCAACGAGAGCATCTTAATTATGAACGTAGAACAATACCAAAAAGCCTCCATTATTAGCGTCACGGAGCAAAGCGAAGGCCAACGAATCGATAACTTTTTGTTCAAGACATTGAAAAATATCCCTAAAAGCCGTATTTACCGCATGCTACGCACGGGTGAAGTGCGTATTAATAAGAAGCGCGCCAAGGCTAGCGACAAATTAATCTTAGGCGATCAAGTGCGACTACCACCATTGTATCAAAGCAGTACAGAAAAAGTGGTATTGCCGCAAAATCTGAAGGATCGCATCCTGGAAGCCATTTTATATGAAGATGATGATTTGATTATCTTGAATAAACCGCCGGGATTGCCTGTGCATGGTGGTACAGAAAGCAGTTTTGGCATCATTGATGTCTTTCGCCAAGCCTTCCCAGATGCACCCTTCTTAGAATTAGTACACCGTTTAGACAAATACACCTCTGGCTGTTTAATGATCGCTAAGAAAAGAGACACTTTAAAGGCCTTACACGTATTATTGCAAGAAGGCGCATGCCAAAAGACATATCTAGCCTTAGTGCACGGTCGCTGGCCAAAAAACGAACATACCATTGATGCTCCACTGCTAAAACGCACTTTAGCCTCGGGTGAACGTAAAGTGCAAGTACACCCAGAGGGTAAAGAAGCTTTAACAAGAGTAAATATTGAAAAATGTTATGCCAACCATTCTTTATTGCGCTTAACCCCTAAAACAGGACGCACCCATCAGCTACGGGTTCACTTGAGTTATAAAGGTCACCCTATAGTCGGCGATACCAAGTATGGGCAACGCCAATTAGACCAAAATTTAGCCGTCACCGAAAAATGTCGTTTATTCTTACACGCCTATCGTTTATCTTTTATCCATCCTAAAACGCAGCTTAAGCTCAGTGTAGAAGCGCCACTGTATGAGGATTTGGCGGCGGTTTTGGAGGGAGTGTGATTTTGGAATATACGCAATAATTCTATAAAGTACTCTAAAAAAATTCTATTTAATGTAACGCACTAACTAAGGATTGCGCCGGAAGAATATAATGTCATACAATAAAACGAAAACCAGGAGACTATCTATGCTAGCAACTCTTCCAAAAAACATACTGGTTCTAATCGACATACAAAAAGAGTATGTCACTCCAGGAAGACCTTTCTATTTGTCTGGCTTTGAACCCAGCCTTGAGAATAGCCGTCAGTTATTAGCATTTGCACGCAAGAATAATTGGGAAATAATTCATATTCAACACTCCAATGGCGAGACAGCAGAACGATTTAACTCTAAGACAGAATATTTTGATTTTGTGGATGACTTTAAGCCTATAAACTCAGAAAAACATTTTGTGAAAATGGATTTCTCTTGTTATTCTAGCCCCGAGTTTAATACCTATATGTCGGAACTGTTTACATCAAAAGAGGCCGCGCCGAATATCTATCTGATAGGTTATAATACCGTCATGTGCTGTTTGTCTACCTTAGAAGAAGCCAGACGCAAAAAGCATAAAATGCATTTGGTCAAAGATGCAACTCTTGCTAAAGCCATTGGCAATGTCACCGAAAAAGACATGCATCAAATTATGCTGGGTGTTTATGCCGCTAAAGGATTGGCTCCTTTGGTCACTACAGAAGAGATTATTCGTCAATAAGGATCTTAGCTATGTTGAACCCACCAAACGAAATAGACCTAAAAACAAATTGCATTATCGCTAAGCAGCGACCTAGTACACCACAGAGCAAACATATAGCCATATTGGGTGCAATGCCGCAAGAAGTGAATAAAATAATAGAACTTATGTCAGAAAAAGAAATAACCATTATTGCCGATAGAGAGTACCATTCTGGTTATATTGGTCCTCATAAAGCAACCGTTGTTTTTTCTAGATGGGGTAAAGTAGCAGCATCTTCAACGGTAACGACGCTTATCACTCACTTTGGTTGTGATTGTGTTGTTTTTACAGGCGTTGCTGGTGCCGTTAGCGATGATTTGAATATCGGTGATATCGTCATTGCCGACTCTACATGCCAACATGATGTAGACGCAAGACCCCTATTTGAACGTTTCTGTATCCCCTTAACCAATAAATCTTTTTTCAAACCACAAGAAGATCTTGTTCAAAAAGCTCTGAATGCGGCCAAAGACTTTATTGCATCAGATGAATTAAACCACAAAAACTTTCATAAATTTTCAATAGAAGAACCGAGAGTTTATAAAGGACTCATTGTAACGGGAGATCAATTTATAACCGATGCAGCATCACATGAGGCAATACAATCCGTGCCTGAAGTGGTGATGGCAGTTGAAATGGAAGGTGCTGCTGTAGCACAAGTTTGTGATGAACATCAAGTTCCATATATTATATTCAGAACTATATCCGATAAAGCCGATCACAGTGCAAATATTGATTTTATTGATTTTATAGAAGATATAGCGAGCCAATACTCTGCAGGAATTATAAAGTACTTTCTTGCTTAAATGTATTGTTATGTTATCGTAACCAGCTCCGTCTCTAAAACATTCTAAAGCAGGATATCTTTTACAAGAGCTACAATAAAATTGCTCACAATTTAACAATGATGGACATTCCATGATACTTCTCCTCATCTCTCATTTAGTAGCTAAAATAACGTTCTGCCACTTTCTTTTGCAGTTCTTTATTTTTTATGGCTAGAAAATGATAGGTCAATTTATCACCACCTACGCATTGTTGAATGGTTTCCGCGTCTACTTCTAGCGGATAGTTAAAAAATAAGGCTCTATATGCTATTATCATACAAATATTGGTCTAAAAGTAAGAAAATCTATATTGAAAGTCTTGTAAGTGATCTGGCTTTTGCTTTAAAAATTAAAGGGGTACTCATGCAAAACAAATATTTATTATCCTTATCTACTTTCTACATTACGATTAAAGTACTCACTATTCTGATGATTTATAAAATAATTTCTTTCTATGGATTTCCTGTTTCTGCTTCTACATTAATTATTCCTTTTTGGTTCGTTACGGGAGATATTATTGCTGAGGTCTATGGTTATAAAACGGCACGATATTTAGTATGGCTTGCTTTAGGATGTCAATTCTTATTTGCTTTCACGGCTGGGGCTTTTTCATTCATACCATCTCCTGAAATAATACAAGATCATGCAGCTTATGATAGTATTTTACATAAACTCCCACGCGTGGCCATAGCAAGTTTTATCGGTATTATCGTGGGCGGCCTATCCAATGCTTACCTTATTAGCAAATGGAAATTTCTACTAAAAGGGAAATACTTTATTATAAGAAGCTTTGGTGCATCTACTTTAGGAGAATTGGTTTTTACAATTTGCGTTTATGTGATCGAGTTTTTTGGATTAACCTCAACCAGTAACATTTTAAAACTAGCGATTGATTCTTATCTAATAAAAGTTGTTATCAATGCTATACTTGTTTTTCCTGCAAATATGATAACGGTATTAATAAAAAGAAAAGAAGAAACACATAATGCGAGTTCTCCTTTACCTCACTTTACTGTGACAGAACTGTATACCAAAGAAGATGGGCTGTCTTATTTTAAAACAACATTAATTGATACCCCAGTCCAACACTTTTTAGGCAACTATTCTAACCCAATCAATGTATCCGAAATGTATTTTCGGCATTTTCGGGCTAATAATATATTCGATCAGCATACTGCGCCCAAAGAACAGTATATCATTTATCTAAATGGTGAGGTAGAAGTTAAAGCAAGCGGCGGTGAAAGTAAAATTTTCAAGCCTGGGGATATTTTATTTGCACGAGATACACATGGCAGTGGCCATATTACTGTGACACGTTCACAGGGACGATCTATTGTTATTGCAACTTAGCAAGGTGAATGCTGTATTTTGTCATAAACACAGATTGTGTCACATCTTGTGCAGGCTGTCTTGTAATTGAATACAAAATAATCGTAAAATAAAGACAAAGAGAAAAATGGAAAAAACGGAGTACGATTTGACTATTAATAACACAGATGAAAATGGTCTTTTTATTTGGTCTTCCGCTGTCCGATGTTATGAAATTGATTATCAAGGTATAGTCAATAATTCTTTATATTTTAGTTATTTTGAACAAGCCCGATCAGAACATCTCGCAGCACTTGGAATTAACTGGTTTGAATTACATGATAAAGGTATTGACGCAGTTTTAATACACGTAGATATGTCTATTAAAGCCGCTCTTTCTATGTTTGATAAGTTTTATGTAACATCAAAGATAGAGAAGTCCGGAAGGCTAAAAATCATTTTTCACCAAAAAATATTCAAAGCTATCAGTGACATTCTTGTTTCTGAGTCCATAAATACAGTAGTCTGTGTCTCTACTACTACAAAAAGACCTATTCTGCCAAAAGAGATTGATAATTTGCTTTTTAATCCACAAAACAGTAATCATGAACCTATTCCTTAATGATCAACTGCTAACATCACTGGCAGCCTCACCGCTGTGCTTTGACCGCGGCTTATTATTAGGCGATGGTTTATTTGAGACTATCCGCGCTGAAAGTAATACCTTACTATTCTTTGATGCTCATTATCAGCGCCTAAAACAAGGCGCTTTAGCCTTAAATATCGATTTTAGCCTATCGTCCCTAGAACTCAAGAATCGCTGTCACCAATTGTTGGCCGCTAATAATCTAGATACTACTATAGCCAGTTTACGCATCACCTTAACTAGAGGCTGTTCTGAGCGCGGCATAGACATTCCTAAGCAACAAAAGCCGACGCTGTTAATTCATGCTGCGGCTTATACAAATACCATTATTAAGCCTAAATCTGTCTACATAACCGATATTATTCGTAATGAATATTCCCCCATTATACATCTTAAAACAACGAATTATTTAGAATTGATCTTAGCAAAGAAACAAGCCGTAGATCGCGGCTATGATGACGGTTTGATGCAGAACACCAAAGGCGCTATAACGGAACTCAGCACGGCAAATATTTTTGTGGTTATAGGCGATAGCATTATTACCCCGCCACTAAAAGATGGCGTTTTACCTGGGATCACGCGGCAAGAAATCATTACGGCTAGTCGTCAAATGAATATAAATATTATAGAGAAAGCTTTATATCCTGACGACCTATTCACAGCCTCAGAATGTTTTAGCAGTAACAGTTTAATCGAAATACAATCGATTCTTTCTATAAATGAACATCGTTTTGCTACTGGGGCAGAAGCAACGATGACAAAGCGTATTGTAGAAAATTATGTTGCGTATAAAAAAATAGTTAGCAGAACGTAACTTTCACTTCCTTATAATCGCATCTATTTTATTAGTATCTAAATACTGACAGGATAAATGCAATTGCTTATTTTCCCAACTATAGGTTAATTTCATTCCCAATGGCGCAATGAATTGATTCTTAGCTACAGGGTATAATTTTTCTGGAGGTGCATCGTTCCCCCAATCTAGAATAAGTTGTTTTTTATCTAGAACAACCTTATGTGTAATATCATTTTTATCTAAAGCAAAACTGATAACAAATTTACTCATAGATTGGGATATTTTAATCGGTGTAAACTCTGTCGCATTGCTGTAGCCAACTTTAAAAGTATCATTGAAACTATTTGCCAACATTTGATTGATAGCCCCGCCATGGTCGGAATTGGTCATAACAACTAAACCATCCATTAATTTTGATTTGCTTGAGTTTGGATCTGCATTCACATAAGCAACCATAACAGATTGAAAACCATCGTTAACGCCGCCATGCCCAAATTGTAAAATTTGATTATGACTCTCCAATGCTAAACCTAAGCCATAAGGAGAAGGCTTTTGTGGTGTAAATAAATCCTTAGTCAATTCATCATTAAGATTTAATAGAGTGCCTTCGTGATAATAAGCATTCATTAATTGGATGAGCAATGCGGCTAAGTCTGTTGGATTTGTCCATAATCCTGCCGCAGCATTTTCAGGATAGCTATGGTATTTCCCTGGATAAGGATTTCCATTTTTATCATGTGCGCTGCTTGCCCTATAGTCATAAATTTTAGGCAATGGCTGTTGATAAGTACTATTTTTCATGCCCAAAGGAAGAAGTACATTTGCATCCATCCATGTTGCAAAATCTTCACCCGTAATACTTTGCATCGCGAGCTGTAAAATGCTTATGCCACCACCTGAATATGAAAATGCACTTCCTGGAGTTTGTACAACTTCTACAGCTTCTGTAACAATCAGTGGTTTTTTTCCATTTAATACGTCAATAATCGAGGGGAAAGGCGTAGCGGCTGGCCCGGCTAATCCTGGAAATCCATGCACATTTATGCCGCCGATATGGGACATCAACATTCGCGCAGTAACTTCTTTTTTTTGTGTAAATTGATTCTGCGGTATTTTCCAACCAATAAGATAATCATTTATGTTTTTATCTAAATTAAGTTTGTTTTCGGCAACTAATTTCAACGCTCCTAGTGCAGTCACAGGCTTACTAATCGATCCTGCTTGCAATAAATCATTTGGCGTTAACAGTATTTTATCATGATTATCTTTATAGCCATAGGACTTAATCCACACTATTTTTCCATCATGAATAGCAACCACACTAATCCCTGGAACTTTAAACTGTTTCATTGCTTCAGAGATGGTGAGCATTTGCCCACTCTCACCTTTAAAAATATAAGGATTGCGCAAACCGTTTTCAAATAATGCTAAATTGCTACGCTCTTTGGCCTCAACGTAGGTTGTTTGAGTATGAATAGTATTATCGGCAATTAAATTACTAAAACTGAATACTAGAAATAGTGCAATTATTTTTCTCATGGAAATACCCCCATGGCGTTATTCAAACCGCAATGGCCTGGCCATTAGTTGTTGTAGGGCTTGTTTGATGCTGATCTTTTCTTGTAACACTTCATATACACATTGGGTGATCGGCATATCGACGTTATGATATGCACGCAGCCGTTGTACGCGCTCGGTGGTTTTAACCCCTTCAACCACTTGACCTATTTGCTCTAAAGCCATCTTGACCGTTAAACCTTGTCCTAGCAAAGAACCAAAGCGATGATTACGCGATTGATTGTCGGTACAAGTTAATACTAAATCTCCTACGCCTGCTAGGCCCATCAAGGTAGTAGGTTTAGCGCCTACGGCTATCCCCAAACGCATCATTTCAGCCAAACCACGGGTAATCAAAGCGCTGCGCGCATTGGCACCTAAGTTTGAACCGTCCACTATGCCGGCAGCAATCGCTAAGATATTTTTAACGGCACCACCCAACTGCACGCCAATTAAATCGCTGCTTTGATAGGCTCTGAAATAAGGATTGGAAAACAGTTGACACAAGGTTTCGCCATAGCTGAGATCGTTTGCAGCAATGGTGACTGCCGTCGGTTTTTCAGCAATCACTTCGCTGGCAAAAGAAGGGCCGGATAAAACCGCCAGCTTGCATTTCTTTCCTAAATGCTGCTCTGCCACTTCGTGTAACCAACGTCCATCGCTGTCTAAACCTTTAGTGCCCCAAAATACGCCAGTTTTTACGGCTAGATGCGGCACAATGGCTTCTACGGTCGTGCTAAAAGCGTGACTAGGAACTACCAATAACACATGATCTACGGCATGCACTGCAGCCGCTAAATCCAGCTTCACTTCTAGCGTAGACGGAAAAATAACTTCAGGAAAATATTTAGGATTACGACGCATCGTCGCAACTTGTTGCATATGTCCTGTATCGTGGCCCCACAAAGAAACAGCGTGTTGATTACGCGCCAGCAACAAGGCCAGCGCCATCCCCCAAGAACCTGATCCTAATACTGCGACTCGAGTGGTCATCAGAGTTGTATCATTCCTTCATTCTCAGCAGAATCTTTCTGTTGTTGCATCATTTGCTGAGCATGCAACGCTTCGAAATTCATGGGCGCTAAATGCAATGTAGGAAAACCGCCATTCATGATAGCTTCAGCAACCACTTGACGTGCATAAGGAAATAAAATTGCGGGACAATAAGCGCCCATTAAATACTGGACCTGATCTTCTGGGAAATTTATCACTGCAAAAATACCGGCTTGTGCTACTTCCACTATATACGCTACTTTATCATTTAGTTTAGCCGTTACCGTGATAGTCATCACCACTTCATGCAAATTATCTCCTAATGGTTTTGCTTGAGTATTCAATTGCACTTCTATTTGTGGCTGCCAATTTTGTACTTGAAAGACTTCAGGCGAATTCGGTGCCTCGAAGGACATATCTTTAATATACAAACGTTGTATATGCATTTGTGCGTTTTGTTCTGCGGTTGGCGCTACTTTTTCTTGACTCATTACTGATTACTCCTATTTATTGTCTAACTTTGATTTTAACTTTCCGGCACGTTCTAACTCAACTAAATCATCACAACCACCTATATGCTCACCATCAATAAAAATTTGTGGGACCGTACGGCGCTGACTCTTTTCCATCATTTCTGGAGCTTTGCTGGGATCTGCATCGATATTCACTTCATCGATAGCGACATTATAACGCTTTAATAAGGCCTTGGCTTGATCGCAATAAGGACAAACTGTACGCGTATAGATTAGAACTTTAGCCATAGTAACTCCTCGTACTATTTCAAGAAAAGCCCATATTGGACATCTCTTACTTAACCAATGGCAAGTTGTCTTGCCGCCACGCAGCCATGCCCTGCGCCAAATAGTAAACACGTTTATACCCTAATTTTTCCACTTGCTGTGCATGGCTTAAGGATTTCTGCCCCTGTGCACAGACGAGGATAACGGGATCGGTTTTATTTTTTAATAAATTTTCTATTTTAGTGGTCAGTTTACCTGGATCCACTTGTTTAGCCCCAGCGATATGGCCCGCCTTAAATTCTTCCACAGTGCGCAGATCCAACACCAAGGCTTGCTCGCGATTGGCCAAATTCACCAATTCTTGTGTACTTATTTTGCTCAGCCCACGCATTCTGATGATAATTTCATTCACCGCCAAAGCAGCCAAAACCACCAACATCGCTAAAGACAGCAGCCAATGACTTTTGGCAAATTCTATGTAGACACCCATGAGGACCTCTCTTATTAATATTGGCACTAAGTATACACAGGTTATAGCGCTTTGTGAAACAGGGTGGTTTTTAGTGACAAAATCTGGTAGCTTGCTTTTATAGCGCTAATGAGGAGCTGTTTGCCATTCTTCTAATCTGTTATGATATATTTTGAAAATGTTTCTAAAATTTATGATGGCGAAAGTCACCCTGTAGTGAATAATGTGTCATTTTTTGTTCGTAAAGGAGAAATTTTAACTTTATTGGGCTCATCGGGCGCAGGTAAAACCACTTTGCTTAAAATGGTAAACCGTCTGTGTGAACCATCACAAGGACAGGTTACTTTAGATGGACGCGCTGTCCATACATTCGATCCCATAGAACTACGCCGCCAAATTGGCTATGTCTCACAAAACATTGGCCTATTTCCTCATATGACCGTAGAAGACAATATCACGCTGGTATTACGTCTACAAAAGAAAAATAAGAAATCACGCAAAAAGCGTGCCGATGAATTATTAGAATTAGTCGATTTGAATCCACGCGACTATGCAACTCGTTTTCCGGATGAATTATCGGGTGGAGAACAACAGCGCGTAAGCGTAGCCAAAGCCTTGGCCGCTGATCCAGAATATCTATTAATGGATGAACCTTTTGCGGCATTAGACCCCATTATTCGTGATGAATTGCAAACAGAACTATTACGTTTGAACACAGCATTAAATAAAACCATTCTATTTGTCACCCATGACATTAACGAAGCATTACGTTTGAGCAACACTATTGGCATTATGCATAAAGGAAAATTAGAACAGATTGGCACAAGGGCAGAACTTTTACAGTCACCGGCTAATGCTTTTGTAAAGAGTTTTATGGCAACGGCTTTAACTGCCAGAAACGAGGATTAAAAGATGAATATCATCGATTCCTCACTCTTACAATTTATACTCTATCAGTGGCCCGCTCTATTAGAGAAGACCTGGCAACAAATTTATTTGGTTACTCTTGCTACTTTTCTCTCTATTATTATTGGTATTCCTCTCGCATTATTAGCCCATTATTATAAACGCTTGCGCACTATTGTTTTATCCATAGCCAATATCTTACAAACTATTCCTAGCCTCGCTCTGTTAGCTTTTCTACTGCCTTTATTCGGCATAGGATCAAAGCCTGCCATCATTGCCATGGCTTTATATGGTCTATTGCCGATTGTGCGCGCCACTTTAACCGGCATAGAATCTGTGTCAGCACAATTACTAGAAACTGCAACCGCTACAGGTTTAACCGCTTATCAAACCTTGTACATCTTAGAATTGCCATTGGCTGCACCCAACATTATTTCCGGCATTAAAACTTCGGCTGTCATTAATGTAGGCGTTGCGACATTGGCCGCTTTTATTGGTGCGGGTGGTTTAGGTGATTTTATTATGCGGGGCTTGGCTGTAGACAGTACTAGACTTATATTATTAGGTGCGATTCCCGCCGCCATACTGGCTTTGTTCATGGATGGTTTTATAGGCTTTATCGCCAAGCTCAGCGACAAACGAGTACACCGGCATTCCTACAAGAAATCAAAATATACTTTATGGCTAATCATATTGATCATTCTTGCATTTATAACCGGTGTGACTTTTAAACTTCTGTACTTAGAACCTAGACGCGCAGAGATTATTGTTGCTTCAAAAAACTTTACTGAATCTATGATTCTGGCTGAACTTACAGCTATTATGATAGAAGATCACACAGAGATTAAAGTAGATAGAAAATTAAATCTAGGATCCACCGTTATTTGTCATCGTGCCATGTTAAACCAACAAATCGATATCTATCCAGAATACACCGGCACGGCTTATCTCATTATATTACATAAATTGTACAACCCTAATTTAACGGAACAAGACATTTACAATACCGTTAAAACGGCTTATAAAAAACAATTTAATATCGTGTGGCTAGCCCCTTTTGGCTTTAGCAATTCTCAAGGCATTGCCGTACGTGCAGATATGGCGCAGCAATATCATTTAAAAACCATCAGTGATCTTAAAAAAATTCCACAGCAGTTTAGCTTTGCCGCTCCATCAGAAAGTTTCCAACGTGCAGATGGTGTACCAGGCTTAAGAAAAGCCTACGATTTACCTCTCAACAATACTAGAGAAATGGATATGAGCCTAATGTACGATGCGCTCAAGAACAAGCTAGTGGATGTCAGTACTGTTTTTACTACCGATGGCCGTATTCCTAAATACCATTTACAGGTATTAATAGATGACAAACACGTTGCCCCACCTTATTACGCTGCCCCCTTGATCCGCGACGCCATTTTAAAACGATATCCGCAATTAGAAAGCGTATTAGCTCCACTGGCGAATATATTAGATGAAAACACCATGCAACAACTGAATGCAGAGGTAGATAGTGATCATAAAACACCCCATGAAGTAGCGTTGGCATTCTTAAAAGGAAAAGGGTTGGTGGCTGAATCTGGTACTGCAGAATAACAAAACGTGATCTACAGTACCAGAATGGCACTGTAAACTGGTACTGTAGATCACGTTTTGTTATTCTGCAGTACCAGATTATAGGTCACTATTTTGGTCTTTAGCGACGTAATTCGGCCAAAATGGAGATTAGGAATCCCCTTCGATTCTAAATGATTGATTTTAAAGGATAAAATTTTGATGAGGTTCCAATTATAGTATTCCTATATTACCATTACTCAATTGGATATTTACCTGCTACTATATTAAAAAGTATTCCTTCCCCGCCGATGAAGGGGTCAATATCTCATAAACTATGCGTCACATTATATGACACATAGTTTATGACACGACACGCTACTTTTTTACACAAATTCAGAAAAATCAATGATTTCAGAAAAAAATTCACTTTCAATAATGCTATTACTAACACGACCCACATGAATTAATACTGGTCTACATGAAAACCCTTTTGGTCTTTTTAGGCGATCTATTTTTTGCTGTACTTCTTTTATAACCTCTAGACCTATTTCATTTTTTGAAAACTTTATCTCACACACATATAGCCCCCCAAATTTGGTTTGGATCAAATAGTCAATTTGGCAGCCAGGTTGAGTAGTCGTTTTAGTTTGAAAAAATGGGTTTTCAGAAATGATATCTTCTACGCTGATATTCAATGCTTGATGAATATATTTACGATTATTCAACACTAAATTTTCAAATTGTAACCCAAGAATAGAATTCCATTCTGGCAGAGTGGTTAGTGACTTTATTGTGAATGCATTACGTTGTATTTTAGTTCTGTATTTGGATACATATTTTAGATAGAAACGCAAATAATTATCGCTAAGCCGATATTTACTTAGCCTGGAATCATGACCAGTGGCCACTTTCCAAGTATAATCACGCTTAACAAAACCTGATAATTCAAGTTCTTCTAGATATTCTGTTAACCGACCTGTCTGTTCAATATTAAGGATTTTTGCTATTTCTTTACTCTCTTTTGCTCCATTTGCAAGCGTACTAACAATATTACGGTACATCTCACTATGGCGCAGAAAAAGATCTGAAAAGATATGATTGAATTCGTCAAAAAGAAATCCGCCATTGGTAAAACATAACTTCTTAATGTTATCTTCGGCATTGAGTTTTGGATCAATTTCTTCTAAGTATTTTGGTACTCCACCCGTTAGCGATAATACTTTTATTATTTCATAAGCAGAAATGTTCTTAGCCACCTTCCCCCAAAATTGTCGGCATTCTGCAAGAGATAATTCAGTTAATGTTAATGTATAGGATATTCTTCCTAAAAAGCCCGTACTACTGAGTATGTTTTTTTCGATCCAATAAGACGCTGAGCCGCATAAAATCAAAATAAGCTTGTTATTCTTCTTGAAATGTAAATCCCAAGCATTTTTTAATTTCCCCAGAAAATCTGGATCTTTAAAACCCATCCATGAAATCTCATCGAATAAGATAACCACTCTCTCTTCGTGTGTATGTTTAGCAAGTAACAGAAATAGTGTATTCCAATCATCCGCTTTAATGCCAGGAACACCTATGACAGAACTTAACTGATAAGCAAATTCATTCAGCTGTGATTGTTTAGTGGTTGCAGATGTGGGCGGCACACCGGTAAAGCTATAAAATTTATAGGGCTTGGCGAACTCTTCAGCCAACCGACTCTTACCAATTCTTCGTCGACCACGTATCACAATCAATGAGGCTGTTTTTTTCTGAGTGAATTGTTCAAGTTTTTTTAACTCATCCTCTCTGCCAATAAATGTTGCCATGGACACCCCTCTAGTTGGTACTGCAGAATAGCAAAACGTTATTTACAGTACCAGTATAGCATTCCAAGTCGGTACTGTAAATAGCTAAATCCTCTTTTACAGTACCAAGTTATACGACGTGATTTTGGTCTTTAGAGACTAATCCGGCCAAAAAAGCAAAAAAAAGGACAAGAAAAATCGACATATATCAAACGGTTATAAATAATCCGGCCCGTTTCTCAATAATTCGGCCCCAATGGGGTGCTAGGAATATCCCTTGAAAATGTTCTCTTTTGGATGAATCCTAGCGGAGAAATATTATCTTCTTAGCAGAAGAAAAGAGCGACTCTCTAGCCGCTCCTTACAAGCCCGTTACAACTCTTCATCATCAAAATCGTAATTATCATCGTCTATTTCAAGTTTCACATCAGACTCACCATTTTTTTCATCTTGAATACGGTCATAGATTTCGGATCGGTGTACGGCAACTTCTTTAGGTGCCTCTATTCCCAAATAGACTTGATTGCGCTTAACTCTAGTGACTACAACGCGTATATCATCACCGATGATGATTGCTTTTCCCACAGTACGACTTAACATTAACATAGCAAAACTCCTTATTAAAAATTGTGTGACTACTCTTCCTATCCGCTCCCTGACGGTCGCGGCTCGGTTAAAAAAATAAAAAATGGCCAGCTGGGGTTTCATCCCCAAACTGGCCGCTTAAGCAACTCGTCACAGACGATGCTAACCTAAGGCCTACTAAACTAAAGCCTGATAGTGGGACTGTCGTCACGCCACACTATCTCCCAGCCTCTCATTATTCGTGCTACTGTTTTTGCTTTGATACGGTCTATACCCAGTCTGCAGCGACGGTGCGTGGCCAAGCTCGCGTATAAAGCGCCAACTATAGCCACTTAGGTACGGGTGCTTGCTAACTCCGTACTTATCCATGTAGACAAAGTAATGCTGTGAGCTCTAAAGCCCATATCAGCGCTGATTGTTTTGGGATAAATCGCGTATTTGGATAATACACAGTCAAAGTGCGTAGGTTTACGTATAAAAAATATACGGTCTACTTGTGCGAATGCATGGTTATGCGTTAGACTTTTCATAGCCTCAATATCTCCTGGTATTGCGGTTAGTGGCCTGGTTTCGTGTTACGAGCACTTGCCAGGCTGCGCTTACTTTTGCAAGTAAACGTTCATTGTACAGTGATGTGTCGCTCCTTTACATGCAACGACTCATCACACTGTTTCTCATTGCTCACTGTAATCATTATCTTTTTTTAATGTTTTGTCAAGGGGTTAAGATTACGAATAAAGATTTTGAGGGATATTTATGATTGACCATGTTATGATATACGTAGACAATTTAGCGGAAAGTAAAACTTTTTATGAGAAAACCTTTCTTCCTTTCAACTACCGAGTATCTTTCGGAGAAATTGGAAAATTTTGGTCATTTGATATAGGAAATAATGCTCTTTTTGAAATTGCTCAATATAACGGTATAAATAAACTAACGCCTTGCCATATTGCTTTTCGCGCTAAGAATAAAGAAGAAGTTCAACATTTCTACGCAGCGGCCCTCGCTGCAGGAGGAAAATGCAACGGTACTCCAGGAGCAAGACCACAATATACAGAAAGCTATTATGCGGCATTTGTGATTGACCCAAGCGGGCATAATATTGAAGCTGTTTTTAAGTAATGCAATACATCTGAAAAAAGTAATTCCCCCTAACAATGTCGGTTAAAAAGCAATAAACTCTGAATTAAAATATGATGTAAATAATCTACTAACATAAACAGGGAAGAGGCTCTTATCCTCCGGTGAAGTGGTCTTAAGGTCATAAACTATTCGTCATATTATATGACACATAGTTTATGACCAGGGGTTCGTGTTGTAAGAGTGCATCAAAAGGCGCTTTTCTATATGCCTTTGAAAGCTTCAATTTGACTATCCCTAAGCCAGCTTAGGCTGGGTACCCCGTACACAAACCTACATACCCTTAATATTCCTTTGTTAAGCGTTTTATTTTAAAGAATAAAATTTTTATGAGGTTCCAATTATAGTGTTACTATATTACCATTACTAAATTGGATAGTTACCTATCACTATATTACCACTAGTAAATTGGATAGTTACCTGCTACTATATTAAGAAGAGAGGAGAACTAGATGAGTATTATCTTTACACGCGGGCTTGCGTTTGGCGATGGGTTTTGTAATCGTTTGGTTGAAATGCAACAACTGCGAACTAATATTAAAAATGGAGCTCATACACTGATTGTATCACCACGACGTTATGGAAAAACCAGTTTGGCGTTACAGGTGCTTGAAAAAGAAGGACTACCTTATACGCATATCGATCTCTTTATGAAATATACACAGCAAGATATTGAGAATGAAATTTATGAAGGTGTTAGTCAGTTACTTACTAAAATTATAAAACCCACCGAAAAAGCAATACAATTGCTACAAACCTTTTTGAAACAAATTAAGATCTCGCTCTCTTTTGGTGAGGCTGGCTTTGAGTTTTCGCTTACACCCATCACAGAAAAAAAGCCTTCGCTAAAATTTTTATTAGAAGGAATCGATCAACTATTAATCAAAAAAAACAAGCGTGCTGTCATCTTTATAGACGAGTTGCAAACTATCTCTGAAAGTAATTTTGGTCCCGAAGTTGAATCTTCATTACGATTCATCGCCCAGAAAACAAAAAATATTATTTTTATATTTTCCGGCAGTAATCGCCATATGTTAAGAGAAATGTTTGATAATAGGGCACGCCCTTTTTATAAACTGTGCTTTAAAATGCCCATTCAAAAAATAGCGGCAGCACATTATATTCCTCATTTGAATAAATTCGCTAAAAAGAAATGGGGTAAAAATTTACCTGATCCAGTCTTGCTTATAATCACCAATTTAACAGATTGCCATCCTTATTATATCAATGTACTTTGTGAAAAAGTATTTGAGGAGTCTCTATTTCCAACAGAAAAAAGTATTCTGGCTGCCTGGAAACAGGTTTGCATAGAAGAACAAGGTTCTATTAGTAGAGACTTAGAGCTATTAAGTACTAAGCAAAAACAATTACTCAGTGAAATTGCTAAAGATCCGGCTCTAAAAGAGCCCACATCAAAAGACTTTGTAAATAGAGTTAATTTAACGCCAAAAGGCGTTTTAGATGCTCTGGCGATATTATACAAGCATGATTTAATAGAAAAAAGTGTGGACGATTTTATTTCTATCATTGACCCCGTCTTGTCTTACTGGGCACGGGGATTAATACGTTAAATTTGGCGCTTAAGGTTATTAGTAACTACTCACCCTAATGACCTAGTCCCGGTTATAAAGGGATAAATCGAGCCGCGACCGTCAGGGAGCGGAAAGTGAAAATATATGCTAATCTATCCAGTATAGGTTTTTCTTATTACATGGTACGAGTAGTTACGGTTATTAAAGCACTCAATAAGCAACTTCTCTAAGAGGGCTTTATTCGCTTCGGTGAGGCTAGAGACCATTGTAGCTTCAACTTTACCAATGACTTTATGTGCTTGTTGTACAACTTTCATGCCTTGTTTTGTTAATTCCGTGCAAAGAATCCTACCATGTTGTGGATCACCTTTCCGTTTAACTAAAGCGAGATACGATTCATACTAAGACAGATATTATATTCTACAGGGCATTGAGCGGAAGGACGCTTCACGAAGCACCCTACAGGCGAGTCGCCCCTACATCGTTCCGAGGTTCGTGTTGTAGGAGCGCATCAAAAGGCGGCTTTCTATAACGTAGGAGCCCCCACAGTTACATCCAACGCCAAAAACCTTTAGAATAGTATCTAATTGACATGCTAGGATACAAAAAATGACCACTACAGCTCCCCATCGACCTTTGGTATTGATCGTCCTGGACGGCTGGGGATACCGCGAAGAAACCAAATATAACGCCATTGCCCAAGCCAAAACACCGCATTGGGACTATTTATGGGCGAAATACCCTCATATGTTGCTCAATGGCTCCGGCTTGGCCGTGGGCTTACCCGAAGGGCAAATGGGCAATTCCGAGGTTGGTCACACCAATTTAGGCTCGGGACGCATTGTCTATCAAGACAGCGTACGCATAGAAAACGCCATTGCCGATGGCTCGTGGTGTGACAATACCGCTTTCAACGATTTCTTTAAATAAGTGAAACAGCATGACAGTACCTTGCATGTCTTAGGTTTATTATCGCCCGGCGGTGTACACAGTCATGAACAACACATTTATGCCTTATTGCGCTTAGCGGCACAAAAGAAAGTAACGCGCGTGGTAATACATCCTATTTTAGATGGTCGCGACACACCGCCACAAAGCGCTGAAAATTCCTTGCGTTTTCTGATGGGCTTAACAGAAAGTTTAGGCAATGCTTCCATAGGCTCACTAATAGGTCGTTATTATGCCATGGACAGAGATCAACGCTGGGAGCGCGTTGCTAAGGCTTATGATCTATATACCATGGGCAGTGCCGAACATACGGCTGCCAATGCATTAGATGCTTTACAATGGGCTTATGCGCAAAAACAAAATGATGAGTTTGTATCACCCATCGCCATTGCTGCTAAAGCGGGCACCTCGCATATCATTCGCGACAACGATGCGATTATTTTCATGAACTTTCGTGCGGATCGTGCACGCGAATTATCGTTAGCATTTACAGACAAAAATTTTACTGGCTTTAAACGCGAACAGTTTCCAAAATTAAGTGATTTTGTCAGCCTTACTCAATATCAAAAAGGTTTAAACGCCCATATCGCTTTTGCGCCACAAAACTTAAACGATACTTTAGCGCAAATCTTAAGTCAGCATCATTATAAACAATTTCGTTTAGCGGAAACGGAAAAATACGCCCACGTTACTTTCTTTTTTAATGGCGGCAGAGAAGAGCCTTGTGAAGGTGAAACACGACAGTTGATTGCCTCTCCTAGAGTGGCTACTTATGATCTGCAACCTGAAATGAGTGCTAAAACATTGACGGATGCTTTAGTCGATGCCATTAGTAGTAATCAGCACGATTTTATTTTGTGTAACTACGCCAACGCCGATATGGTGGGACATAGCGGTGATTTTGCTGCTACGGTGAAAGCGATTGAAGCTTTAGATGAGGCCATAGGTAGAATCACTGCGGCTATAGAAAAAGTAGACGGCGAATTGTTGATAACCGCCGACCATGGCAATGCGGAATGTATGTTTGATGAGATGACGCAACAACCGCATACCGCACATACCACAGGCCCTGTGCCTTTAATCTATGTAGGCAAACGTGGCCGCTTTTTGTATCCAGAAGGTATTTTAGCGGATATAGCCCCTACTATTTTACGCTTATTTGATCTGCCTCAGCCCAAGGCGATGACAGGGAAAGTATTATTAGATATTCTTTCATAGGAAATGAAGATGCAATTTTTTATAAAAAAAATATTACCGTTTATTCTTATGGGTTCATTGATCATGCCCGTTTTCGCAGATGATAAAAACAGCAAACTTTCCAATATCAAAACTGAAATACAATCTTTACAACAAAGCATTGCCCATGACAAGGATTCCTACAAAACGGCAGAAAACGACTTACAAACCACCGAGGTCAAGATGAATCGTTTGTTTATCTCCATTGCAGATTTAGATAAACAAATGGCACAACTGCAAAATAATATTGCGCGCTTAAATCAACAGATCACGACATTA
Source organism: Pseudomonadota bacterium (assembly GCA_021781965.1). Classification (GTDB taxonomy): domain Bacteria; phylum Pseudomonadota; class Gammaproteobacteria; order UBA1113; family UBA1113; genus VFKP01. The sequence continues at coordinate 25,694 of JAJXVU010000011.1, forward strand.
CAAAATACCTTATTACAAGAAGAAGCAAGCCTAGGCAAGGAAATGCGTAACACCTATGAATTTGGACAAGACAGCGCAGTAAAGTTGATTTTAAACACAGAAAGTCCAGACGATTTACAACGCATGATGCAATATTTTCGTTTATTGAATGAAAATAAACTCGTTTCCATGAAAAAAGTCAAAGACAACCTAGATCAACTGCTGCAGTTACAACAACATTTACAAGAAAGAAAAACGCAATTGCAAAATATACGTCAGCAAGAACAAGACTTGGTACGTGATTTAAAACAACAGCAATTACAAAGACAAAAACTCATTGCCGCCATAGACGATACTATGGCCGCCAAAGCCGATCGTTTAAATGCCTTACAGCAAAATCGCCGCTCTTTAGAAGGCTTAGTACAACAACTCAAAAGCCAACCCCCCATGACTACCCTACCACCTTATTCTTTTGCGCGTTTGCGTGGTCGTTTGCCTTGGCCTTTACCGGGCACCATCGTCGAGCATTTTGGCGCATCTATAGACGAGAGTAACCTACAATGGAGTGGTGTCTTGATCAACACACCACAAAACACGCCCGTACATGCAATCTATCCCGGACGCGTTATTTTTGCCGATTGGCTAAAGGGCTTTGGTTTGTTGGTGATCATCGACCATGGGCAAGATTATATGAGCCTTTATGGCCGTAACGACGCCCTAATGGTGAAAACGGGCGACAATGTCTCTTTTGGTCAAGTAGTAGCCAGGGCTGGCAGCACAGGCGGATTTGATAAAAGCAGTCTATACTTCGAAATAAGACATCAGGGTGATCCGGTCGATCCCGAACAATGGTGTAGGGGAACGGTACAATAGATCGTTTACATGGAAGTAGAATTGGAATTTAATTATGCAAGCATCTCACCTGCGAGCTAAGTTACTTACGCTAGGACTATTCATAGGGTTTATCAGCCCTGCATTAGGGGCAAAAACACCCAGCAAAGTCACAGCACCTGATGACGTTCCTGCAGCCGAAATACAGCGCTTTACGACTGCCATTCAAGACATCAAGCAATATTATGTTGAGCCAATGGACGATAAAGCTTTATTTGAAAATGCCATACGCGGCATGTTAGCGGGCCTAGACCCACATTCCAGTTATCTAGACATGGCCGATTACACCGAGTTACAAGCCTCCACTCAAGGTGAGTTTGGTGGCGTAGGCTTAGAAGTGGATATGGATAATGACTGGGTACGCATAGTAACCCCCATAGACGATACCCCCGCCACTAAAGCAGGATTAAAACCAGGCGACCTCATCGTTAAAATTAACAATCAACCTTTAGATGGCATGAGTTTAACGGATGCGGTGAAATTAATGCGCGGCCCTAAAGGCTCGACTGTTGAGCTCACCATACTGCGTAAAAACGCCCAAGAACCACTGCAATTTAAACTGATGCGCGATGTGATCCGCACGCAAAGTATTAAGAGTAAACTCTTATCACCGAGTTACGCTTATGTGCGCATCTCGCAATTTCAAGCGACTACGGCAAATGATTTAGTGGCCGCTATTAAACACTTGCAACAACAAAATAAAACACCACTCAAAGGTTTTGTTTTGGATCTACGCAATAACCCTGGCGGCTTATTGGAGTCCGCTATAGCGGTTAGTGATGACTTCTTAAATAGCGCCAAATTGAGCGACAACAAATTGATTGTTTACACCAAAGGCCGCACACCCAGCAGCAATATGAACGCATATGCTAATTCGGTCGATCTGCTCAACGGCATTCCCATGATCGTGCTTATCAATGGCGGTTCTGCTTCTGCAGCCGAGATTGTTGCAGGCGCCTTACAAGATCAAAACCGCGCTATTATTATGGGTCAAACTTCTTTTGGTAAAGGCTCCGTACAAACCATATTGCCTTTGGATAAAGAGCATGGCATCAAGATCACGACAGCGCTGTATTACACTCCTAGTGGACGTTCCATTCAAGCCAAAGGCATCACACCTGACATAGAGGTGGATGAATTGGCCATAGCAAATCCCAAGAATAATCCATTGTTAAATGTGAAAGAAGCCGATCTGGCAAAACACTTAAGCAATAGCGATAACAGCCCAAATCCAGCGGCTATAGACCAACCGTTGCCTAGCACCAATCCCGATCCTAATCAGGATTATCAACTGAATCAAGCTTTGGTGTTACTCAAGGGATTGAATACGCTGCATGGTGCAGCGTATAGGCAGTAGGAACTCTAAAAATGTCCACTCACAAAAATACTGGCAGGTAAATGCATGCGCATTTCATCAACCAGAAGTTGCATAGAAGGCCGTAATTCGGCTTCGTTAAAAGGCAATAGCAACGATGATTTTGCTTTCTTAGCATAACCTAAAATCATAATACCATTATTAAAAAGATATACCTTTTTGATGGTAGCCCAAGAATATTGCGTGCTTTCTTGCGATTTTTCAGACTGCGTCATTACACGCACACCATCATCATTTAAGTCTATATTATAATTTACTTTGTGGTTATCGCTTTGCTCATGTTTAATTTCATATTTAGGGCTGTGTAGGTGTGAACTCAAAAAAGCCGAAGTGAAAATAACGATTACAAACGCTACCAATAAAGTAATAATAATGATTCGGCTATCGGCAGCCCATAATGACGGAAAAATCACACCGGTTTGCAACAGCACCATACTACCTAGTAAAATAATAGCGCAAAAAAAAGCGATGACTTGCAAACGCCATTTTTTTTGTTGGATTTCCACACTATGGGATGCTTGCGCCAAGCAGGCAGACAATTCTTGCTCAGCAATACTGCTTAAATATTTCATCTATACCTCTCGCTCTACTCTTCGCATTTAATTCTTAGGCTTAAAGCCTCGCCTAAAAATCAACTGCTGTGAGTATATTGTTTTGATTATTGTTGCCATTACCTTGAAAGTATAGCTTTTTTTACGCTGCTATTCAATAGATGGCGTTTTGTATAATAGTGTAATTGTGCTAAAATCAGGCCCTTAGCGTGTCCGCGGGTGTAGTTCAATGGTAGAACTTCAGCTTCCCAAGCTGATAGCGTGGGTTCGATTCCCATCACCCGCTCCAAAAGAATGGAATTTTTATGCGTAAAATTATATTAACTTTATCGATTCTTCTCGCTTGTTTGGCGCTGTTTTTCCTCATCCTGACACTGATATTACGTCATTGGTTAAACCCTAATACCCTTATTGCCCCCTTGAGTAACCAAATCCAGCAAAAAACAGGCTTGGCGCTGCGTATCAATGGCAAACTCAGCTGGCATATATTTCCTACGGCGCATATCACCCTGAGACAACTGTCTTTACAAGCCACAGCGCCGCAAGATGCTACCAATGCACGTATTCAATCTTTAAACATCCGCCTGTCGCTCTGGCCACTTATCACTGAAAAGAAACTGATCGTCGATAATGTCACCTTAGACGGTTTAGATTTAACGCTACAAAAAGATAGCTTACAAATCCTAAAACAAAACCCTACCCTACCCATTACCGCCACAAATGCAACCATAACAAGTATATCTACAGATAACACAAAAAAATCTATAGGCTTCGCCATTAAAAGCATTACGCTTAGCAATGCAACTCTACACGGCGCCTTGGAAAATATACGGCCTGGCGCAACCCTTTATTTAGATAGTTTCACCATAAAAAATTTAGGTTCAAATTCTGACGTTAAAACCATTCCTATAGAAATGACAGCTAGAATAGTCGATAATGGCAATACGCTGCCGTTATCGCTAAGCAGCGATGTGGCCTTCGATGCCAGCAAGCAAAGTCTTAGCACCGATGATCTACAGGCACGCATCAACACTTTAGACATACAAGGGCATCTAAGTGCCGAGAAAATATCGACTGCGCTGCAATGGCAAGGAAAGTTGACTCTAGACGATAAAAATGTTGCTGATACTTTGCATTTGTTGACCGGCAGCTACAACTTTCCTATAAAAACGCTGCACAGCGAATTTACTCTAACAGCAAACAAACAAACCATTGATGTGTCAGCGCTAAGCTTAAAATTCAATGACGATACTATAACCGGTTCGGCGACTTATAATATTAAACAACATCATCTAAATTCCGTGCTGAATGCCGATACAATACATTGGTCTGCAATGAGCCCATCTACGACTGCAGATAACAATACCGTTCAGAGTAGCAACGTAGCACCGTCATCAAAAGCCGCTACTCCTGCATCACCTAAAAATAGAATGTCTTCGTTGAGTGTAGACAGTCAATTGCATATTCAGCATTTGCTGTATGATACTCTATCCTTGGATAATATCAGCGGCCGGTTACATTATGCTGATCAAACTATCACTCTAGATCCTATTACAGTTACCGTGTTACAAGGTCTGTATCAAGGCAAGATCGCGTTGACGTTGGATAATACAAGTAAATTAATGATAGCAGGAACGCTGTCTCATTTAGATCTGGCTGCATTACAACAATATTTAGGGAACAAACCTTCTATTACAGGTTTATTAAATGTTAAAGGCACTCTCAGCAGCCAAGGTCAAAGCAAACAACAGCGCCTAGCCAATTTAAATGGCAATATCGCACTGATCATTAACCAAGGTAGCTGGACCAAGCTGAACATGAGCAATATTTTAGGACTACTTAATCTAGTCTCTAGCACGCACACCATCCCTACAAGCGATGGTTTTAGCGCTATCAGCGGCGACTTTGCCATTCATAATGGGGTTGCCAATAATCCTAATTTAAAATTAATTTCCCCGCTGCTAACTGCTAAAGGAAATGGCACCTTAAATTTAGTAGCGCAAACTCTGGATTACGATGTCATGCTGCGTCCCGATGCGAGCATATTGCAACAAGTTAATGGTTTGTCACAATGGCTGAAAGATGACATCCCGGTGACTATCAGAGGTCCGTGGGATAATCCAAAGATCGAGTTGAATCAAGGTGCTTTGATCAAGACTAAAATAGACGGATCACTGAACGATACGCTCAAAAAAGTGCGCGGATTGATTCGATTTCAATAATTATGGCCAAAACTTTCGTGTCTAAACTATTACGCTGGTTTGACCAATTTGGTCGGCACGATTTGCCTTGGCAAAAACAAAAAACAGCTTATCGCGTTTGGTTATCTGAAATCATGTTACAACAAACGCAAGTCAAAACCGTCATCGACTATTTTCATCGTTTTATAACTCGCTTTCCTAACGTGAAAGCCTTAGCCACAGCCGATAGCGACGAAGTATTACAATTATGGGCTGGCTTAGGTTATTATGCGCGCGCTCGGAATCTACATCGCGCAGCACAAATCATTCATGAGCAATACAATGGCCGTTTTCCGCGTACGGTAGACGCATTACAACAATTACCGGGTATAGGGCGTTCTACTGCAGGCGCTATCGTAGCGATTGCATTTGGCGATAAAGGCGTTATTTTAGATGGCAATGTCAAACGCGTTTTAAGCCGGGTATATGCTATAGAAGGGTCGCCACTGGACAAGAATATCGTTGACAGCTTATGGACAATCGCAGAGAAATTAACGCCAGAAGAGCGTGTAGGCGATTATACGCAAGCGATTATGGATTTAGGAGCAACGCTCTGCACTAGACTACAACCACGTTGTGGTGATTGTCCATTGCAATCTTTATGTGAAGCTTACCGTTTAAATCGCGTTGCAGATTTCCCCGCTAAAAAAGCAAAGAAAGAAAAACCAAAGCGCGATGTGCATTTAGTTTTACTGGAGAATAACTTACAACAAATTTTATTGCTGAAACGTCCCGATAGCGGCATTTGGGGCGGCTTGTGGTGTTTACCTGAAGTGCTTGAAAAAGAAGAAATATTAAACTGGTGTGCACAACAGAATATAAAAAATTGCACCTTGCAATCCAGTTTAGAACCTATTAAACATGTGTTAACGCACTTTAACTTGCAGATACACGTGCACCCTGTAAAATGCGTTACTGGTAAGCCGCGAGCAGATCATGTTACACTGGGTACTTGGACTGCGTTGCCCGCGTTAACATCCTTGGGCTTCCCCGCTCCCATCCAAAAATTATTCAAGAGGTATTATCATGACTAGAACCGTACACTGCGTTAAATTAGGCACTACGGCTGAAGGTTTGGCGTTGCCACCTTTTCCAGGTCCTTTGGGTCAGCGTATTTTTAATGAAGTTTCAAAAACTGCTTGGCAACAATGGCTAGGCCATCAAACCATGTTGATCAATGAATATAAACTCAATTTATTAGAGCCCGAGGCGAAGAAGCTTTTAGAAACAGAAATGAAACGGTTTTTGTTTGCGGAATAGTTATTTATTTTTCGCCAAATATCGATCCAACGCATTGGCAAATTCTCGTAAATGTGCGGGATTAATCTTTGCTGGGCCGCCCGTTAAAACACCGCTAGAGCGCAATTCATCCATTAAATCTCTACTGGCAAGCCTATTGCTAATATTGGTTTTAGTATACATCTCCCCACGCGGATTCAACGCCGCTGCGTTTTTAGCAACGACTAGGCTTGCTAAAGGAATATCGGCGGTAATGACTAAATCACCTTCTACTACTGTACTTGCGATGTAATTATCCGCTACATCAAAGCCACTGGCCACTTGCACCGTGCGTATCAGAGGATGCCTACGCACTGACAACGGCTGATTGGCAACTAATATAAGCTCACAGCTACAACGCATCGCTGCTTTATATAAGATTTCTTTCACTGTGTTAGGGCAAGCATCTGCGTCTACATAGATTTTCATTCTACCCCTTTGAAATATTAAAGCAAATTATAATATCTTCAATATTATACCTATATACTTCAAAATGCGAATTCATACGTAGAAACAAGCCCTAGAGCTTGTCCTAATAGCACAATTTAGAACAGATCATTTACTGACCACAGGCCAATTTTAACGATTCTTCCTCCAAAACTCTTAGTCTAGACTTTTCTTTTAAAGTCAATAACTTATAGTCTAAAAGCTACTCAGTTCCTAAAAAAGTTCATCTGCATTCCATTTTAGACGATGCTATATTCCATAATAGACGGACATATAATCCATAATGGACGAGGATGTATTCCAATTTAGACGTGCTGATTGAGCATAAAAGATACAGGTGAACCCGTTGAACGTAAATAAAAATGATTATCCAAGAAAGCTTAAAAGCCGTTTGGAAATTGCAATGAAAGATACGCCTGTGGTATTGATTAATGGGCCTCGACAATCCGGAAAAACAACGTTGGTTAAGGAATACTCACCTTCTTTATCCTATTACACTTTAGATGATGACAATATACTTAATGCTGCAAAACAAGATCCTGTAGGTTTTATTAATGGAATAGACAAAGCCATTATAGATGAAATTCAACGGGCACCAGAATTACTACGCGCGATCAAGCTCTCAGTCGATCAAAATAGGCAGCCCGGACGCTTTTTATTAACTGGATCAGCTAATCTTCTGACTTTGCCTAAAATCGGTGATAGTTTGGCTGGACGTATGGAAATATTAACTTTATTACCGCTATCTCTTGCTGAAATTGGTCGTCGAGAAAGTCTCTTTTTAAGCTACGCCAAAAATCAATCTTGGCCACAGCAGATACCTTCAGAGCAGTTAGAAATTATTTCTCGGGTACTCACAGGAGGATATCCAGAGATGCTGATGCGACCAGATCTCGCTAGACGTAGTGCATGGGCTAAATCTTATATTAGGGCAATTGTAGAACGAGATATAAAAGATATCTCATCGATTGAAAAATTAGTTGAGATGCCAAGGCTTTTAGAGGTTCTTGCACAGCAATCGGGGAAATTAACTAATTTCACTCAAATTGGTGGACAGTTAAATTTAGACTCTAAAACAGCACAAAAATATACTGGCTTACTTGAAACTTTATTTTTAGTACATCAATTAAAACCTTGGCATGGCAATGCCTTAAACCGAATTCTTAAAACGCCAAAAATTCATTTTTTAGATAGTGGTCTATTGGCAAGTCTTAATAGAGTTACAATAGAAAGTGTTGAATGGAATAAATCAGATTTTGGTGCGTTATTAGAAACCTGGGTGTATAGCGAATTATTAAAGGCTACCTCCTTCACAGAAGAACCGTGGAATATTTATTATTATCGTGACAAGGATAAAGTGGAAGTTGATTTTATTCTCGAGAATCACGCCCGTAAAATTATTGGCATTGAAGTTAAAGCAAGTCATACGATATTTAATCAGGATTTTCGAGGGTTAAGAAAACTGGCTGATTTAACGGATAAAAACTGGCTGAGTGGTATAGTCCTATATAATGGAGATAAATTATGGGCAATTCCTTTTTCTATGTTGGACTGAAATTTTGCTTCTCTACCCCAACCACACTCTCGCATTAGCAAATAATCTTTGCCACGGCGTATATTCGGTCCATTCGGGTGCACGCCACGAACATTGCCACGCGCGATAACAACGCTCTGGATGCGGCATCATGATCAACACTCGCCCATCGCTAGAGCTGAAGGCTGTAGCGCCATCAGCGCTGCCATTCGGATTGAATGGGTAACGCGTCGTGGCATCGCCTTGATGATCCAAATAGCGCAAAGCGGTTAAGGCCTTATTTTTTAAAGCGGTATCGGACCATTGCGCTAAACCCTCGCCATGCGACACCACTATAGGCAAACGCGAACCTACCATATCTTTTAATAAAATAGCAGGGCTATTGGTGATTTCCACCATCACCACACGTGCTTCAAATTGCTGTGATTGGTTGGCCACAAAACGCGGAAAGCCTTCGGCACCCGGAATAATATCGTACAATTGCGATAACATCTGACAACCATTGCACACGCCTAAGGTCAGAGTATCAGGACGATTGAAAAAATGGCTGAAAGTTTCTTTTACTGTTTCATTCATTAAAATGGCTTCGCTCCAACCACGCCCAGCGCCTAAAACATCGCCAAAGGAAAAACCACCGCAAATGGCTAACACTTTAAAGTCGTCTAAGCGTATACGTTGGTTGATAATATCCGACATGTGTACATCGACTGCAATAAAACCTGCTTGCATAAAGGCCGCTGCCATTTCTACCTGGCCATTCACACCCACCTCGCGCAAAATAGCCACCTTAGGTTTAACCCCAAAGTCTAGATAAGGCGCTAAGATATCTTCTTTGAATTCAAAACTAGGCGAGCTGTATAACCCTGGATCATGCAACAATGCAATACGCGAAAACTCTTCCTTAGCACAAACTGGATTATCGCGCAGTGCTTGCATGTGGAAACTCACTTCACTCCACGCGCTTTGCCAAGCGGCCCTATGCTCTTCTAATATCTTTTTACCCTTATGGTAGAATGAAATAACTTCATTAATAGACAATTCTCCGATTACATGACTACAATGGGCCAATTTATGGTGTTCTAATTGTTTTAACACCGCATGTAAATGTGTTTTTTCCACTTGAATGACGGCACCCAATTCTTCCGCAAATAGGCTTGCGATAGGATCACCACCCAAAGCATCCAATTGAATCGTCAATCCCGTGTGGGCTGCAAATGCCATTTCCACTAGAGTAACGAATAAGCCACCGTCAGAACGGTCATGATAAGCCAATATTTGATTATCTTGATTGAGCTTTTGTATAGCACTAAAAAATTGTTGTAATAGCATCGGTGAATCTACATCCGGCGTTTGGCCCTTGCCCGATTCATTATATACTTCACTTAAAATAGAACCCCCTAAACGATGGTGTCCTTGCCCTAAGTCGATCAAGATCAACACTGAATCATCATAGGTAATTTGCAATTGTGGCGTTAAGCTTAAACGCACATCAGAAACGGGAGCAAAGGCAGAAATAACCAGGGTCAGTGGCGAGACCACTTGATGCTTGACACCATCCTGTTGCCATTGCGTTTGCATGGACAATGAATCTTTGCCTACTGGAATGGTCAAATCTAAACTTACGCACAGCTCTGTTGCCACAGCTTTTGCTGTATCCCACAAAGCCATATCCTGTTGTTCTATACCGCAAGCGGCCATCCAATTAGCGGATAATTTTACATCGCTTAATTTATCTATGGCGGCCGCAGCGATGTTGGTGATAGCCTCACCGACTGCTAAACGACCCGAAGCCACTGGATTGATAATCGCGACTGGACTGCGTTCGCCTACGGCCATGGCTTCACCACTGTATTGATAAAACCCAGAAACACTGACGGCAACATCGGCTACTGGCACTTGCCACGGCCCCACCATTTGATCGCGATAGGTTAAACCACCCACACTGCGATCGCCTATAGTAATCAAAAAACTCTTATTAGCAACGGTAGGATGTTTTAATACTCTGAGGCACGCTTCTTCTAAATTAATATGACTATGTTTAAATGCTGTATTTTTTTGACTGCCTCGATTCGCTTGACGTGTAAATGGCATTTTGGTTTCTAATAAAAATTTCAGATCCATATCGACACTATTGTTTTTGTGTAGCCGATCATAGACGATCAATTGTGGCATTTCAGTAACCCTGCCTACTACAGCAAAAGTACACTGTTCACGCGCCGCTATTTTTGAGAATTCAGCTAGCCTGTCTTCAGTCAGCACTAAAACATACCGTTCTTGCGCTTCATTGCACCATAATTCTAACGGCGATAAGCTCAGATCAGCATTCGGTATATCGCGCAATTCAATGATAGCACCGCGTTTGTGATCGTACACCAATTCTGGAATGGCATTCGATAATCCACCGGCACCAACATCGTGTATACTGAGTATAGGATTATTACGTCCCAAAGACCAACAGCTATTAATGACCTCTTGCGCACGACGTTGCATCTCTGCATTAGCGCGCTGCACCGAAGCGTAATCTAGGGAATTATTTTCATCCGCTGAAACTTGTGACGACAAAGCACCACCGCCCAAACCAATGCGTAATGCCGGTCCACCTAAGACTATAATCAATGCGTCTACAGGCAAAGACTCTTTAATAAATTGTGATTCGCGTATAGCACCTAAACCGCCCGCTAGCATTACCGGTTTGTGATATCCCCAATGTGTATCCGCAGCGTGCTGTTCGAAACTGCGAAAATAACCGCAGGTATTGGGTCTGCCAAATTCATTGTTAAAACTGGCGGCACCTATAGGGCCTTGTAACATGATGGTTAATGCCGAAGCCTTATTTTTTGGCGTATGCTGCGTATGCTCCCATTCTTGTTTAAAGCCTGGAATATGTAAATTAGACACACTAAATCCCGTTAAACCGGCTTTAGGTTTGGCACCGCGGCCGGTAGCTCCTTCATCGCGTATTTCACCACCGGAACCCGTAGCGGCACCTTGAAAGGGCGCTATAGCAGTAGGGTGATTATGCGTTTCCACTTTAATCACCATCGCCATGTCTTCATGATGACGCGTGTAATGGTGATCGCCTAGTCGCGGCCAAATCGCTTCTACACTGCGTTTGCCGATAATGGCACCATTATCGCAATAGGCCGAATAAACATCATCGGCATGGTGGTGATAGGTTTGTTGTATATGCGAAAATAATGACCCAGATTGTTGTTCGCCATTAATAACCCACTCACTTTTAAAAATATGATGGCGGCAATGCTCAGAATTAACTGAAGCGTACATCATCAATTCAGCATCGGTGGGATTGCGCTCTAAACGTGTGTATTCGGCACTAATGGCGGCGATAGTTGCTGCGTTAAATGCATAGCCTTTTTCTATACTGAAGGCCAAACGCTCTGCAGGCGATAAGTCTAACCAAGAAACTGTGTTTAAAGGCAGTGCGCTAGGAGTATTCAACCACTGGCTGACTTCCTTAACTTCTCTGACATATTCTTCAGTGAGCTTATCATAAAATAAGTCCGCAATGAGCTGCCATTTTACATCATCAATGGCCAGCGGTGTTTGCTGATGAATCTGGTAGCAAATTCCCTGTTCTAAACGCGTTAGCTCATTTAAGCCTATACGAGTGATAATGTCTTTGGCCTTACTGCTCCATGGCGATAAAGTCCCGCGCCTAGGCCATACCCAAAAACAGTTTAAACCGGCTTCTATAGGGACCACATGCGCTTGTAATAAGTGGCTAAGTGCCTCTTTCATTTTTTCAGACAAGTTTGTGCTGGTTTCCAACAAATAGCAAAAATGCGCTTCTACCGCTTCTGTATCAGGCAAGCGATTGATCAATTCATTTTGTAACTGTTGCGCTTTAAACGCAGGCAATGCCTTACGGCCTAAAAGATAGTATTGCATAGGGTGCTCATTTCTCAGATTAGATACTGTTATTTTAGCTTAATCTGGGCCTAAACGCACGTACTCTTCGCATTTGATTCTTAGGCTTAAAACCTTCGCCCATCTCGTCCTAGTATATGACAGAGTACGTCACGCCTGGTGCTCGAGACCTCGGCGCCTACCCTAAAAACAAACTGCTATGAGTATTTTTTGTCTTATTTATGAACAGATAATAAGGCACGTAGTAATTGTGCTTTATTCCTCACTTTCAGCTTTTCTTTCATATTGATGGTATGCGCCTCTACGGTACGCCTAGATAAGAAAAACTTTTCTGCTATTTGCGCTGCTGTATAGCCTTGTACTAAAAGATCTGCTATTTGTTGTTCACGTAAGCTCAATGGGTTGTGTGGTAAGGCTATTTTCAGCTCCTTTTTTATATCCTCTACAGCTTTGCGATTAACAGTATCCAGATCTTGTTGCTGCAGCGCATTGAGCTGTTCATTACACGGCAAATACAAACGATGCTGATCCGCTTCGTTGATCAACGGCAAGGCTCTTTCTTTGAAATAGCGATTAAAGTTAAGTAAGAGATCCATATCGTTTAGATATAGATTAATCACCCCAGGATTAGTAGAAGCACTACAAAAGAATATCTTCTCGCAATAATCATGTTCTTTATTCAAAATGGTCATGCCATGGTCGATGTTAAAATCGTTTTTAGCAGAATCAAGAATCGGACTGTGGCTTACTAATGTGCTGTGGCATACCGATGTAGGTCTCAACATCGCACCCAGTTGATAATATTGCGGTGTTTTTTCAAAGATACTTTCTTTATATAAACCTTGAGTATAATAATGCTCCATCCAATCACTGCGATTACCTAGACGGAATTCGCTGCCATCGGCATAGGTTCTAACATAAACATAACTACTGATACCTAACTTAAATAACGGCTGACACAGAGTAACAATGTCTTCATGATGTGTGAAACAGGGTAAAGATTTAAGCTGTTGTTTGTTAATGAATTGCGCCATGGCTCAAACTCCAGATGTAGCATGATGGCGTATTGTAACATAAAGTAAGCATGTTTTCAATTGTAGTAATGTAGAAAACTATAAAATATAAATGAATATGATAATCTTAAAACAAAGCGCATAGATGGATATGCGCTCACTCCATACAATGTTCAATAGACACATAAGTCTTAGCCTGCCACTGTTTTAATCTATAACCTGCTAATTCATCTAACACTCGCGTATGCTCTTCTCCCGACACCCATTTCTGATAAGCCATTTCGTCAGCAAAAACCATAAACAGATGAATTTCATCGGGCTGTTCACCAGCATACATAGGCCATACTGCGTCAAAGCCAGGGTATTTTTTAGCAATCGCTTGTAGTGTTTTAACCCACTCCTTAAAAAACTCTTTTCCCTCAGCAGTTAAAAAATGCTGCGCATGTTTTATAATCATTTCTTATTGCTCTATATTGTCCTGCATATTATATGCTTGCATTAATTTCGGTGAGTAACGCGCGCCTTGGACATTCTCTATTTTGAAGATGTTATTTAACAAGGAAATATCTTGTGTGCTCAAAACAATCTCCACAGCATCGCAATTATCTTTCAAATAGCGTTTACGACGCGTTCCAGGAATAGGTACTATGCAATCATCTTGTGCCAACAACCACGCGAGCGCAATTTGTGCGCTCGTTGCCTTATATTTTGCAGCGATGCTTTGTATCTGCTGTACTAGTCGTTGGTTATTATCCAAAGCTTCCCCTTGAAAACGCGGCGCTTGATTACGAAAATCGCCATCTTCGTTTGAAGAAACTTTATATTCACTAGACAATAAGGCGCGGCACAATGGGCTATACGCTACCAGCCCTATATTCAACTCGCGGCAAATTTGTAAAATACCATTGGTTTCCACTAGTCTAGACATCAATGAATATTCCGATTGTATGGCGGTAATAGGATGCACTGCATGAGCGCGCCGTAAAACATCGGCTGACACTTCAGATAAGCCTATATGACGTATTTTACCTTCTTGTGCTAATTTAGATAGTGCTCCTACGGTGTCTTCAATAGGTACTTTGGGGTCAAAGCGATGCAGATAGTACAAATCGATATAGTCCGTATTTAAACGTTTTAAGCTCGCCTCGCAACAGGCGCGCGCATAATCAGGGGCAGCATTAATGCTAGGAATTTCAGTATCGCGCACTATGCCAAATTTGCTGGCAATAACGATCTTATCCCGTACTGATTTTAAGGCTTTGCCTAGCAACTCTTCGTTATGCCCTCTACCATAAGCGTCCGCAGTATCAAATAAAGTAATTCCGGAGTAAAGCGCTTGATGCAACACTTCTATGGATTCTTTATCGTCGCTCTTGCCATAAAATTCCGACATCCCCATGCAGCCTAAGCCTAAAGCTGAAACGGTTAAATTGCCTAATTTTCTGCTTCTCATAATAGTTTTTCCGTGTTGATTAAAGAGTAGTTACGTCAAAAGCTACATGTCTTGTAACTTCTTAAATTCCTCTGACGTAAATGGTGCATCAAAGTCAACAATCTGCATCTCAACAAGATTTTCAGTAACAAATGAATCTTCCGCCAAAATCTTCATTAGTCTATCTTTGTCCATTGATCTGCTGACGATTACACCACCATTCTTACCACGCCGTGGCCCTGCCATGATAAAATCACCGCTCTTGCTGTATTGCGCAACCCACTCACTATGCTGCGCACGATGCGGGTCTACTTGTGTGGTGGGGACTACATAATTACTGATAATCAAAAACATAGAATTCTCCTGTTGGTTAATATACAGACATTATAAACCGGTTAATTAAACCTGCCTATCCGTAAAAATACTTAAAATACAGCTTCTAAACCAAACGTGAGCAAACTGGAAGTAGGACCTTGACCATCCGCTTTTAATATACTGGCGGTATCACCATAATTACGCGTATATTGATATTGCAGCTGTAGAGCAAGACTAGACAATAGTTGGTAAGATGGACCTATAGTGTATTGTATATTATTAAAACCTTGCCCTATTTGTGCATAATCCAATGATTTCGTTGCCGCAATGGCCTCTATAGAAGTAAAAAGAGACCAATTACCCACTAAGGGTATGTTCCTCGAAAAAACCCCATCGATTTTACCGCTGCCATCGTGCCAATAAGAGCGAATATTAGCGTCAATAAAAAATGGCATGGTTCCCTCTAAGCCTGCACCCGGTTGCCAATAGCCTCCAGGTCTGTATTCGTAATTGGCACCGCCTTTAATGGCCCAAAAATCATTTAACATATGCCAAGCAAAAATGTCTACATCCGCATCGGTCAAGGAGCCATTGGTGAATTGCGCCTGATCAGTATAAAGTTGGATTTTATTATAATCGCCACCAATCATCGTTGTTGCTGTGATCTGATCTACATTGCGTGCAAAATCATGGCCATATTGCCAATCGTTGCTCATTACCATGGGTGCTGGATGTGCGGATTTAGGCATAAAGTCTGAGCCCGTTGCCATGGGCATATCATTTTGTTGTAACGCTGTTTTCGGCATAACCATAGGCGTCACAGGTACGGTGCTGTTTTGAATATTAGTCTTGTTGGCCGCATCATCAGGCGTATCATAATGCAGCACACGCGCCATCCCCGCTTTCATGTGATATAAATTATGGCAATGCATGTACCACCAGCCAGAACCAGCGTCAGCATCAAAATCAGCTGTCACTGTTTGAAAAGGACCTACATCGATGGTATGCACTAAAGGATCGTAAGCACCATGGCCATTGCGTAAAATCATCCAATGTCCATGTAAATGCATAGGATGATGCATCATCGTTTCATTGATAAATACAAATCTATAACGCTGCCCAGGTTTAATTAAAATAGGCTTCGCTAGATATTCCGGCAATCCATTGATAAACCACATATAGCGATCCATATAACCGCCTAAGCGCATGGTGAGTACAGTCACTGGTTTATTCGGATCGTTCGTAGGCTTTAACGCTTGCCATTGCGCGGCTTCATCATTATTTTCCGGCATAGCCATGGCATCACTATCCATAGCCGACATGTCGTGCTTCATCGCTGGCATATTTTGATCCATGCCTGGCATACTCTTCTCAGGCATATTTTGACCCATGTCTGACATATTCATTCCCGCCATATTCATCGGCTTTGGTGGTGGAAATGGTGTTACGACTGGAACTTGTGTAATTTTCGTAGCGGTAGGATTTAATATGCCTACAGCATAACCCGAAGTATCTAATGATTCTGCATAAATGGTATAAGGTTTCTTTTCTTTGATCTTGAACAACACATCTATGGTTTGCCCTGGAGCCAAAGTAATCTCTTTGACCTCAAATGGTTTAACATCATTGCCTTGAACCTCTACCACCTCTAGTGGCTCATTATCGATTTTAATTTTAAATACCGTACTTGCCCCCGCAGCTATCAGACGCAAGCGTACAGTATCGCCCACTTTTACAAATTGCTGCCACGGTTGTTGCTGCGTTTTGCCATTGAGTAAAAAAGCATCGTAATGCACATCGCTTAAATCATACATACTCATACGGCTTATTTGCATATCCCAATAGGCCTTCCAAACCTGTGCTTTCTCCACTTTTGTCTTTCCAGATAGATCTTTAAGAAATTTGTGCAAAGTAGGCTGCAAAGGGGCTGATCCACTGTAAAAATCGCCATTTTGTTTTAAATTTTTATAGATGGTATCTGGGTTTTCATTGCTCCAATCGGATAAAACAATGGGAAAATCTTTATTGTAATGATAGGGTGACGGTGTTTTAGGATCTATGATCAACGCACCATATAATCCCTGCTGTTCCTGCAGATCGGCGTGCGCATGATACCAATAGGTGCCCGATTGTTTTATCTTAAAGTGATAACTGAATTCTCCTCGTGGGGGAATAGGTTTTTGAGTTAGATTTTCTACTCCATCCATACGCCACGGCACTAACAACCCATGCCAGTGAACGGCAGTCCCAACCTTTAACTGATTGTGCACGCGAATGACAACGTCATCGCCTTCTTCAAAATGTAGCGTAGGCCCTGGAATTTGTCCATTGACAGCGATTGCCGTTATTTTTTTGTCCGCCAAGGTGACTTCTTTATAAGCAACAGTGAGGTCCACGGTTTTAGTTTGTGCGTATAGACTCGGCACGACCCAGCAGAGTATTAGAAAAAAGAAAATTTTATAGTTTAGACGCATAACCTTTTCCTGCCACGGATTTTATGAACACAACTATATCATTTTTTAAAGATAGGGTGTTATTTTTTCGTATAGCTCCATTAAACTTGCAACATTTTATGATTTGAGCTAGCATTAAGCGAGTGTTCAATGCATCTGGCCAAACTAAGGTGCCAATATAACAATAAGGTAATAACCCTATGGGGAATTTAGTTTCATTCTTTCCCGCTAGAAAAGCGGAAAATTTGTCTCAAGAAAGTAATACTTCTTCTAATAGGCTACAGCCCGTTCTCTTAAAGTATCGCCTAGAGCAAGAGCAACTCCCCCCAGAAGTAGATGGCTATAAAAATGCGATAAACTTAGTAATAGATTTGGCTGCAATAAACAAGTTGCCCGTAGAAGAAGATCGAGTCATAGACGTGGCAAAAGCACTATCACTGTACCTCTTTGAGAAATGGGGTGACCATTTCAGTGAAACAGAAGAAATATTTTATATTTCCGAAAAATACTATGATGTATTTGGAAAGCTTCTACAGCAAAATCGTTGCTTGTTTTTCAATCTTTTCTTAAGCCACGAGAGAACTAACATAGCAATAACAGCATTATTCGCTGTCATCCCCGAGCAGCAAGAATTACCATTTCTCAGCATGCCCCACCAGACCTCAGATCTTACTTTTGAAATGTGATGTTAATTAAAAATAGCGCGGGTATTTTTCAGATTTTTCTTGTGGGCTCTCACCATATTATGACCCACAGTTATATGAAATTTTGATGATATCTAAAGAAGGGCGGTTTTTGACCCGCCCCTATAATAAATCTAGGCAGTAATGATTTATTAGTTATTCATTAACCCGCTGGCTACGCCTCTGCTTTCCCATCCTCAGCAATCCAGTGATTTAAAATTTCAATCAATTTTTGAGCTTGATCGGTACTAGAAATATTGAATTTTGATTTTAAATTATATTGGTCATTGCGTTTTTGATAACGACGTATGGAATATTTAGGTGGGCTATACTTTTGTTTTGCTTTTTCCCAGTCTTGATATTTGTAGACGATAGTAGACCAAGCGCCTTTGGTCAATACAATTTTATCCAATTGCTTGATCGTGGTAACGCCTTCGTCTACATATTCGATGGTTAAATCATCTATCGTTTGTGCCATTATTGTCTCCTATTATTTTACGTTGTACTCTGTGTATTCCCATTTTGCATAACAATTCTCGGGGATCGGTTTTGGCATAGTTCGCCACTGTTTCAACCGTCAATTCAGGCCCCCACAATACGGCTCGCTGACCTACGGCTACATCGCTATAATCGCTAATGTCGATCATCACACTATCCATGGACACTCGACCAACGATCTTAGCCATCTTACCATTTAACCACACGGGTGTACCATTGGGTAATAGGCGTGGATAACCATCACCATAACCTATACCAACGACGGCAATGTCCATCTTTTCTTTGGCAACAAAGGTACCGCCATAACCCACAGCATCACCTGCCTGAATAGTTCGTATGGCCTTAATAGGCGCCGTTAAACGCATAACCGGCTTCAATGATGGTTTTTCTTCCGCAGGAAGAAAGGGCGAGCCACCATACATCATCAACCCAGGCCGCACCCATTGTAGGCATGCATTTGGAAAAGCCAAAATACCCGCGGAATTACTTAAACTACAGGGCTCGGAATAAGGCTTAATAATACGTTGAAATGCCTCTATTTGCTTTTGAGTGATACTCAGATCTTTATTTTCGGAACTGGCAAAATGCGTCATCAAAATAACATCAGCGACTTGTGGATGCGCTTTTACTTGATGATACGCCGTATCGACTTCTGCTATCGCTAAACCTAAACGATGCATCCCCGTTTCTATTTTTAACCACACTGTTAATGGATGTTTTAATTTGGTTTTGCTGAGCAACGCCACTTGGCGTGGATGATGAATAACAGTTTGCAGATGATGTTCATCTATGGCACGCAAATCATCGGCATCATCAAAGCCAGATAAAACCAATGCCGTGCCTTTATAGCCAAACTCGCGCAATTCAACAGCTTCGCTCACGCGTGCTACTGCCATGCCCTCTACATCACGCGCTAAATAGGGCCAAAGATATTGTAATCCATGGCCATAAGCATCTGCTTTCACCACCGCCATGATGCGACTTTGCGGTACTGTTTGCCGAACTGTTAAAAGATTGTGGTGCAATGCAGCCACATCCAGGGTCATCATTGCATCTGAATTCATTCTAAGGATTCCGCCACATAGCGTTGCGCCAAATTATCAAAGCGCACATAAGGACCGCAAAAGTTCAAGCGAATTTTACCTATGGGCCCATTACGGTGTTTGGCCAAAATAATTTCGGCGATGTTTTTAGCATCGCTAGTATTGGGATGATACACTTCATCGCGATAAATAAATATGATTAAATCTGCGTCCTGTTCAATGGCGCCCGATTCACGTAAATCCGACATCATCGGGCGTTTATCGGCGCGTTGTTCTAAGCTACGATTTAATTGAGATAACGCGATGATCGGTACATGCAATTCTTTAGCCAAAGCTTTTAAAGATCGCGAGATTTCAGATATTTCGGCGGTACGATTTTCTGGATCATCACTGACGCGCATTAATTGCAGATAATCGACGACGATCAATTGCAAACCTTTCTGTTCGCGCGCGACCCGTCGCGCACGCGAACGTAATTCTCCAGGCGTCAAAGCAGGGGTATCGTCTATAAAAATAGGGGCTTCCGCAATTAAATTAATGGTAGAACCTATACGCGGCCAATCTTCTTTAGTCAGTTGGCCACTGCGTACCGCTTGTTGATCGATACGCCCTAAGGAAGAGATCATACGCATCACGATAGCATCTGAAGGCATTTCCATACTAAAAATCAAGACTGGTTTTTTGGTGTCTAAGGCTACATGCTCAGCGATATTAATACCCAACATCGTTTTACCCATACTAGGACGACCCGCAAGGATCACTAAATCGGCAGGTTGTAAACCCGCAGTTAACTGATCTAAATCTAGAAAACCCGTAGGCGTGCCCGTGACAGCTGAGGGATTACGATAACGCTCATCGATATTTTTTAAAGCTTGTATAGCCAATGGCCGTATCGGTTGCGGTCCCTGACCCCTACTGGTTTGTTCAGCAATTTGAAATACTTTTTGTTCGGCATGATCTAATAACTCTGTAGCCACACGCCCTTCAGGTTGATATGCCATATTGGCGATTTCCGAAGCGGCAGCAATCATCTGTCTTAAGATAGAACGTTCACGCACAATTTCCGCATACGCGGCAATATTGGCGACACTAGGCGTATTTTTTGACAGCTCAAACAGGTAAATGTCACCCCCTATACCGTCCAAATCATTATTGCCTTTTAAAGTTTCTGCCAGCGTTAATACGTCTAAAGCTTTGCCTTGCGCTAATAAATTCGCCGCTGCTTGAAAAATAGTCTTGTGTTCAGTGCGATAAAAATCGCGTTCGGTCAATAATTCTGATACACCTTCCCAAGCGCTATTATCGAGCAATAAACCACCCAATACTGATTGTTCTGCTTCTATAGAATGCGGTGGCACTTTTAAATCATCTAATTTATGAGACCTTTTAGTGTCATAGCTTTTTTGCGTACGTTCTTTTACTGTCATGATTTTAATGTAACTTCAGATGGGTAGAGGTGGATTATCCCATACACGGGGGACGGGATCAATGTGGCGGTTAAGATTGTAAATTTGTTTATGCATATTTATAAAATTTTTACCAGTTATATCCAGGGCTCAACATTATAACCCACCGCTGGCCGGGCCCGGTCACGCGACCTCTCCGTCGTGCTCGTCCCGGCGCGCGCAGGCACGAGCACGACGGGGTAATCACCGAGACAGGACCACGCCAGCTATGTACTATAACGATCTCGCCCTAGGTCTAACTCCACTCAGAAGTACAAATTAACAATGGTTAACAAGTTTTACACTGCTACAGGCGCTTTAATTCCTGGGTGACAAATATAATCGGTTATAATGATATCGTCATAGACATAATCGTCTATAGACTCTGGGCGTCTGGCTAAAATCAATTTCGGCAATGGATACGGTGTGCGCGATAATTGCAATTCTACTTGTTCCATATGATTTTGATAAATGTGACAATCACCACCGGTCCAAATAAATTCTCCTACGTCTAGATCGCATTGCGCTGCCATTAAATGGGTTAATAAGGCATACGAAGCAATATTAAACGGCACTCCTAAAAAAGCATCAGCAGAACGTTGATATAAACAACAAGACAACCGGTTATCCTGAACGTAAAATTGAAATAAAATATGGCATGGTTGTAAGCGCATAGAAGGTAGATCCCCTACATTCCACGCGCTGACAATTAAACGCCGTGAATGTGGATCCTGTCGTATATTATTCATTACAGTGGCAATTTGATCGATGACACGACCATCACTAGACTGCCACGAGCGCCATTGCTTACCATAAACTGGGCCCAAGTCGCCATTGTGATCGGCCCATTCATCCCAAATAGTGACTTTATTGTCATGCAAATATTGGATATTAGTTTGCCCTTGTAGAAACCAAAATAACTCATGAATGATGCTGCGTAAATGCACCTTCTTCGTCGTCACCAAAGGAAAACCTTCGTTTAAATCAAAACGCATTTGATAGGAAAAAATGCTTTGTGTGCCGACCCCAGTGCGATCGGTGCGCACGGCCCCGTGTTTTAAGATATGACGTAAAAAATCTAAATATTGTCTCATATTATTTTAGCCCTCTTCTGTAACTACTCGAACCATGTTGGAAGAAAAACATATATTGGGTATATCGAAGTATATCCATCCTTCCGCTCCCTCACGGTCGCGGCTCTGTTATATATCTAATTCGGTCGACGCTCGGTTTTATGCGCATAAACCCATAAAATAACACCCAGAATAATCATAGGAAATGTTAATATTTGCCCCATAGTCAGCCAATGAAATGCGATAAAGCCTAATTGTACATCTGGCATGCGAAAGAATTCACAAAAAATACGCGCAACACCATAGCCTAATAAAAATAACGCAGACACTGCCATGCGCGGCGGCTTACGACTGGAATACCACCACAATAAACAAAATAAGGCTACTCCTTCCAATAGAAACTCATACAATTGCGATGGGTGGCGTACAAAAGGACCTCCTGTAGGAAAAACCATGCCCCAAGGTACATTAGTCACTCTACCCCATAATTCTCCGTTGATAAAATTACCTAAGCGTCCAAAAGCCAAACCTATAGGCACCACTGGTGCAATAAAATCCATCACGGCCATAAAGGCCTTGTGGTATTTACGACAAAACAACCAGCAGGCTGCTAATACCCCTAAGAGGCCACCGTGAAAAGACATTCCCCCCTGCCACACTTTTAATATAGTTAAGGGTGCTTGCCAAATGAGTGCTGTGTCATAAAATAAGATGTAACCTAAACGTCCACCAATGACTACACCTAAAGCTGCATAAAAAATTAGATCCGATACTTCTTCTTTAGAAAAACCATAATCCTTATCGCGGCAGCGTCTATGCAATAGCCACCAACCTAAGGAAATACCCAGTAAATACATTAAGCCATACCAACGCACTGCTAGCGGCCCTAGATGCAATGCGATGGGATCAATCTGTGGATAATGTAGCATTTATAATATCCTCGCCAAAAAAGGTCTTAGTGCCATACTCGCTTCATAGATCATATCGCTACCAATCAAAAATAAAAGAGTAGCAAAAATACGCCGTATAAGTTTTACCTCTAAACGCATCGCCAAACGTACACCTACAGGCACTAAAAGAATGCACGGTAACACTAAACCCAATAAGGCGGGCCAATAGACATAGCCGAGGCTTTCTTTAGGCATAGCCAGATTGCTGGGTGTAGACAACATCAATAGGGTTACACCTGTTAAGGCCACCGGGAAAGTACAAACCGATGCAGTAGCAATGGCATGGCGTAAAGGTATATTACAGCGGCTAAAATAAGGAACTAATAAACTACCACCCGACACGCCCAGTAAAATACACAAAACACCTATAATAGTGCTGACTATGTTCAATTGCATCCCTTCAGGTATGCTTCTATTTTTAACTTGCTCCTTAGGAAAAGCCATGGACCAAGAAACCAATAACACAAAAAGACCAAAGAATAATTGTAATGCTGTGCTCGGTATATGTTTAGCAATAAAAATACCTAATAATGCGCCAATTATCAGCCCTATTAACATTTTGCGTACCAAAGACCATTGTACATTGCCATAACGATGGTGATTTAAACCAGATACTAATGACGAACACACTACCAAACCCAAAGAAGTCGCTACTGCAACATGCATGAGTATATGTGGAGAAACCCCTACTTGAGGCAATTGCCACACTAAAAAAGGCACCACTATAATCGCACCACCCAAGCCTAATAATCCAGCAATCACACCCACCAAAGCACCCGCCACTACATACAATGCAAGAAAATGTACAATCATGCAGCCCCCAACCCGCGTAATAATACGCCTACACCATAAGCCAGTACAGCGGCTACGGAACCTATAGCCAGTGTTGATAAAGCCGATTTGTACATGGGTTCAATGGAAACCAAACTTTTTAACGCGCCCACAACTAGAAAAACAATGCCTACAGATATCGTCGACCAGAGGAATGGATTAGACAGCGCGAATAAGAATGGTAACAAGGGACATAAGCCACACACCATAAAGGATAAAAACGTAGCCCAAGCGGATTTCCAAGGAGAACGCAATACAGGACTTAAACCATATTCTTCTTGCATCATTGTTTCCACCCAACGATCTTCATCAGCAATGATCAATTCTACTGTTTTGTCTAAAGCGATACCAGAAAAACCTTTTTGCTTATAGATTTGCCGCACTTCTTCTGCTTCACCTTGAGGAATACGTCTGACTTGTTGTCGTTCATAACGTTCGTAGAAATCATATTCATCTTTTTCTGAACGCGTGCCTAAATAGTTTGCTGCCGCCATGGAAAAACCATCGGCAATTACATTGGCAAAGCCTAAAATAAGAATCACACTGGTTGCTAAATGCGCTCCTTTAACACCAGAGACTATAGCAAAGGTTGTCACAGCACCGTCTATACCACCATAGATCCAATCGCGTAAATAATTACGCTTAGGCTTAATAGACAAGCGCTTTTGAATATCATCTGCATCATGGCCGTGTTCTATATTTTTCTTTATCATCGTTTTCCTGCTCGAATTAATCCACCAAGCCCCGCTTCATCCAACACTTTTTCAACTTCCATGCGGATCAGGGCAGCATCATTAAACACTAATACGCGTTGCACTAACGCCTTAGCGCGTTCATAGGATATAGTACGTATAATCCACTTAATACGCAACAAAATACCTGCATTCATACTCAATTGGTCAAAGCCCAAACCTAATAATAATACCGCAGCCACTGCATCGCTGGCAATTTCACCACATAAACTGATAGGTTTATGGCAAGCATGCGCTTTTTCTACTGCATGATTCAAGGTTCGCAACACGGCTGGATGTAAGCTATCAAAGCGGTCACATACCCGTGCATTGTTTCTATCTATGGCCAGAATATATTGCACGAGATCGTTAGAACCTACGGAAAAGAAATCTACTCGTTCAGCCATTGCTTCTATTTGATAAATGGCGGCGGGCACTTCCAACATCACCCCTATTTTAGGGGCTACAATCTTAAATCCTTGCGCACTAACATCTTCATAAGCACGCTGCAATAACTGTAAGGCCTCATTGACTTCTTCTACACTGGTAACCATAGGCAGCATAATTTGTAAATTATCTAACCCCTCACTAGCGCTTAACAATGCACGCAATTGCATCAAAAAAATATCAGGGTGATCCAGCGTAAAACGAACACCACGCCACCCTAGAAAAGGATTCTCTTCATGTATGGGTAAATAGGGTAAAGGTTTATCGCCACCTATATCCAAGGTGCGCATTGTCACTGGCCGCGGAGAAAAAGCCTGTAATATTCTTCCATATAAGTTTCGTTGCTCAGTTTCAGTAGGAAATTGTGCTTTATTCATAAAAGACATTTCGGTGCGGAACAAGCCTACTCCTGATGCAGCCACCGTTAAAGCCAAGGCAGCATCTGATTCTAAACCCGCATTTAATAATAAGGCCACTTCATGACCATCGGATGTTTGGCAAGGTAAGGACCGTAATGCTTGCAACTCTTTGTCCAGTTCTTTTTCTTCTGCAGCCCACAGTGTATAGTCTTGCAATAATTTAGGGGGAGGGTCTACATATAAGCAACCATGGTAACCGTCCATCACCACCAGTTTGCCATCTAACTCAGTTACAGCTAAACCCGCCGCACTCATGATGGTTGGGATGTTAAGTGCTCGCGCTAGAATAGCCGCATGTGAATTTCCTGAGCCACTGTAAGACACCACGCCACACAACAGCCCTACGGGCACATTGGCTATGTCTGCCGCCGTTAATTTTTCACCGATTAAAATGGTTTTCTGCGGATAGTTTAAGGGCTCTTTCTTTTTTTCTTGTAAATGATATAGCACTCGTTGCCCTAGAGCCAAGATATCTTCAGCACGCTCCTTTAAATAGTGATCGGTCATGGCGGAAAATTGCATCATATGTGTTTTAATCACGCGTCGCAAAGCGCCTTCAGCCCACTGCCCTTTTTCAATCTCAGTACAAATCCCTACTTTTAAATCCGCGCTGTTTAAAATTTGTAAGTAAGCAGAAAAAAGAACTTGCTCTTCTTTAGGCAAGGTAGACTCTAAGCGTTGTTGCAATTGTATGATATCTAAGCGAGCCGCATCCAGAGCAGTAACAAATCGTTCTATTTCGGCATCAACATCCGTAATGTGGCGATCGGGAATGGCATCTAAATCCGCAATAGGATAGATGATCTTAGCTTCACCTATGGCCACGCCCGCCACTGCAGGAATGCCCTGCAAACAGGTGCTTTCCAAGGGCGTTACTTCTGCGTGAAAAATAAAACCCATGTCCTTGGCATGCATGACTGTTCCGGCTATCTGCGCCGCTAAGGTCACTAAAAAAGCTTCTTCATCTTCACTGAAAATACGGTGATTGGCTTCTTCTACGGCAATCACTCCCAATACTTGGCGATGATAGACAATCGGCACACCTAGAAAAGCAAGTTTATTGTTTTCTTCAGGCACCGTTAAATTTAAATGCGCTACCGGCGCCACACGTTCAGCAACTAAACCCAATAAGCCATCATCCAATGCGACAGATTGCGACGGTATAGGCAATATATCGTTGTTATCAAAAGCCATCAATACGTATTTTTTGCGCTTATGATCGATCAAATAAATTCTACACAAATGCACTTGCATAGCTTCGCGCACACAACGAGCAACGACGTTCAACGCGCTCGGTAAATCACCCGCTAAATCGATTTCTTGGGCAATTTGTCGCAAGACAGTTAACATGATGGTTCATCCAACACAAATGGCGCAAAATTTTTAAGGGCTTTAATGTAAACATTTTTTTTAAAGGCAATAACATGCTTAATGGGATACCAGTATGAAACCCAACGCCAATCGTCAAATTCGGCTTTATGGCCGGGTTGCTCTAAGCAGATATGTGTATCATCTGTCACCAATTTTAGTAAAAACCATTTCTGCTTCTGGCCTATACACAAGGGCCTAGAATGATAACGAATGAGGTCTTGTGGTAAGCGATAATATAGCCAACGCTCGGTGACACCCATGATTTCCACATCAGCTTCTTTAAGCCCCACCTCTTCTTCCAATTCGCGAAACAAGGTTTGTTCTACCGTTTCCCCCGGGTGCATGCCACCTTGCGGAAATTGCCACGCCTCTTGCCCGCGCCTTTTCGCCCACAATACTTTTTTATCTGCATTGACGATGATAATGCC
Source organism: Pseudomonadota bacterium (assembly GCA_021781965.1). Classification (GTDB taxonomy): domain Bacteria; phylum Pseudomonadota; class Gammaproteobacteria; order UBA1113; family UBA1113; genus VFKP01. The sequence continues at coordinate 53,009 of JAJXVU010000011.1, forward strand.
CACATTCGAGCGAAAACCACGCCGGTCGATGATAGCCATGTCGTTATTTCATATTATTTAAGTTGAATAGAACCATCGTACTGCAAAGACAGGGTCCAACACAAGGTGTGGTTAAAAAATGGGCTATTTCCCGCGGATGTAGGCGCTTATAGCCCAAAATTAAGATACAATACAGGAAGTCTAAAAAAGAACCATTAGCCGAGTATTCATTATGACAGATATTATCAACATAGATACATTAAAAAAAACATTGGCTGATTTTGCCGAGATTAGAGATTGGAAAAAATACCATAGCCCTAAAAATTTAGCCATGGCATTAACGGTAGAAGCAAGCGAGTTGCTAGAGATTTTTCAATGGATGAGTGAAGCGGAATCTTTGGCTGCTAAGGATGCTCATGAGATCAAAGAAAGTATAAGCCATGAACTTGCCGATATTATAATTTATGCGATACGCATGGCCGATCTTTTAGACATTAACCTCAATGAAGCACTTCTTAACAAAATGCTTATGAATAACGACAAGTATCCTGCTGACAAAGTAAAAGGCAGTGCTAGAAAGTATACTCATTATGCAGCCGATACCGAAGCTTAAACTAAACCAACAATGGCTGTATAAATCCATCTACCACGCGCATAAATTCTTAGGGAAGAAAATCCCAACCCCTTTAATTAAACTATCGTTCGGCATAAAATATTACTACCGCGATTTCTTATACCCATAGATTCCCATTTCTATTACACTTTTTTCTTGGAGTTGCAAATAAAATCATTTGCGGTTTTTTATCCTAAAAATAGTTGTAACGGCTCTCCCCTGCTTTCTAGTGAAGATATACTTTAGTCTATCGAATATAAGTTTTTCTTACTACAAGGCGCGAGTAGTTACACATAGTTTATTTAAATAAGATCTCTAGAACAGAAACATAGTCTCTTCTCGCATTTTATCTTCAATCCCGCTACAATGGGCTATCGCTATAGCTTAGAAGGTTTTTAAATCATGGATTTTCACTTAAATACCGAGCAAATCGCCATGCAAGACATGGTCTTTGATTTCATGCAGGAACAAATGATGCCTAAGGCCGCTATTTGGGATGAAGAACACATCTTTCCCAAAGAAGTATTGCGTCATGCAGCACAATTGGGCCTAGCCGGTATCTGTGTTGCCAGCGATGTAGGCGGCAGTGAATTAACGCGTTTAGATTATGTATTGATCTTTGAAATCTTAGCCAAGGCTTGCCCATCCACAGCGGCCTATTTATCTATACACAACATGGTAACGAGTTTAATTGATCGTTTTGGATCTCAAGAACAACGCCATCGCTTCATTCCGAAATTAACGTCATTGGAACACTTCTCAAGTTATTGTTTAACCGAACCTTCCACGGGATCGGATGCCGCCAATTTGCAAACCACCGCTACTCGCAATGGCGACCATTATATTTTAAATGGCAGCAAGGCTTTTATATCCGGCGCTGGAGAAAGTGAAATCTATCTTTGTATGGTGCGTACTGGAGTAGAAGGTGCTAAGGGTATTAGCTGTATCGTCGTAGAAAAAGATACACCTGGATTTTCTATCGGTAAAAAAGAAGTAAAACTAGGTTGGCACAGTCAACCCACGGCCATGTTGTTTTTTGAAAACTGCCGTGTACCCATAGAAAATCGTATAGGTGAGGAGGGTCAAGGCTTTCCTATGGCTTTATCTGCTTTAAACAGTGGCCGTTTAGGTATAGCTGCTTGTTCTCTAGGCGGTGCTACAGAATGTTTTGATTTAGCACGTCGTTATACCTATGACCGCGTACAGTTTAAACAACGCTTAAGTGATCTGCAAAGTATTCAGTTTAGGCTGGCGGATATGTACACACAATTGGAAGTGGCTCGCTTAGCCGTTTATCGCGCTGCCTGTTCTTTAGATGCCAAAGACAACAAGGCGCCTGTCCATGTCGCTATGGCCAAACAACTGGCCACGGATACTGGTTTTAATGTGTGTAATGAGGCACTGCAATTACACGGCGGTTATGGTTATTTACGCGATTATCCTATAGAACGTTATCTGCGTGATCTGCGCGTGCATCAAATTTTAGAAGGCACCAACGAAATAATGCGTGTTATTATTGCTAAAAGTCTATTACGTGAGATGGAGTAAACAATGTCATATCAAAATATATTAACCGAATTAGATCAAGATGGGATCTTAAGCATTACCCTAAATCGTGCCGACAAGCTAAATGCATTGAGCGCTGAGCTATTAGAAGAATTGTTACAGGTCATAGACCTTGCACAAAAAGATAGCCAAACCTATAGCGTGTTGATAACCGGTGCGGGCAAAGCTTTTTGTGCTGGCGCGGATATCCGTCGTTTAGCGGAATTAGATGCCAACAGTTCCTATCATTTTGCACGTCACGGACAACACATTTTTGACCGCTTAGAAAATTTAGGCAAACCCTCTTTAGCAGCCATCAATGGTTTTTGTTTTGGTGGGGGTTGTGAATTGGCTATGGCAGCCACATTCCGTTTTGCGAGTCTTGAAGCACGCTTTGCTCAACCCGAAGTTAAGTTAGGTGTTATACCTGGTTTCGGCGGCACACAACGTTTACCGCGTTTAGTAGGCAAAGGCCGTGCCTTAGATATGTGTTTATCTGGTCGCACTGTAGCGGCTGAAGAAGCGCACGCCTGGGGTTTGGTCAATGCCTTACACTCCGCAGATACTTTGTTATCCGCCGCTAAAGAGTATTTACGACAATTGCGACACTTAGCACCTATAGCCTTACAACGCACCATGGAAGCCATCCACCAAGGCTATGATTTGCCTCTAGCCGATGCGTTGCAATTAGAAGCTTTATTATTCGCACAAAGTGCCGCGACTAAGGATAAAACAGAAGGTGTGGCTGCATTTTTAGAAAAGCGCGCTGCAAAATTTGTAGGAGAGTAGGGGTATCTTTACTTTGTCCACTTTAAAAATCGAATTCTATCGCGGGATAGAACGGCAATAGAGTTTTTATGATAAGAAGATTATATATGGGGAAATCAACAATGACATCTGATGAAACTAAAATTTTTGTAAAAGAGATTTTTAAAAATACGATTGAAAATATGGACGCTACAGAAGAAACATATGCTCAATATTTTTCTCAAGATTACATTCAGCACGTAGATGGAAAAACACTAAACTATACGGATTTTGTTGCACATATGAAAGCACAGAAAAACGTTATAAAATCGGCTAAAGTAACTTTCAAACATATTATTACAGAGGGAGATACAGTTGCCACTGTCCATATTGTTAACGGAATTAAAAAGGACGGCGGCATCATAGAAGCTCAAGTAAATGCACTATTTAAAATCAAAAATAAAAAAATCATTTTATGTGATGAATTAACTCATCTTATCAAAGGAGAAAAATCAGATAGCGATTTAGGCTCACGTCACTAGCCCTACACCCAAGGATGTTGTCATGGCCAAACAAAAAATACTAATCAGTGCTTGTTTATTAGGTCAAAAAGTGCGTTATGATGGCAAAGATTCTTTGCACGCAGCCCATCTTGTGGTAATAGCGCTATCTACGATGGCAGTTTTTCAAAAAATCTCATCTCCGGGATGGTTGTGACAGCAGCATTATTAACGCAACATGGTTTTATGGTGTTTAATGAAAAGCAAGTAGAAGAAGCAATTTTATTTTTTAATACGCTTTAAAAGGTAATAACTCTCTCCCTCCGCGCCCTTTCAGTCGCGGCTCGGTTCATCCGTTTGCAACCGAGCCGTGAATAGTTACTTTTAAAGTAAAACCTCCTTTTCTCTAACACTTGCCGCTGTAGAACTCGTTTCCGCTGAACCCTGAGTCCTTAACCGAATCGCAATACAGCCCCGCATAAAAGCACCATCTTCACTCAAACCCCGCTTTTTTAATTTTATGCTACACCCGGCCGCGCCAAAACGAGGATCCACATGCTGCAATGCGCTGCTTAATTTAATATTCTCTTGATTGTTTTTATAACTGTGATACGTGCAAAACTCAACGCTCTTACCAATTTTTAACCACAGTGCGTTATCTAGATTAGGCGCAATCTTTGCTAAGCCTAAACACAATTCATCTAACAAGTGCTGCTGCTCACTCAAAGCATAGGTGATGCTATAAGAGTTGCGTGTTTTACAGGCAGCAACAAAATTGGTAGGATACTGCCGACTATAATACACTGCTGCCGCATTTGGGCTGTTTAAATTAAAATAACTGGGGTGTAAAATAGTAGGGTAATATTGCGTTAAACCATATACCTCTAAAAAAACATTCTGCAAAAAAGTGCGTGGCACATATGTTTCGTCGCTGGCTGGGGCAAATCCAGGCGCAAAACCTGCAGCAATTCTATAGAGATTATGTGCGGTATCTGCAAGATATGGATCTACTTTTAAATTCTGTTTTCTTTGCACCTCCGCAATTAAATTCATTTGTAAATTTAAGTCTATCATTCCAAAATGAAATTTCATAGCGTATCGATAAAAATAAACGTAAATTTTATACCAAGCAGGGTCATATTTTATTTTTTCTACAAAGTTATTCGAAAACAGAAGTACGCTCATGATCCAGTCACATCCCGCTGTAGGATGCTGTGCTAAATCAGCAAATAATTGTGCATGTTCATAGAGACTATCTGGTTTGCGCATTCGCTTGCCAAATTTATGACGAATATTACTAAAATGTCGTGAACAACTGATGGGAGGCAACATCATTGTCGATCTACACCCTGCTACACTCTGTAAAATAGGGCTACTTTCCACTTCATTGATGACACGCTGTGCTGAAATAAAATCCCCCGCATGTAAAAGACGATGTGGTACCGTTAAATTATAGTGCTTATGATCAACGAATAATTCCACCGCTTTGTCTAAAATCATCGTCAACGGTGAGGAATGGGCTCCATAGCCTAAGTCATTAGAAAAATTGCGATCTAATCTAACATCGGGCTTATTTAATGGTACAAAACCACCTTGCATGGTGGGCAGAAAAGCAGTTTCATTATCCCCCAAAGTAGCGCCAAAAGGATAATATGCAATATAAAAAGCGAATTCTTCGCCTGGACTGACTTCATCAACTAAAGCGCAAAACTCAGGATTAGCAGCACGCACTCGTTCGCGTACGGTGGCCCAAGATAAGCGCACTAATCCCTTATTTTCGTCTTCGGTACTATAAATATCAGCAAAAAGTTGCACAACAAACCTCCGTATACGACCGTTTAGCTCTTTTTAACGTTTTATACTATGTCAACAATAATGTCAACGTTTAATATGAAAATTATACATTTAAACAGTTTGCATTGAATCCAGGATAATTTACGTGAACATTCTATCTGTGAATTTTAGGTGGTAAATGTAAATGAATATGATACTGAAATAATAGGCTTTTTTGGCCTAAAGGGCTATTTCCGCTATTAAATCCCTATAAACAACCTGAAAAAGAGTTATTCTTTTTATTCGTCTTTATTTTGTCAATAAATGGATTATTATGGACAATTTATACCCACATCATCTCCAGAAAATGAATGGCTGTGGAGATGAAAAAATAAGGGGTTACAAGCATGCCAGCCATCAACAGGAAGTTATTTTATTTCAGGTACAATTCTTAGGGCCATTTAGGCAGATCTCTCCCTAATGGGGCCGATGGTTTATCCCAGTATGGTGGTGTTTCAGACATCTTTAAAACGGGTAAAAGATGTTCTAACCTACCAAAAGATGTTGTTGTTTGTGTCAATAAATATTTTAACTGCTCTCTCGTAGGGATCTCACATTGTGAAAAATCACCCGTAATTCTGCCTAGTTGGTTGAGCCAATGTGCAGTTTGTGCTAAAGATACACGAACTAAATAACTACCTCCCTCTATTGTACGCCTTCTAAGCGCTTCCATTACTCCAACAGAGGCTAGAAATCCCGTTATATAATCTAAGGACTGCGCAGGTAAATGCCTTGGTATATTTATTCCACTTTGCTCATAGACTATGCCTGTTGCAGACTGGACTAAACTATCGTAGCCATGACGATTTGCCCATGGACCTAAATGCGAATAAGCACTAAAAGTGACATAAATAATTCCGGGACGGAGTTCAGAAACCACCTCGGGAGAAAATCCAAGATCTGCTAAGCCATTCGGGCGATAAGATTGTAAAAAAACATCCGCTTTCTTAATAAGTTGAACAAGCTGATCTTTATCTTTAGTTTCATCTAGATTAAGATAAGCAGAAAATTTGCCAAAACCCGTATCCATAACCAGTGGTAAAATATACGGTAATTTAGGACTAGAAATAAGCATCACCGTAGCTCCATGTTCAGCTAAAGTCTTACCGCAAACAGGTCCCGCGATAACTCTAGTTAAATCCAGTACATTAATGCCTGACAATGGCCTATCTCCAGCAGGTAGCGATTCTGGTTTGCTAACCCCAATTTTAATAATTTCTAGCAATGGGAGGGACTCTATCGCTTTTGCTTGAGGATGTTTTTGCCATTCCTCGGGCATTCGAACTATAGCAGCACATAAACCACGATTAGCAAGCGCTTCTTCTAATGGATCTGCTTGCCAATTCTTTACAGCATCCGTGACAGAAGATTTATTATCTTCACAACACAATAAAGAAATCACACCCTGTCGATGATGTGGAAAATTACAATGCAGTTGTATCCATCGATTATCTTGAGTTTGATAAAAACCAGAAATAGGGCTCCATAAATCTTCATTGTCTCCATCAATAACTTTGATATATTCATGTGACCGCTGCGCAATAGCGGCATCTTTTACCGCAACACTGATTTTCTGTGCTTTGTGATTTTTTAAAATCCACAATTCTGAAGAAAGATATCCTATTGCGGCAATAACAGCAGCACCCGCTTCTCCTATTAAAAAAGGGCTCGGTAAAACAGGATCACTGCCAATGATAGTAACATGATCAGCGCGATCAGTGGTGATTCCAATCAACTTTAATAAAGCTATGAAAATTTCCATTTCTTATCCTTAAATAACAGCGCTATTTACAACGGATTACAAGCATGCCCGCCATCAACAGGCAAAATGCAACCCGTGATATAACGACTGGCATCTGAGGCTAAGAATAACAATGGCCCCTCAAAATCACGGAACTCTCCCGTACGAGCCATAGGAATTCGTTGGATCATCGCTTTAAACTCTGGGCGATCAACGGCATCTTTATTCAAATCCGTTATCACCAACCCTGGGGCAATTGCATTGACTCGGATGTTATTGCTCACAAGGTCATAAGCTAATGACCGTGTCAATTGACTTACTCCCGCTTTGGCTGTCGAATACAATGTTCCATTTTTATAAGCCTTGTTGGCCGCCATCGTTGAAACATTAATAATGTTTAACGGCTTGTTTTGTTTTATCATTTCTTTAGCCACAGCCATTGATAACAACCAGCAACCTTTAAGATGCGTATTGATTATGCTGTCAAAATCCTCCCCCGTAAATTCTAGAATGGGTTTACGGATCGCATTCCCGGCCGTATTCACCAAAATATCTATGCGTCCAAATCTAGCAATGGCTTCTGTCACAATATTCTGAATCATATCGGGCTTAGTGATATCCAGACTTACAACCAACACCGTGCCACCAAAAGATTCTATTTCTTTAGCCAATTCTTGTAGCTGTTCCGCTCTTCTCGCAGCAATAACGACCATAGCACCTGCTCTGGCGAGCGTTAAAGCAAAATGACGTCCCAAGCCAGACGAAGCCCCTGTTACCAAAGCAACTTTTTGTTTTACAGAAAATAGATCACTCATGTTATTGACTCCTAATTTAATTCTAACCCCTTGACAAAAAAATCAGAAAAGATAATGATTCCAGTGAGCAGTCAGAAACAGTAAGTTTGGCGTTTCATCGAGATTTATCCTTGAAAACTCAGCGAGGCATACAGATATTGAATGACGTATTAATGAAGATACGTCATCAATACACTTTGCGACCATGCACATAGGTTGCTAATACTTGGCCGCTGAGTGTATCCCCTAAAAATGGTGTGTTTTTGCCGCGGGAAACCAAGGTATCCGCGCTGACTGCCCATTCTGCTATAGGCGATAATACGGTTAAATCCGCACTTTTTCCTATATCCAACGTACCTCGGTTCAAACTTAAAATACGTGCGGGTGTAGCGGTGACTAGACGTAAACATTGACACCACGATAAATCCAACTCGCGATGTAACATGACCAACATTGGCCACATCAATTCCAAGGTAGACATCCCGGGAGGTGTTTCTAAAAATGGAACTAATAACGCATCGGCTTCATGTGGTGTATGTGCTGAACAAATGGCATCGATGGTGCCGTCGATCACCCCCTGACGTAAGGCTGCGCGATCCACATCACTGCGCAAGGGTGGTTGCATTATATATCCTTCAAAAGAGCGATGCATCGTTTCCGTAAACCATAGATGGTGTATAGATACATCAGCACTCACGGCTAAGCCGCACGCTTTGGCCTCAGCAATTAATTCCACTGCGCGTGCACTGGATAAACGACTAAAGTGAACTCGCGCACCTGTTTCCGGTAATAAAGCAATCATTCTAGCAATCTCGCTCACCTCTGCACAAACAGGCATTGCCGGTAATCCTAAAATTAGATTTTCTTTGCCCGCATGTACATAGTTTTTATCCTGCCATCCCGGATCGAGTGGGCAATGAATCACGAGTAAATTGTTAGTGGCTGCATATTGCAAAGCTCTATACAATAATTGTGTATTGAAAATAGGATGATACGCTTGACCCACCGCAATACAACCGGCTTCTTTTAATGCCGCCATTTCCGCCAATTGCTTCCCGGCTAAATTCTGTGTGAAGGCCCCTATAGGCAACACTTGCACCTTAGCAATGCGCTGAGCCTGACTATGCAAGGATTCGACTACACTAGGCGTATCTAATAATGGCTCGCTATCCGGTGATACACATACGTGCGTAAAACCGCCTTTCACTGCTGCCGACAATTCAGAATGAATAGGATGATGTAAGGTAGTAGAAAGATCTATAAACCCTGGCGCTATTAAACAGTCGTTACAATCAATTTCCTCGTCTGCAATAAAGCCTTCTGGGGCACTTTCCAGTGCAACGATTTTTCCTTCAGCAACAAACAAATCGGTTATGGTTTCGCTGTGCTTTTCTGGGTTAATTAAGCAACCATTGCGAAATACTATTTTGTTCGCCATTTTATTTCCTCGCCGTTAATTCAACCATCACCGCCATACGCACCGCAATGCCAAAATGTACTTGTTGTAAAATCATAGAGTGTGGTCCATCGGCGACCACGGAATCGATTTCAACCCCTCTGTCCATAGGACCCGGATGCATCACTATCACATCTTTTTTGGCTAACTTTAATCGTTCAGCGGTTAAACCATAACACTGATGATATTCGCGCAGACTCGGTAATAAACCTTGATCCATGCGCTCTTTTTGCAAGCGCAACATGATAATCACATCCGCACCTTGAATACCCTCTTCCATATTGCTATAACAAATCACACCACTCGCGCCTATTTGCGCAGGCAATAGAGTTTTAGGGGCAATTAAGCGTATGTGTTTAACGCCCATGGTTTTTAAGGCCATGATTTCCGAACGTGCCACACGCGAATGCAAAATATCCCCTACAATAGCAACCGTTAAATTTGAAAATTCTTTTTTAGCGTGGCGTATCGTATACAAATCTAACAAAGCTTGGGTCGGATGTTCGTGACAACCATCGCCGGCATTGATAACCGCGACGCTGGGTTTTACCTGTTTCGCAATAAAATGCGCCGCACCCGAATCGCCATGTCTACAAACAAATAAATCCGCTTGCATGGCTTGTAAATTTAAAATAGTATCCCGTAAAGATTCTCCCTTGGCCGTTGCAGCAGTAGCTACATTGACACTGATGACATCAGCGCTTAATCGTTTAGCTGCAATTTCAAAAGTGGTGCGGGTACGCGTGCTGGCTTCAAAAAAAACATTGACTACGGTTTTATCTTTTAAATCATCTGTATGGCGCAAACGATTATTCTTATCGATAAATGTATCGGTGAGCAACAATAGTTTATTGATATAGTCTTGTGGCAAGCTATCTAAAGTGAGCAAATGTTTTAGCCGACCATTTTTATCAATTTGTTCCATATTAGTCTTCCTCAAATTGCGCTAACCATTGTTCCAAGATTAATTTAGCGGCCAAGCTATCTATGGCCGTTTTCTTTAAGGCCCTATAACCGCCACTTTCAAAGACTTGCGAACGCGCTTCTGCTGAAGTTAAACGTTCATCGGCAATATAGACCGGCAACTGAAAACGATCTTTTAATGCCACTGCAAAAGTCGTTGCTTCCTCTGTGATCCATTGTGTTTTACCATCCATGTGTAACGGAATACCCACAACCAGGGCAAAGGGGCGCCACTGTTTAATTAAAGTGCCTATGCTTACCCAATCGATTTCATTTTTAACACGATATAATACTGATAGCGGCGATGCACTGCGCGTTAATAACTGCCCTACCGCCACACCTATTTTCTTAGTGCCATAATCAAAGCCCAATGCAACCCCTTGCGGTTTGACTGGCTCTTGCCAATGGCTAGGTAATGATGATGTATCAGGCATGGCCCATATCATCCGACAAATTATCTGGATTAAAACCCAAACTTTTAATAGCGCGTTGCCATCGGTCAGCAAAAGGCATACCAAAAATAATATCGATGTTTGCAGGCGCCACCAACCAATCATTGTCTGCAATTTCTTTTTCTAGCATCTCACCGGTCCAACCCGAATAGCCCAAAATCATCAATGCGTCTTTAGGGCCTTCATTGCGTGCCATAGCCTGTAAAATATCTTGCGAAGAGGTAACTGCTACCGTATCACATACCATGAGCGTAGACTGCCAAGATTGTTGCGGTTTATGTAATACAAAACCACGATCCGGTTGTAGTGGTCCACCTAATAATACGATGGAAGGAACTTGTAGATTATTATCGACTTTTATCTGCATTTCTTCAAAAACATCGGCTAGTTTCATATCCAGCAAAGGGCGATTGATCACTAAGCCCATAGCGCCTTCTTCACCATAAGCGCATACATACACTACAGTGCGATGAAAATGCGAATCATCCAGCTCCGGCGTGGCAATGAGAAAATGATTGACTAGGTTAAATGATCCGTCTTCTTTCATGCAGTTTCTGATTTAGCGGTATCGCGTAAGCGATCAAGATGTTCGTATTGCTTGCGCTCTTTAGCTTGACTTTCCGATTCAGGAACGAAAAGTCTTAACTCTTCTAAAAAAAGATCGATTTCACTGACATAGTTTTTATCACGCTTTTTCAATATACACCTCTAATTATTGATTCGTAGGGGCAGGCACAGGGGCCTGCCCCTACGATAGACATCGCTAAGGCTTAACGGCACTATTCACCATGTCTTTTAATTGCGGCTCTGGCAAAGCACCCATTACAGTATGCGCAGTACCTTGTGCATCTAGATAAATAATGGTTGGCGTTACTGTAAATTGGTGATCCGACATAAATTTCATATTGCCTGCAAATTTAGCTTTCAGATCTGCTGATGGATTATCTATAGGCTTAATTGCGCCTTGTTCCTTATCCATATTGAACTGACTTTCATTTTGCTTTAGCAATGCGCCTGGATCCTTAGCATTGATAATTGCCATGGCCATGCCTTGGCTCGATGGACGCAAAAAGCCCACTAAAATCCAACGTATAGCCAAATCGCCTTTTTCTACATACGGACGAGTATCGCTGTAAAATTTGTGACAAGCTGAGCAGTTAGGATCCGCTACAGCATAAATAACATGCTTGGCCTTAGCTGAACCATCTAAAATCCAAGCCGTATTAGCGGCATTTGCCCACGCCTTTTGTGCGATCTCAGTGTTTACATATTTGTCAGTATCGGTAGCAGTTTGACTTTGGCCATCGGCAGTGATGACATTACCCACTATAATATATTGGGCACTCTTGTTTACATAGATAACCGCTTTCTGCCCTTGTGGTGACTTCACCACTAAGCCCACTAAATCTCCAGGACCTGTAAATTGTTTAAGCACTTGAATTTGGCCGTGTGTCACTTGTTGTACTAAGTTCTTATAGCTATCTTGTACCCCAGTCGCAGCTGCGGCTGATTTAGGCATAGCGGGCGCTGGTGTGGCAGGTACAGCTGGCGTAGCCGCTAAAGAGACCGTGGCAGTAGCCAGTAACGCACTGACGGCAGTTATCATCAGACGGGTACGGAGTGTCATAAAGATATCCTTGGTTATTGAAAATAAGTATCTAATGATATGCCCCCGTTTTGAGGCTGTCAAGACGAATTTGTAGACAAGGGCATAAGTTTAAACAGCATAGGTCTATTGTAGGGGCGCTTCGTGAAGCGCCCTAAAACGCAGCACATTGCACCCATTCTGCGCACATCCATAATCATCAACCTTGATTCTGGGCGGTGAGCTTCCCGCCCCCTGCAAGCGAGCGCCAAAACAAGCCACGGAATATTGTGTTAATAAAGATTTACTTAATACAAATCCTCATCGTCTCTAAAGTACAGAATATGCGCATAAAAACCCATTTTTGTAGCCAACGTCTGGGAACTAGACACGATCGTGCAATAATGGCATAATCGGAAAATTGCAGTTTGAGGAATAACTTGTGCATATATTGGTAATAAATGGTCCAAATTTGAACTTATTAGGGCAGCGCGAACCTGAACGCTATGGTAAATCCACCTTAGCGGACATCACGGCTTCCTTAGATAAGCTC
>JAJXVU010000035.1 GCA_021781965.1 Pseudomonadota bacterium
ATTATCATTATCTTGTTTGTAGCCACCTTGGCGTCCAGAAGATTGATAATCATTATCTCTGTTAGAGCCACCTTGGCGTCCAGAAGATTGATAATTATCTTGATCTTGTCTGTAGCCACCTTGACGTCCAGAAGATTGATAATTATCTTGATCTTGTCTGTAGCCACCTTGGCGTCCAGAAGATTGGTAATTATCTTGCTCTTGTCTGTAACCACCTTGGCGTCCAGAAGATTGATAATCATTATCTCTGTTAGAGCCACCTTGGCGTCCAGAAGATTGATAATTATCTTGATCTTGTCTGTAGCCACCTTGGCGTCCAGAAGATTGATAATCGCCTTCATCTCGTCTGTATTCACCTTGATATCCAGATGATTGATGATTCTCATTATTTGTACAGTCGTCTCTACGTTCTCTCGCTGTTTCAGCAGAGCGTTCTCGACTTGCTTGCCCACCTGAATTATCAGTTTGTTCATGACCTTTTTCTGCTGTTGCAACAGCTTTTTTGCCTTTGTGTGTACCCGCCATAATTCACCTCCTAATTAGTGATCAACGAAAATTTTTTAATTCACAAAATGAGATTTAGCATCTCATAATTTCAGTCTATGCCTCTGTGATAAACTTGTCAATAAAAAGCAAATATGATCAGAGTTTTCGTACGCAGCATTTAATATATTGCAATAAAATCTTGTGAATTATTTTTATCATTGCTTCTTGGCTTTGTCAAAAATAATTCTTTAGACGTTAAATGATCCAATAAAAACGGGGTGTTTGTTATATAATTTTCACTTATGACTGTTACGCTTACTCTCATTCACCAATAATGCAAAGTTTACATTCCGCTAAAAATGCGCAATAAATACATGTTGAAATATAATTTTAGAGAATGGCATGCCATTTATAAAAATTTTATTTTCTTTTCGCGCAGTAAAATATTTTTTGGATCTATGCTGAAATATAAAGATACTTTATATTTCAGAGGTATAAGTTTTATTTTTAATTTTGCAGGATGAATAAAGCACATCAAAGCATCTATACAAAATTAATATAAAAATACATGCAATCTTTTTTTCGGAAAATCGATTAATTGGGCAGTAGTGAAAAACATTTAATATTAAACCCATGTAAACATATTAATTCAAAAAGGCAAAGTCAGGGCACCAATCGGCTTTAAAAAACTGCGTTGCAAATACGAGCGAAAAAATAAGCGACACAGTAAGCCATAGTAGTTAAAATGTTGAAAAAGCGGGCTATCTGATTAAAAATTGAACTCTCTGCATGGTTTTTATCTTATTGCCACACCGACATAGATATTTCCTCTATAAAAGAGCCGAATGCTTGTAAAATGCCTTGACAAAAAGGGCAAATCTGCTAAAATGCCCACTTTCTCGGGGCTATAGCTCAGCTGGGAGAGCGCTTGCATGGCATGCAAGAGGTCGGCGGTTCGATCCCGCCTAGCTCCACCAAGAGAAAATGACAGTCCTTACTGTCCCCATCGTCTAGAGGCCTAGGACATTGCCCTTTCACGGCAGTAACAGGGGTTCGAATCCCCTTGGGGACGCCAGTTTTCTGGCGTTTAGCTACAAATCTATTTTTATGTATAATATACTCACAGCAGTTGATTTTTAGGCGAGAAGACTAGCTCTCGAGTACCAGGAGTGTAACTCTACATGACTGGGGCGAGATGAGCGAAGGCAACAAAGCATAAAAAGCAAATGCGAAGAGTAGACATGTCCCCATCGTCTAGAGGCCTAGGACATTGCCCTCTCACGGCAATAACAGGGGTTCGAATCCCCTTGGGGACGCCAAATTAGCCACTTAATTATAAAATATTTAGTGAAAAACGCTCCATCTTTAGCTTCGTGCCTTCCCCAGCGGCCGCGCTATTTCCCCCCCCCAAATTAACCATTCACAATTTTGCCACCATTAGGATGTAATACTTGCCCGGACATATAAGAAGAATCCTCTGAAGCAAGAAAAACATAACAGGGTGCTACTTCCTCGGGTTGTCCAGGCCTTTTCATAGGCACATTTTTTCCAAATTCTTTTATGTGTTTTTTACTAAAGCTTGCAGTGATTAAAGGTGTCCAAATAGGACCGGGAGCAACTGCATTGACTCGAATGCCTTTGCCAACAATAGATTCTGAAAGAGAACGAGTAAGAGCAACAATAGCACCTTTAGTTGCGGAGTAATCAATTAATTCTTTACTACCCTTATAAGCGGTTACAGAAGTAGTGTTAATAATAGATGCACCTTTTTTTAAATGCGGTAATGCGGCTTTTATCATAAAAAAATAAGAAAAAACATTGGTGCTAAATGTTTTTAATAATTGTTCGGCACTAATATCTCTAATGCTATCCTGGGGGTGTTGTTCAGCAGCGTTATTCACTAAAATATCTAATTTTCCAAAATGTTTTAAAGCTAATCGAACTACTTTTTTGCAAAAGGTTTCTTTCGCTAGATCCCCAGAAATTAAAAAACAATGTCGACCCATTTCTTCTATTTTTTGCTTTATTATTTTAGCATCTTTATGTTCATTAAAATAAGTAATGACCACATCGGCCCCTTCTTTCGCATACAAAAGAGCTACCGAGCCTCCAATACCACTGTCTCCTCCAGTAATTATTGCCACTTTGTTTTTTAACTTATTACAACTCTGGTAGGTTTGTTTATCCATTTTAGGTTGAGGCTTCATATTATACTGTTGGCCAGGTTGCCTGGACTGTGTTTTAGCCTGACTGGGGATTTTACGTGCAATTGATTTAGGTGTTGTCATTTTTACTCCTGTTTTTTTATTGATAATCTCAGTAGATTGACAAAAGTATAACGTCAATTAGTCTTCTTGCCAGAGAATGTTTGTTATCGCCACTTAATTTTCGAATAATCGTACATGGTTTATATAGATAATTAATTATGAAAGAACTATAATAAAGCAATAACAACAAAAGGGGGAGAAAATGAATATTATTACCTTATTAAAGGCCGATCATAAAGAAGTTTCTGAATTATTTAAAAAGCTCCTAAAAAGTCGAACTACTCCAAGTAAAGAGTCTGTTTTTTCTAAAATTTATGAAGCGCTTACTATACATGCTGAATTCGAAGAAAAAGTGTTTTACCCAGCTGTTAGAAAAAGCGCTAAAACTAAAGATCTGGTTATGGAGTCTTACGTAGAACATGATTTAATTAAAACTTTACTTTCAGATATAAAAGACATACCTAGCAAAGATGAAATTTGGAAAGCTAAAGTAACCGTATTGGAAGAAATCATAAAACATCACGTCCAAGAAGAAGAACAAGATCTTTTTATAAAATCGAAACGCATATTAGACAAAGAACAATTAAAAGTCATGGGAGAAGAATACCTGAACTTTAAGAAAGACCAAGGAAATTCTAAGAATTAAATCTTTCTTGACGTATCAATATTTACAGCGGCGGGTTCGAATCCTCTTGGCGACGCCAAGTTACCTGCTAACTATAATATATACTATACTATTGTTAATCGCCCTGACTAAATTCAAGGGAAAAACAAAGCAAAAAGCTTTTGTGTTAAGGTTTAATTAATAAGGAGGCGTTATGTTAGGTACAATTTTACTCATTGTTTTAGTTCTGCTTCTCTTAGGCGCTTTGCCAACTTGGCCCCATAGTCGGACCTGGGGATATTACCCTAGTGGTCTACTTAGCCTTGTATTAGTCGTTGTCATAATATTACTACTAATGGGACACCTCTGATAGAATATAACAAACCGTTTTAACTAATTGAATTCTCATTAGTCGAAACGGTTCTTTAATAAAGAATCCATTTTTTAACTCTAATCATTAAGTATCTTTTGTCTTATCCGGATATTCACACCAATCGCGAATAATGCACTGACCACAATGTGGTTTTCTAGCCACACAGGTATAACGGCCGTGTAAAATCAGCCAATGATGCGCATCATGCAGATAAGCTTTAGGGACTACCTTTAACAAATCCTGCTCCACGGCTAAAGGTGTATTTCCTTGCGATAAGCCTATACGTTTTGCTACCCTAAAAATATGGGTATCTACGGCAATAGTAGGTTCACCAAAAGCAGTGTTCAATACCACATTCGCCGTTTTGCGGCCTACGCCTGGCAAGGCCTCTAACGCTTCGCGGCTGTGCGGCACTTTACCTTGATGCCGTTCTAATAATAACGCACAAGTCTTTAGAATATTTTTCGCCTTAGTTTTATATAAGCCTATGCTTTTAATGTAAGCTATCAAGCCATCCATACCCAAATCTAAAATGGCTTGCGGCGTATGCGCGACTGGATATAATTTTGCTGTCGCTTTATTGACACTCACATCGGTCGCTTGCGCAGATAAAATCACAGAAATTAGTAATTCAAAGGGTGTGTGATAATGTAATTCTGTAGCAGGCTTGGGGTTGGCTTTGGCAAACGTAGCAAATATTTTTTGAATGTTACTTGCTAACATGAGGCTTTCCTTTTTTAGCAAGAACCCGTAAACGTGCGGCTTCTATATAATCCAGTTGCGCTGCTATGGAGTCAGGCGCGTTCACTTTTTTAGTTTCACGCGCTTTGTGCAGACGTTCATTTTTTGCTTCATAATGGCGACGCGCTTCATCCGCTTGTACTATTTTTTCAGATGCAGCTGCCACCATGCTAATGCAATCTGTAGGACAGGGTAATAAACACAATTCACAACCCGTGCAAATATCGGGTAACACTGTATGCATCATTTTTGCGCTGCCTACAATGGCATCCACTGGACAGGCGGCAATACATTTTAAACAACCTATGCAATAAGCTTCGTCTATAACAGCAACACTGGGTGGTCTATAGCGTTGCTGTACTTCAACTTTATATGGTGTGGCATCTACGCCCATTAATTGTGCCAACGCCTCTAAGGTTTCAATACCTCCCGGGGCACAACGTGCAATATCCACTTCGCCACGAGCTATGGCTTCTGCATAAGGTAAACATGCCGCATAACCACATTCTTGACATTGGGTTTGCGGTAAAAGGGCATCAATATCCTTAGCATCCATCGTTATTTGTCCTGGATCCACTCGGCAATTTGGCTTTCTTCTATGCGTGTCATTAAGGGCGTAAAGGGCTTAATCGTATGAGCCAATAAAGGTGCATTGATGTCATCCCATTGTAAAGGCACAATTTGCAAGAAATCTTCTACCGATAATGCCAATTTTGGTAAAACCGGCTTTAAATAAATGGTTAAAATGCGAAATAGATTAAGCGCACTGGTCGCGACTTCTTTTAATTCTTCCGAGCCGCCATGTTCCTTGGCCATTTGCCAAGGCTTTCTCTCAGCAATCCACTCATTCGCCCTATCGGCAAGAGCGGTTACCTCACGCAGTACGCGTGCATAATCGCGAGTTTCATAATAGTCCGCTATTTCGCCTTGCTTATTTACAAATAATTCCCATAGTTCTTTATGGGTTAATTGCGCAGCCAATTGATTGTCAAAGAATTTGCCTATAAAACTCGCGGTGCGTGCGGCAATATTAATTATTTTGCCGATGAGATCTGAATTAACGCGTAGCATAAAATCTTTGAAGTTAAGATCAATATCTTCTATGCCACCGTTTAACTTGGCTGCAAAATAATAACGCAAATACTCCGGGTTTAGTTTTTCTAAATATTGTTTGGCGGTAATAAATGTGCCACGTGATTTTGACATTTTTTCACCATTGACGGTTACAAAACCATGCACAAACACTTGGGTGGGCAAACGATGCTGGCTAGCCATTAACACCGCAGGCCAAAATAGGGTATGGAAATACATGATGTCTTTACCGATAAAGTGATATAGTTCAGTCTTGCTGTCATGTTTCCAGAACGCATCATAATCTAGTTCTGGCTGTTTAGCACAAAAATTTTTAAAGCTAGCCATATAGCCTATAGGCGCATCCAACCAGACGTAAAAATATTTGTCTTTTTCTCCTGGAATTTCAAAGCCAAAATAAGGCGCATCGCGACTAATGTCCCAAGTTTGCAAACCAACATCAAACCATTCTTGCATTTTATTTTGAATTTCTTTAGCAACATGCGGGCCGCTTAACCATTGTTTTAGTTTATCGGCATATTGTGGCAAATCAAAAAATAAATGTTCCGTGGCGCGGGTCTCAGGTGTAGCTCCCGATAATACGGACTTAGGATCAATCAATTCCGATGAAGCATAAGTAGCACCACAGACTTCGCAATTGTCTCCGTATTGATCGGCACTCTTACAGCGCGGGCAAGTGCCTTTGACATAGCGATCGGGTAAAAACATGTTCTTGACGGGATCATAGGCTTGGTAAATAGTCTTACGCGTTATGGCGCCTGCTTTTTGCAAACGGTGATAGATGTCGCCGGCTAATTGCTCATTTTCAGGAGAATGGGTAGTATAAAAATTATCAAATTTTATGCCAAATTGTTCGATATCGGCTAATTGCTCATGCGCTATTTTAGAGATAAAAGCTTCGGGAGTTAAACCATGTTTTTCGGCTTGGATCATGATGGGCGTGCCATGTGCATCGCTGCCCGCAATAAAATAACATTCATTACCGCGCATTTTTTGAAAGTTAACCCAGATATCGGCTTCTATAGCTTCTAAAATATAACCTAAATGAATAGCGCCGTTGGCATAGGGCAGTGCGGTCGTAACGATCTGGGTACGTGTAGTCTTGTTCATTCAAATCTCTCAAAATAAAAGGATGTACGATTCTAGCACAAATTACCTGCAATGCGTTAAATGATATAATAGAGCTTGTTGACATTTAGTTTGTCGGCTGCAAAATGAATAAGGTGGTCAAAATATCGCCAAATATTGCCCGATATTATCCTCAAATCTGCTAATATTTTCCCCGAGTATATTGATTTTTCGCTTCGACAAACCCAATGGCTACAAGCCCTAGCATTGTATTAAAATAAATGGCCGCATTTTTTGAGCATTTTTATTGTCCTTCCCTATCTCTAGGTGTATACTCTTGATTTGTTTTATGAGCTATTAATAACGATGGATTATCATGCAGAGTATCAAAAGAAATTAACCACAGCGGAAAAAGCAGCCGAATGGTTACCCAAATTAGGCAACATCGGCATAGGCATGGCCGCGAGCGCACCACCCGCACTATTACGTGCAATAGAAAAAAGAGTACAGCAACATGACATTCAAAGACTCAATTTATATTATCTACACTCAGCATCCCCTTTATGCGACAGTTTATTAAAATATGAATACATGGATCGCATCAAGCCACATCCTTTCTTTATGGGAGCAGCCGAGCGCGAACTCATTCAACGCGGTGTAAAAGACAATAAGCGCGTCGTTTCTTTTGTGCCCACGAGCTTTAGTGAAGTACCCAAAATTATTGAAGACTATTTAGATCTAGACACCTTTATTATGACCGTCTCGCCTATGGATAAAGGCGGTTATTTTAGTTGTGGTACCAATAGTGATTATACTATTCCATCTGCAAGAATTGCTAAAAAACTCATTGTAGAAGTCAATAAATATATGCCTAGAGCTTTTGGTGATTGTAGTCTGCATTTGTCTGAAATCGATATGCTGATTGAAAATAATGTTCCCTTATGCGAAATACCCGCAAAAGCTATTTCTGAAATAGATAAAGAAATTGCTAGACAAATTATTCATCTCATTCCAGATAAAGCCACGCTGCAATTTGGTATAGGTTCCGTTCCTAGTGCCATTTGTGCTGCTTTAACCACTCATCGAAATTTAGGTTTGCACAGCGAATTGATCACGCCTGGCATCATGCAACTTATTCAATGCGGTGCTATTAGCAATAAATTCAAAAATATAAATCGCCATAAAAGTGTTTATACTTTTGCTTTAGGCGATAAAGCTATGTATGATTTTTTAGATGACAACTCCAGTATGGAGTGTCATCCTGTAGGCTATGTCAACGACCCTTATGTGATCGCAAAAAATGATAACGTTATTTCGATCAATAGCTTTGTACAAGTCGATCTGTTTGGGCAAGTTAATGCCGAATCAGTCAATGGTAGACAATTTAGTGCTATAGGTGGACAATTAGATTTTATACGCGGCGCACAGTTATCCAAACAAGGCTGTTCCATTCTAGCAGCACATTCCACCGCCGCTGAGGGCAGTGTTTCACGTATCATTCCCGTCGTTTCAGGTCCGATCACAGACTCTAGGGTAGATGTACAATATATTGCAACTGAATATGGCATCGTCAATTTAAAAGGAAAATCCACCTATGATAGAGCCATGGCACTCATCGACATTGCTCATCCCAAATTCAGAGCTGAATTGTTGCAGCAAGCTAAGGATTTGATGGAATTGAAGGGGTGGGTGTGAGTATCTGTTTTTTAGGAAAATTTCAATGCCACAGTCCAATATAACCTTCAGCACTCAAGAAAAGAAATGGCTATGTGGTCACCACATCAGTCGAGAAACAGATGGCAAAGGAGCACTCATATATCCCATGGGAGCTGAACGTTTTTTATCGTCTAAACTATTTGGCAATAGAAAATGGCAAGATAGTTATGATATTAGAGCAGATATAGAGGGTAAAGATGTATTGGTTATTCCAGGTTATGGTAACAGTAGCTTTTTATTTGCTAACGCCGGGGCTAAATCGGTTACAGTCTATGATAAAGATCCGGTGACTATAGCCTGGATGAAAGCTTTTAAGAAATATTATCATTATCGTGGAGATAAGAGGCAAAGAAAAGATTTTCCGTCTATAGGCGAATTACTTGGGGCGCTAACGTGCTGGCACCCGCCATATGGAATTCTACCCACCGGAAAATTAAGACAAATATTATTGAGATTATTTAATCCACAAGCATTACGACGATCATATATTTTTTATATGCTCTTATTAGTACGTCAGGCTATTGAAAAAGAGCCCAAGGAAGATTTTGAGTTAGACAGAGAGATACAACTTCATACGGGAGAATTATGGCAACTACTAGAAGAGCAGAAAAATAAATTTTTTGACACTGCTTTTGTGCCCTATCTTCTAGGCGTTGAAAATGGCATAGAGAAAAAGCAAGGCATTGTTGATTTTGTAGAAAAATTAATTGAAATCGTTCCTGATGGCCATATATTAATAACGCCTTCTAGAAGCACCAAGGAATTTCGCATTACGGGTAAACGATATTTTGCCACCACGGATTATAATACTCTTGGCGCTATCCCTGAGCTAAAAAAATATGTTATAAAGGAAGATACTCGTTGGTTTGAGACACAGGGTTTAGCGATATTAGGAACAACGTCATTGCGCGCAAGCGACGCACTATTAAATTAAAATGAATAGTCACATCTAACTTCTTAGGAGCAAACAATGGATAAAATAATTTGTGCGGGTAAAAATTATTTGGAACACGCTAAAGAAATGAAAGATGGCATTCCAGAAAAGCCTGTGCTATTTCTAAAACCACCCAGCGTTCTTAAAACCTGTGCACATTGGCAGGACGAATGTGTACTGGATTGGCCTCATAGTGCCAACGAGGTCGATATACACTACGAATGCGAGTTGGTATTTCTCATAGCAAAAAATGGTTATTGTTTATCTGAAAAAGAGGCGCTGGCGGCTATTTCTCATGTAACCGTAGGATTGGACATGACCAACCGTACCCTACAAAAAAAATCAAAAGATGCCGGCGGTCCTTGGGAAATAGGCAAAGTCTTCCCTGATGCAGCCGTCATTGGCCCCTGGCTTGCTGTAGACAGCCTGGATGTACGTGCGCTGCAATTTGAATTTGCGCTAAATGGCGAAGTACGTCAGCAAGGCAATAGTGCTGAGATGCGCTTTAATCCAGTAGAGCTGTTAGTCTATGCTAGCCAGTATTTCCCTATTTGCGCCGGTGACTTACTCTTTACAGGCACGCCCGCGGGCGTGGGAACGGTCAAACGGGGTGATATAGCCAAGCTATCTTTGCAAAAATATGCTTATACCGTCTGCTGGGGGTAAGCAGGGTAGGCGGTACCATATTGTTTAAATTTAGAACTGTATTTTTTTGTTTTTTTATTAAATTTTCCCCAGAAACTATAGACAAGCTATTTCACTTTCACTACTATTCTCTTCGGTTCCTGCCGACTAGCAAATTTTGGTCTAGGGAGAACCTCTTTAAATTAATCACCTGTTGTGTATAAATTGTTCGGAATGGCTTCCAAAACCAGTTTATCCAGTGGGTAACGACCCTAACTTAATTTTTCTTATGGGATAAATAAACAATGTCAAATGAACACTGGGGATACCACTTAATGCTAGATTGTGCTAGCTGCGACAAATCAAAAATCATGGATGCAGCGCATGTTACCGCATTCGCCAAAGAACTGGTCAAAGAAATTGACATGGTGGCTTATGGAGAGCCACAAGTCGTTAACTTTGGTACCGGCAATAAGGCTGGATTTACACTGGTACAATTGATCGAGACCAGCAATATTTGCGCTCATTTCTGCAATGATACAGGCGATGTCTATTTAGACGTATTTTCCTGTAAACCTTTCGAAATAGAAGCCGTCAAAAGAACCGTTGAAAAATACTTCAAGGCAGAAGCGATGAAAGCTAACTTTTTAGTACGCCAAGCCGCTACAGTACGTGTTACGGAACCAGCCTAAGCAATAGTAGGCACACCTTTGTCTAAGTGGGCGTCTGTACTCTAAAAATAGAGTATAGGCGTCTACTATTTTTCTGTCTTTAAATCCAATAGAGGGAGCTCCTTCATGGCAATTCAAAATAACATAGCTGGAAAACTTATATCCATAGGTTTTGGGCATATTATTTCAAAGTGCGCTATTATTGCCGCAGAGCATCAACTAGATGAAATCCTATCTGATCAACCTATTAGCATCTCTGAAATGGCTAAAATTTTAAATTTTACTGTAGAAGGAACTGCAAAATTTATTCGTGTGCTAGATGCGTTGGAACTGGTGACATTAAAAGGAGATTTAATAACAGCCTCTGAGCTAACACCTCATTTAGATTACTTTTTAGGAATACACATTGCTGACGGCTATGCTGCAATAGAGCAATTAGAGACTACATTAAAAGGCAAAACATCTTCTTGGCAAGCACACTATGGCAAAACTTTTTATGAATATCTAGATTCTAATCCTGAAAAATCGCAAACATTCACAGCTTGGTGTGAAAAAACAGCAACTGCTTGGCTTACCGCAGTCCTTCCATTATATGACTTTAACCCTTACAACACTATTGTTGATATAGCAGGTGGCAATGGTGAACTATTATCAATGATATTAACAAAGAACCCTCATGTTCGCGGAATTCTATTTGAACAGCCTGTTGTTATCGAACAAGCAAAGAAGCAATGGGCAGGATCTGAAATCAGCAAGCGACTTTCTTATTATCCAGGGGATTTCTTTACCAAGGCACCTACTGAAGGCGATCTGTATATCATCAGCAGGGCATTACTGAATTGGAATGATGCCGCTTCCATTCGCATCATCAATCAATGTTATAACCATATGCCCAAAGATAGCAAATTACTCATCATTGATTTTTTCGTTCCCGAAAAGAATCATGCTTCTTACTTTGGCTTTGCTTTAAGCGATATAAACTTGCACGGTACAATGTTAGGTTCAAATCGCAGCCAACAAGAATGGATGAATCTCCTCCAGAATACACAGTTTGGTTCCAATTTTGTTTATAGCAATAATGAAGAAAGTGGTTCTACTTTGCCCATTTGTTTACTAGAAGCAACTAAACTATGACGATAGGATACACGATTGATCTAGGAATTTTAGAAGATCATAGTTTAGATCAATACTGGATCCAAGAAGATGAAAACTTATGGTTTAGACCGGTAAGGCTTGATGCAATCCATAGTTATTATACTTGTTATTGGTATGCAGACCAAAACTGCTCTGGCGGGTATCATTATCATTCAGGCGCTACACATGGAATTAGTTTAAGTGGCTCTATGGTTTTTACAGATATAAATGACAAAAAGATCAGTGTTATGTCTCACCAATATCTCTACATTCCGCCCGGAGTAACTCATAAAGCCGATATCATTGTTGATGATGAAGGCTTTCTATTCTATGGATCTATTGAGGGAAATATAATCCATTTAGATGAAAACAAACAGCCACAATCTAAACTAGATGTGTTTGATTACATTAAATTAGCTGGAGCGCATTACAAAAAAAATAAACTCAATATTGCTGATTTAAACCGGATTATAGTGCAATAAGTAGCAAAAAATGTTATTTTAGTCCATATGTCGAAATTAGGAAAAAAACTGTTTCCTAATTTTTTAAATGGGAGTAAGATATGCACGATACCTTAAACGGCAAAACAGACTGGGCTAAATTGCATCTAAACGATGATAGCAATATAGACTATTCTGAGATACCTACCACCACTAAAGAATTTTGGACAGATGCAGATGTTTTTCTGCCACCAGATAGCATAAGTAAAGAGAAAAACTAGTATGCCTATTGTCATATTAGCTGCCACTAAACTACGCCAATTCATTAATGAAATTACACCGCATTTTATTCAAATACGCCAAAAGATCCACATGCATCCTGAACTGGGCTATCAAGAAGAATTAACCGCGGCTGTGGTGGCACATGAATTAAAACAGATGGGGCTGGATGTGGTTACTGGAGTCGGCGGAACGGGTGTCGTAGCTATGATAGACTCAGGAAAAGCGGGTAAAACCGTTGCCTTACGAGCTGAGCTAGATGCTCTGCCTATGACAGAAATGACGGGACGCCCTTATAAATCCATTCATCCTGGTAAAATGCATGCCTGCGGACATGACGGACATACCGCAACACTATTAATGGCAGCAAATGCTTTATGTAATTTTAAAGACCGCTTTAAGGGTAGAGTAAAGCTTATTTTTCAACCCGCAGAGGAGGGTGGTGGTGCTGGCGCTGCGGCTATGATTCAAGATGGCGTATTAGAATCCCCGGCTGTAGATGCCATATTTGCTTATCATAATTATCCAACCCTCCCCGTGGGCATGGTGCAAACCTTAGAAGGAACCGTTCTGTCTGGCAATACCGATTTTACCATCACGATCCACGGTAAAGGCGGACATGCGGCGATTCCCGATCTGAATATTGATCCTATATTCATGAGCGCCATTTTGGTCAAAAATATACACGAATTGAAATTAGAAAGTGGTCAGATCGTTGCTATCACAGAAGTTAATGGTGGTTCCAGTAAAAATATCATACCAGATTACGTTATTTTAGGCGGAACATTACGTTATATTACGATAATGGATCGAGAATATCTGAAACAACTGTTAACAACCATGATGAATAAAACCGTTTCGGCTTATGGCGGACAGGCAAAGATTGAATTAATTGATCACTATCCTCCTACAATCAACAGTAGTGCAGAAACTGAGCATGTATTTAAGGTTGCCCGCAGTTTATTTGGCAATGAAAGGGTAGGCTTGAAACAAAAAATCTCCCGTGCAGCCGAGGATTTTTCATTTTATCTGCAAAGGGTACCCGGCTGTTACTTTTTTATGGGCAATGGCGAAAACAGCGCTTCTTGCCATAATTCCGAATATGACTTTAACGATGCTTTGCTGCCCGATGCCGCTGAGTTAATGTGTCGTATCGCGATTGATTATTTGAACGGCACAATCTAACTCAAGCGCGACAATAGTATATAATTTGAACGGCAAAAAAGAGGGAGAAAGTTCAAATGGGGAAGCACTATTGTCAATTAAATGAGCAAAAAAGAATAAGTCTAGGGATACTGCTAAGAGAAGGGTATTCAAAGGCGCAGGTTATTAAAAGAAAAAGAATTGCGGGCGTACGTGCACAGCAAATTATTAAAAGGCTGGTCGCCGTGGCAAATAGAAGGACGATTAAAATTAGAAAATGAAGGCAGATGTATTATTTCGCATGAAACGATATACCGATACATATACAGTGACAAAGAGCTGCGGAATCAATTATACAAGAAGCTAAGACGTAAGCATTTTACAAGGGTGAGACGAGGCCAAAGAAAGCCGCGCATTCCAAAAGAGCTGATGATAGAAAATCGTTGTGAAGCAATTAATAAGAGGGATGTATTTGGACATTCGGAATGCGATTTAATGGTATTTAAGAAAGGGGTAAAAGGGAATTTAATTACGCTGAGGGAAAGATTAAGCCGTTACACCTTAGCGATAAAGAAGAGGGATAAGACAGCCAAGGAACAGCGCTCACGTTAATTTCTACAGTGAAAGGCTATAAAAAGCACATTAAATCCATTACCTTTGGCCAAGGTAGCGAATTTCAAAGGCATGATTGGATAAAAGATGGCTTAGAGACAGAAATATATTTTTGTGAACCTGGAGCTCCAGAGCAAAAAGGAGCAATTGAGAATGTAAATGGCGTGATCAGAGTTGAATTTCCTAGAAGCTTAGATATTGATGAGGTAAAACAAGATGAGATATCCAAGATAGTAGATGAAATAATGTTTAGGTTATAAAGCACCTAAAGAAGCTTTTAATGAATACATTAGTGGTGGTTATTAAAATAGAGTTATGAAAATACACTTTACGAAAAAGGAATACCGTTTGTTAGTAGATATGCTATGTATAGCAGATTGGATACTGCATTCACACGATTTGGTAGATTAGAACAGCTCAGCTAGAAGCTTCATCAGCGAGTTGTCGCACTTGGGGGAAGATTCTGCAACTAGCCTCATAGTGGTGATTACTATTATAATCACCACTACGCTCTTTGGTCCAGAATCTCGTGTGAAGTGCGACAACTTCCTGATGAAGTATCTAGCTGATGCGCTTTAACCTAGATAGCTGTTAATAACTCAGCTTGTGCTTAGCACTACATCTTCATCCATAATCTTGATTCTG
>JAJXVU010000002.1 GCA_021781965.1 Pseudomonadota bacterium
GGCCAAGCCGCGCGCGCTGCGGCCAATGTAGCAGCCACTTCTCGTGGATGATGACCATAATCATCCACCACCAATACACTCACATCTGATTTAGGTTTATATTCCCCATAAATTTGAAAACGTCGCCCTATGCCCTGAAATTCTGCAAAAGCACGCGTTAAACTGGCATCGTCTATATTCAATATTTCGGCTAGTGCAACTATAGACAAGGCATTTAATACATTATGACGCCCTGCTAGATTAAGCTGCAACGCCAACGGCGCTTTGCCTTTGCGTAGCACAGTAAATTCAGTTTGCACGCCGTGTTGTACAATGTCTACAGCACGCACATCGGCAGCGCTGTCTATGCCGTAAGTCACCATACGTCGAGATATTTGTGGTAATAGTTGCGCGATGATGGGATCGTCCAAACACAAAATAGCCGCACCATAAAAAGGTAAATGATGTATAAACTGTAAAAAAGCTTGTTGTAAACGCTGAAAATCACCGCCATAGGTTTCCATATGATCCATATCGATGTTGGTGACGACGGCTAAGACAGGCGTTAACAATAAAAATGAAGCATCGGATTCATCCGCTTCCACCACAAAAAATTGCCCTTTGCCCAAGCGTGCATTAGTACCCGCGCTATTTAACAAGCCACCGATCACGAAGGTTGGATCTAAACCCGCTTCGGCCAATACACTGGCGGCAAGACTGGTTGTAGTCGTTTTACCATGCGTACCAGCAATAGCTATGCCATGGTGAAATCGCATGAGTTCTGCCAACATTTGTGCGCGCATCACCACGGGAATTTTGTGTGCTTGTGCATAAACCACTTCTACATTGTCTTCAGCGACAGCACTAGAACGCACCACTACTTCGGCCCCTTCTACATGACGCGCATCATGACCTTGATAAACGGTAATGCCTAATTTTTTAAGGCGTTGCGTCATGGCATTGTCGCCACTATCGGAACCGGTGACATTAAAACCTTGGTTATGTAATACCTCGGCGATACCACCCATACCAGCGCCGCCTATGCCGATCAAATGAATGCGGCGTATACTAAGCTTCATACCCATTTCTTGCGCATAATGTAAAGTGGGATTGTTATTTTGCACCTAAAACTCCTAAACTTTCTTCAACAATAATATCTGTGGCATCTTTGCGCCCCAACGCATAGGCCGCTTCGGCC
Organism: Pseudomonadota bacterium; assembly: GCA_021781965.1. Classification (GTDB taxonomy): domain Bacteria; phylum Pseudomonadota; class Gammaproteobacteria; order UBA1113; family UBA1113; genus VFKP01. The sequence continues at coordinate 1,178 of JAJXVU010000002.1, forward strand.
ATAGTTAACAACGCATCGCGCTCTAAAAATGCCGGCGTTAAAATATTTTCTAAGTCCGCACTATTTTTTTCAGCGATAGCGCATGCCGCGCCACCCTGTACTAAATAAGCGGCATTTTTGGTTTGATGATCGTCTACCGCATGTGGATAGGGGATCAAAATACTCGCCAAACCTATAGCCGCCACTTCGCTGACCGTAGCGGCGCCAGCGCGAGCAATAACCAAATCGGCCCAATTGTACGCTGCGGCCATATCGTCAATAAAAGGCAAGACTTCCACGCCATTCATATTAGCATAAGCGGCGAAGGCTGCATCGTAATGACGGAGTCCACTTTGATGCCGTACCCGCACCGTTCCTGCATTTAAGGCTGTTTTTAATGCTTTAGGCACCGCTTCATTTAAGGCTTTAGCACCTTGGCTACCGCCCATCACTAAAATATGCACAGGCCCTTGCCTAGAGCCCAAGCGTGTATGCGGTTCTAGCAATTGTAATAAGCTATGGCGCAAAGGATTTCCCGTAATGATAGCTTTTTTACTGCCTGTAAAAGCGCTAGGAAAGGCAACAAATACTTTTTTGGCCATTTTTGATAAAATACGATTGGTATAACCCGGTACCGCATTTTGCTCTTGAATCAATAAGGGGGTACGTCGTAAAAATGCAGCCACCCCACCCGGACCACTGGCATAACCGCCAAAACCTAGTACCAAATCTGGTTGCCAACGCTGCATATGTTGCGTTGCTTGCTGTAAGGCGCGTAATAATTGCCACGGCGCTAAGACTAAACGCTGCCAACCATGACCGCGTAAACCACCCACTTGAATGGTGAATAAAGGCAAATTTGCTTTGGCAACGATATCCGCTTCCATACCCTCTGCACGGCCCAACCAGGCGACTTCTACACCGCGCGCGGTGAGCGCTTCGGCTACTGCCAATGCGGGAAAAATATGGCCACCCGTGCCGCCCGCCATGATTAATACTTTTTTATTCATCAATGCTGACTCATATAATGTATGCGCATTTGATGATCGACACGTAAAATCAAGCCGATTAAAACAAAATTAGTCAATAAACTACTGCCACCATAACTCATTAACGGCAAGGTTAAACCCTTGGTGGGCAATAAACCCACATTCACGCCTATGTTAATTAGCACTTGGCATGAAAGCCACAAGCCTAAACCATACGCTAAAAATGCGGCAAAAAATAAGCGCTCTTTATATGCGCGATGGCCGATCACAAACACGCGCCAGAAAAATACTGCATACAACAGCAGAATAGTTACCATGCCCATTAAACCCATTTCTTCGCCTAATACGGCAAACAAAAAGTCGGTATGCGCTTCGGGTAAATAAAATAATTTTTGAATACTTTCGCCTAAACCTACTCCTCCGATACCGCCACGACCAAAAGCAATTAAAGATTGCGTCAGCTGATAACCACTGCCATATTGATCCGCCCAAGGATTTAAAAAGCTGGTTAAACGCAATAGCCGATACGGCGATACCACCGCCAAAGCGGCTAAGGCTAGCAAAGCAAGACTTATTAACAATATGAAATAACGTACCCGCACACCCGCTAAAAATAATAAACCCAATGTGGTTGCAGCTATGACCACTGCCGAACCAAAATCAGGTTCTAATAATAACAGCACGCTGGTTATGCCTAAGATGATAATCGGCAGAATGACGGTACGCTGATTGTCAACCAATTTATCGCGAAAACGATTTAAATAGCCGGCTAAATAAATGATATACAATAGTTTCGCTAATTCCGACACCTGAAAATTAAGCGGCCCTAAATGCAGCCAACGCCTACTGCCATTCACAGAGCGGCCTATGCCCGGCACTAACACCAATGCCAATAAAGCCAAAGCCACTATCAATAAAATACGGCTGTGTTTTTCTATATGCCGCAGGGGCATTTGCACTACCACGGCACATAGAATCGCACCCATGACAACGCTAAATACTTGTCTAAACAAATAATGAAAGGGGGTGTTGTAGGAATGCGTAGAGACCATCATCGATGATGACGCCACCATCACCAAACCCATGACTACAATTAAAATTGCGCATAATACAAAAGTACGATCGTACAAAGCAATTTGCTTTGATTTATATTCCTTGGCCCAGCTAGAATGTCTCATACTCAATCCCTAATTATGCGCTTAACTGTAAAATAACAGGCGTGTGATCAGATGGTCTTTCCCAAGTGCGTGGCAATTTGTCGATGACACAACGTTCGGCGCGCGCCATCACGGCGGATGTTGCTAAAATGTGATCAATGCGCAAACCTAAGTTGCGTTTAAAAGCATTCATTCTATAATCCCACCACGTGTAACTGTTGTCCTCTGGCGCCAAGACGCGAAAAGTATCATTCAAACCCAGCGCCAATAGCGCCTCAAAATAAGCGCGCTCTTTAGCGCTCACTAAAACTTGTCCTTGCCAGGCCAGGGGATCGTGCACATCCCTATCTTCCGGCGCAATATTATAATCCCCTAAAATAATGGTGTGCGGATACGCTGCCAGGGTATTTTTAACATAGCCTAATAGCTTTTCAAACCATTGCAATTTATAGCCATATTTGTCCGAATCCACGCTAGCGCCATTGGGCACATACACACAGATGACGCGTATATCGGCAATGGTTGCTGCCAAGACTCTTTTCTGTGGGTCATCATAACCTGGAATACCCACGACTACATCTTGAAGCGGCGTTCGACTTAAAATCGCCACTCCATTATAAGTGGGTTGCCCAGCTACCGCAACGTGGTAACCTAGGTTGGTGAAAGTCTCTAGAGGGAATATTTCATCGGTCATTTTGATTTCTTGCAAAGCCAACACATCGGGTTGGTGTTCCTGTAGCCAAGCTAATACCTGCTCCAACCGTACTCGCAAAGAGTTAACATTCCAGGTGGCAAAAGTAGTGCTCATGCCTTGTCATTCCCTTTTTCTGCCATTAAAGCTTTATATTTTGCCATGAGTTGCGCCTTTGTTTCAGGTTCGGCTTCGTCCTTGATGATACAGGCCACTGGGCATACCGCCACACATTGTGGGGTATCAAAATGCCCTACGCATTCAGTGCAAAGTTTAGGATTGATTTCATAATACCATTCGCCTTGGTAAATGGCTTCGTTGGGACACTCCGGTTCGCACACATCGCAGTTGATGCATTCATCGGTAATTAATAAGGCCATTGTTATTACTCTTTGTTATCTTCGACCGAAGGTCGGGGATCCAGTTTTAATTTAAGCGCCTCTGCCACCCTAGGTGTCACAAAAGCACTCACATCCCCGCCGAAGGCAGCAATTTCCCTCACCCAACTGGCGCGTACAAAACTGTATTCCGCCTTGGTCGCTAAAAAAACCACCTCTAAATTGGACTGTAATTGGCCATTCATGTGCGCCAATTGCATTTCATACTCACAATCCACGCTGTTTCTAACCCCTCGCACCACGGTCATAATGTTTTTAGCCTTAGTAAAATCCACCAATAAACCCGAAAAAACACATACTTCCACATTGGGTAAATGCTGTAACTCTGCTTTTAACAATGCCAAACGCTCTTCGGTCGAGAAAAAACGCTTTTTAGCACTGCTCTCTCCGGCATTGACCGCCACCAGCAAATGGCTGAATAGCTTGGCCGCACGGGTGATTAAGTCTAAATGTCCCCGCGTCAACGGATCGAAAGTACCAGGAAATATCGCGTGCATGGTTATTTAGGCCTTAGATTAGAGAAATTTGGCACTATTATACTATGGTCCCGCCATAAAGGCGATCTGACTGCGATTAAGACGGCACCGTCGAAATGCGTAATCTTTTTGGCAATCTTCATTAAAACGAACGAGATTCCCCGTCCAGTATCAAAAGTCTCAGCACCTACGGGAACATGTGTATGGGTGATCGAGTTAGTAAAAAATACATATATTATTCATATGGTTACTTATTTTGACTGTTTTTTTAGAGCCCTTAAATAAGTTTGACATAAAATTCTTTATGAATTATCCTTATTCTATATGGATCATTATGACGATTACGCACATAAGTCACAAAATTCAAACTTCTGCAAATGATGAGCTCAACGATCTTATAAAAAGTGGCGCCCAGGACATGGGTTTATCTATTAGCTCCTATGCGCACTTAATGTTACTCAGTATACTCCCTAAAAAAAACTAAGGGCTTATTAAGTCTAGGAGTATATGAAGATGAGAGAGGAGTATGATTACCGATTTAAGATTGGACTAGTAGGGGATAGTGGTGCAGGAAAATCAGCACTATTACTTAGATTTGCAGGCAATATTTATACCGAAAGTTACATCAGTACAATTGCTTTAGATGATTTTAAAACAAAAACCATTTGGCTTGATGACAAAATAATTATATTAGAAATAAATGAACAACCTACAGTAGTTGATCCTACTGGTTATTACCATCCAAATGAGTATCGCTGTGATGGCGTTATGTTTGTTTTTGATCTTACTGATCAGGTAGGTTATAACAATGTAAAGCAGTGGGTACGAGAAATCGAAACACTCATGTGTGAAAATGTTGTCAAATTACTAGTTGGCACTATGTGTGATTGTGTAGATCGGCGAGTAGTTGACTATGAAACAGCCAAAGAATTCGCCGATGCACTCGGCATGGATTATATTGAAACGAGTGCTAAAACGGGGGTAAATGTTGATGAAGCATTTATGCAATTAGTCAGTGAAATTTATAATCGAAGAGCAAAGCCAGAAACTTTAACGAACTCGGCAGTACTTTCACCCCTGAAGAAAGAACCAAATAAAGAAGGATTTTTTGAGACGATTTTTAATAGAAACCCTAATAAAAACGAAAATAATGTGCCATCTTCTGCTTCGTTCAATAACACGGCTAAAGTTGAAACAATCGATACTCTATCCCATTTAAAAACCACCATTCTGGCCAAGGCACAGAAGAAAAAGAAAAAAACACCAAAGGAAGCACCCCTTTTACCCCTACAATTGGCCGCCTATGAATTAGCACAGCTATTAGGCGCACAATATCATCATTTACTGGCCGCCATTCAATCCCTAGAAACTGCCGATAAAACTCGTGCTTTCAGTGTGGACCAGCATACCGAGGCATTGGCAAGCTTACATACATTGCTGGCATTGCATCCCGCGGAAGAAAATAATGTACAAACGGCCCTATCGCAGCTATTAACCACTGCTTTACCGGTCTATCATTTTATAAACAAGACACAGCGATTAAAAGAAATAATAGCTATTTCTGCAGCGATATTAAAAACGATAGACATGCTGCATAAAAGCTATTGGTCGTGGCGTTACACCGCATTGCCGTATCTGGAATGTATTTATTTGCTTTACGAAGAGGCAATCTCCCATTTTAAGAAAGCGAAAACAAATTCAAAATACCTTATTCCATATCACGATCAAGCGAGCCTTGTTTTATTGGGCGGTGGACAGTATCGCTTACCGCTTGACTCAGCGAGAAAGCTATTATGTGTGGATAAAAAAGGGCTAGTCGTCAAGGATAACGCCTGTGGCATTCATGCCGTGTATGCGGCAAACGGGGTGCATTATAAACCGAACATGAATGCCGATATGCCCATTCAGCCGGGGAAAGAATATGCCGTATCCAGCTTAATACAATTGATTGCGGGCAACAGCCTAGCGGCGGCCCCCAGCACACTGCTGAGTGTGGGTGACATTGCAGTAGAAAGTGAAACAGAGGATAAAAGAACTATCTGTGGTTTAGTACAGGCGGGATTAACCATTACAGGAATGTGCTTTAAAGAGGTACTAGAATGTCAAATAGCATTGCAGAGTTGGCACTCGCGCTTATCGTCTGAAGAGATGATTAATTTGTTGGAAGATGCAAAATTGGGTTTCCCCGCGGCCTCGGCGGTCGCTAGAGAATATTATCCAGAGCTAATCATAACGCCTGAATCGGCCTCATCTAAGCCAGATGAGGCTTATGAACAAACACAGGCACAGGTATTTTTTGACGCTTTTTGCAGAATATGTGCCAAAGCAGAGCCTGATGCCTCATTGATAGACATTCACGATATATCAAATAAACCGCCTCATAACCAAGCCTACTTTTACCGGCGTTGGTTTGACGATTGTTTGCACGTGAAAAATGGTTTATCCAATTTACCCATCGTATTAGGGATATTGCATCTTTATCCGGCGTTGATGAAAGAACAGCAAAGCCTCGATATCTTGTTTCAATTAAATCATATGAAAAGCATATTTGCTTTATTACCGCAAACGCCGCTAGCAACCGCATTAGAAATCATACCGCAGTTGCTCACGGCACGCTATCTGGATACAGAGGCGTTCAGCGCCTTATGGCTGGGGTTATTATTAGCCCTGCCTTGCGATGCCAAATCCGATAATTTTATGCTGCAAATAGACCATGATAACCATCAACAATTGCAACGCTGTCGCATCGTCGCCATAGACAATGACTTAAGCTTACGCATGCCATTTAAAATGAACGAAGACCAACAGGCTTCACTGGAAATTAAAAATACCTTGCTGGGTATTCCAACCTTAATGGAACACCCCTTACACCCTAATATCCGTAAACGTCTGTTGTCTCATTCTGCCGAAAGCCAATTTTTCTTATGGCTATGTCTATTATCGCGTAGAGACAGTGATTATTGTGCTTGGCAACAACAAGGTATCGTGAGTGAAGAATCATTAGCGACAATAGACATGCCGCTACACTTACCCCAACAAGTGTGGGATTTTATCAAAGCAAAGTGGTGTGAGTTACAAGCCTTAGTAAGAGAGAATCCTCAGTTAACCCATGAAGGCTGCGTGAAAGCACTCTACCCATTGGTCTACGCCGCATACCAGGTATTACAACGAGAAAGCAGCCATGCCATTGCGATGGAAGAAAAGCTCTATCGGATTTTTGAGCGCTTTGGCAGTTGTTCGTTGGAAGGGTTAATAGGACCTATACAATGGACACCAGAAATGGCATTGGCCCAACGTGACGAATCCAGCCCGATATTATCAGCAACAGCGCGCTGTCATATGGAAATCAACGCTATTGATTGGGATAACATCCCAACATCTGAGCACGGGCCATGGATAGAAGCCTTATCATTGCTACCCGCATTGACCTTAGCCGATTGGCAAGGCGCTGCAAAAACCGATGTTACCCTACGCTTACAACCGTGGTTGCAAGCATCGATTGCACGCGGCGCCCCCTTTGTAGGCTATCGATTATTAGAATTAGGGGCTAAGGTTAATCAAACTGATGAAAGCGGACAAACGCCGCTACATCGGTTTTGTTTACACTATTTAAATTATAGCAACATCAAGACTACTCAGTTGATGGCAGAGGTGTTATTGAGTCATCACAGCAGCGACTTGGATGTTTACAATGGCCGTGGATATACACCCCTACTAGAATGGGTGTCTACACTGCGCGAGCCCGAAGAATTGAACCCTGCACAATACGAAAGCGCATTGATGCTACTGAAAGCCTTTGTGGCTCATGGCGTTAACTTGGAAGCAAAGGATGGTGACACACATGAAACGGCATTGGATAAACTTACCCGCCCCAAGACGCGCCGTCCTACCTGGGTTATGATACTGATTGAACAGGGTGCGGGAGTGCATGCCCGGGGAGATTATCTTACAGAGTGTTTAGCCCATCTCCCACCGCTATTATTACAACGCCCTCATGCAGAGCAAAGCATACGTTGGCTAGAAAGTGTCAATTTGAGTCTGCAATGGTATCGTAGTCTACAGATTTCGCGGAATAAAAGGCAATCCGGAGGCATCATTATTCGAGGGGTGCACTCTGAGGATGTGTATTTACCCCCTGAGATAACGGCTAAGCTGGTTGATTTCAACGGAAATTTTCATGCAGAAGGCAATGTGGAATACGGCCGTCGTGTGGTTAAGCGCGTTTGTCACCCACCCGTGGATTGGTACGTGAAAGAACACCCAGAGATGCCGGGGATTGAATATGCGGTCACAACCTTTGGCCGCTTGTTGTTAGGAGAGCACACGGCACCCGCAGAATTATTTAGATTTATGAATAAGAAAAAAGAATGCTATCCGGTGTTAATATCCCAAACCGTATCTGGGGATAATCTGCACACGGTATTTAATAGCCCAGCCCAACATTACAAACTGGCGGCACTACATCCGCATCTAACTTCGGAGCATATCATTTTAGCAATGTTAACACATCCCGAGGATGGCAAACCGGATAATTATCAATTAATGGCTATGCCCACTGTAGAAAAGGAATATTACCGCATCGTGGGCATAGACAATGACCACGCCTTTGTGCAACCGCTATTACGAGAAGAAGCCAGCGGAAAACGCGTCTTACAAGTTAAATGCGTCTTATTTTGTTTAGATGAGATGCGGCAACCCGTTCATTCCAGCGTATTGCAACGCATATTAGGGGTGCGTTTGCATGGTCATTTGCAAGGAAATGGTAGCGTTGAAGAAGGTGGCTTTTTAGACGAATGGCTGAAAGCGCTTGAGCAATATCATGGTCAATCCATGGCATTATTTGATAAGGAAACGCGTACGCGTTTGTTTGAACCCTCGGTATGGCATACTATTAAATACTGTGTGGGGGCGGGTCGAGAGCGCTTGCCAGTGGTGGTCAGCGTGCCTTTTCGCATTGGAGCAATAACGGAACTATTATGGCGTTTTCGTAGAATGCAGCAAATATTAAAGGAGCGACCTACCATTACGCATATAGAATTGTTAAAAGCCATCACCCCCTCTCTGGGCATACGGTATGAAGAAGCCTTTAGACTATACCCCAAGCCTGGGGCTGAAGCCGCAAGTAGGCGTTTTCGTGACATTGCAGAAGAATATTATTCCACCGCAATCGCCGGGCGTTATAGTACATTAACCACCAGTAAACACGCCTTAGTGGGAATGGGATTAGACCGCAAGGCGCAAAAAGAATTAATTGAGGGTAACAATAGCTACACCCCCCAATTTGCACGACGAGAATTGGTACGCAGCATTCAAGAAGGGGCGCACATTCAGTCTATTGTAGAACAATTGCTACAAGGTAATGCCAATGAATTTGAACGATTATCAGGAAATGAGGCCAAAGAGCGGGTTGTTAACCAAATTGATTTTGGGCGCATTACCTTAGCATCTAACAGCAAGATGGCGGATAGGCAAAAACAGCGTTGGTTATTAAACCTCATTATTGCGGCAAATATTTCGTTTCGCTCGTTAAAGTTTGAAAATTGTGCGGAATTAACAGACAGCGATATGGAAAAAATATTAAGTCAGTCGCCCAATATTGAGCGATTGATATTAAGTGACTGCCCTAATATCACCGAAAAAACACTATCCCATATTGAACGCTATACGCAATATATAAGCTTCAATCAAGGTAATCGAGTGCTAGGATTGTCTTCATTATCTACCTTAAAGTTAACGCGGTTGCCGCAAATGAAGACTGTGGGCCTGGAGAGAAATCCTCTGTGCCTTGTCAGTGTGATGCGTCTAGACATGAGCAATAATCCACAATTACAAGCCGTGTATCTACACTGTAATACGCTCACGCAGTTTTCTGTGAAAAACAATCCATTGTTAACCACATTGAAAATAGACACACCGCAACTGACGCATCTGAATACAACGAATGATGCAAAATTAAGCTTATGTGAGGTTCGTACAACGCAGGCATTGACGTGGATATCTCAGCAATGTCCACAATTACAAGCATTGCGCGACAGAAACAATTCAGCATTGATAAAAGCGGCGCGAGATGGGTATATTCAGGAAATAGAACACTGTTTACGTCTAGGCGCTTCCCTTAAGTCAATAGATGAGTCCGGTAATACCGCGCTGTTGTTAGTGGTTTTGGATGGCCACATTGAGGCGTTAAAATACCTGTTAACTGAACACGGCGATAAGGTGAGTCTGGCAGAGAAAAACAATATCGGTTATACCTCGCTGTTGTTGGCAGTGTCGCATGGTGACACTGCGGCGTTAAAATACCTGTTAACTGAACACGGCGATAAAGTAAGCTTAGACGACAGAGACAATGAAGGTTCTACTGTGTTGCATTTAGCTGCTATGCGGCGTAGCACAGAAACATTACAAGCGTTGTTAGACCATGGCGCGGATAGTATTCAGCACCTTAAAGACCATCAAGGTTTTACGCCTTTGCGACTAGCGCTGTCTCACAATAAAGCAGAACACGCATCCCTATTGCTATCCCATGTTCGTGATAGCTTGGACTTATCTCATAGTGCGCTTACGAGTTCTGAGGAGCTAGATTCTCTGATGATGGTATTAAACAAAAATGAGCATATTACCTCAGTGAATTTGAGGGGTAATGCCTTATCCGAAGCAGCATTGACCTATTTAGAAAGCAAAATAAAAACCAGCAAAGCCACATTAACGATAGAAACGGATGCGGGGATATTCCGCAGCGGACTGGCTTCTCAACCGAGTATTTTACCAGGAGCAACGTCAGCCAATGGGGTTAATCCGGCCACTACGCCACACTATTTTTTCGCGGCAGCAGAATCAGAACAAGTAGTAGAAAAAGTAGAATCTAATTCGTCTATATCCAGTACGCTTGAGATCTGAATAATCTAAAACATTCACAGGGATATTCGGGCGGTTCGTGAATTGCCCATCTAATACTGGATCATCTACGAAGAGTATGACGCTCCATGCACCGCAGCAATCAACGCTTGCACGTTTTCTATGGGCGTGTGTTGCTCAATGCCATGACCTAAATTTACGATTAAGCCTGGATGTTGCCCCCACTCGTTTAATAAGGTTTTCACTGCCGCCTGTATTTTTTCAGGCGTGGAAAATAATAACGCTGGGTCCAGATTGCCTTGTAAACATACTTTTGTGCCTACGCGTTTGCGTGCCATGCTTAAGTCTGTAGTCCAATCTATACCTAAAGCATCGGCGCCACTGTCGGCCATTGCTTCTAAGTTAACCGCCGCTCCTTTGCTAAATAGAATAATAGGCGTATGAGCTGTATGCGGATCCGCTTTTAAATTAGCCACTATTTTTTGCATAGTCGCTAAAGAAAAGGATTGATAATAGGCTGGCGTCAATAACCCACCCCAGGTATCAAATAACATGACCACATTTACTCCCGCTGAGATCTGACCTTTTAAATAAGCCGTAGTGGCTATTGTTAACTTTTCTAATAAGGCTGTTAATACCTCAGGCGCTTGGTACGCCATTTTGCGCGCATTGATAAAATTCTTGTGGCCGCTGCCTTCTATCATATAGCAAGCCACCGTCCATGGACTGCCCGCAAAACCAATCAAAGGCACACTGCCGTGTAATTCTTCTTGAATCATGCGCACCGCTTCTAAGACGTAGCTTAAATCTTCTTCTACTTCTAGCGTAGGTAAGGCTTTGACATCGCGTAAAGTTTCAATACGCTTTGCAAACTGCGGCCCTTCACCTTCTGTGAAAGAAAGACCTAAGCCCATGGCATGTGGAATGGTTAAAATATCGGAAAATAAAATAGCCGCATCTAAATCAAAACGACGCAAAGGTTGTAATGTGACTTCTGTCGCCAATTGCGGCGTTTGACACAATGTCATAAAATCGCCCGCTTTGGTACGTAAGGCGCGATATTCTGGTAAATAACGCCCCGCTTGGCGCATCAACCAGACTGGAGGTACGTCTATGGTTTGTCGTTTTAAGGCTTGTAATAGACGGGTATTGTTGTATTTAGACATTAAGTGTTCTCGCTGTGTTTTAAAAATTATATTCTGTACTGTGAATAAATTAATATTCACAGCATCGTCATTGTGAGCAATCGAGGGGATAAAACCCTGTATTTATTTGATAAGATCATACTTACTTCGCCGCTACCACTGTCAAACTAGGGATCTGCGCAAAAGAACGTACCCAAGGCGTATTCTTTTGTACCGTTGCGGGTAATTGTTTCAACTGTGTTTGCGCAACTGCCGAGCTATTGTATTGTCCTAATGCTGCAATATACCAATCTTGGTTGTCTTTCAGCGTGTGTATATAATGCAAATTCGCAGGTAAACCACTGCAATGCGGCTTTGCTTGTTGCGTCCACAATTGACACACTGTTTTTTGTACGGAAGTTAAATCGGTACCACCCGCAATTTGTATGGTATAACCTTGTGCTTTAAAAGGAGCAGCAGGAGTCGTTTTTTTCTGTACCGCCACCGGAGCAGGATTATTTTGTTTCTGGGGTTTAGCCGCTGCAGCCGACGTTGTGCTTACAGCAGGTTCTGCATTCGCAACCGCTACAGGCGCTTCGATTGCAGGCATATCATTGGCTATAGGCGTAGTGATAGGCACATCTTTTACTACGGATGTTGCAGCCGCCGCTACAGTCGTAGCGACCGCAGGTATTGCTGGTGCTGTTGCTACAGTCGTAGTCACTACAGGAATTACAGAGGGCGCAACTACATCCGCATTTACCACGGGTGTTACAGATGCCGCCGCCACTGCCGTATTATTCACCACCGGTTTGACGACCGTTTTAACCCACTGCCCATCTTTTTCTACACTGATAACTTCACCTTTACTCACATCCACTGCGGTAGGAGTAGGGTCGCCTAAATAAACCCACCAACCCATGCCGAATAATGCTATCGCTAACGCCGAGGCTATGAGCCCTTTGTATCCTTTTTTTTCGTTGTCTTCCTTAACACTGCGATTTTCTGCTATGTCCATTTTATTCCTCTGAGTATTGCTGCGCGGAGTACGCGTGGTGACGGGTTCCTCGGTGGGTCGCAAGGTGGCCTGTACTTTTTTGACGAATTGCGGCAGTATTTGCCTTTTTGGTGCCATACCGCGGCGTTTTTTTTCTAATATATCGACTGCCATCACGACTAAGCGCGCTAATATACCTTTAGAGTCGTGGCTCAATTCTATTAATTGCGCTTTAGAAAAAGGCATCACACCTCTGTAACCAGCTTGCCGTAAACCATGTTTGATGTAGTTGATCACTTCTTCGTCGTCTAAAGGCTGCAGTATTACCGTAAAACTACTGCCGGTATTCCAATCGGTATTGACATTGGCAGAATTGACACACAAATGTTCCAATTGCAATCTGCCTGCCAATAAAATACTTAAGCTCTGTTCTGCTTCTTCTAATTCTGATACTACATCTAATATAAAACGTACCGTTTCTGCAGGAAGCTCATGTGCATCATCGATGATTAATAGAAACCGCTGATTTGATTGCGCCAATTGCACTAACCGTGGGCGCAAGTTAGACATGAAATTATCGGCGCTATCGTCTAGTGCCAAATGTTTTGCTAATAGACCTTTGATCATGGCAACCGTTACGCCATGATCACCCTGCATTTCACACAAGCCTATAGTGGCTTCTGAACAGGGTAGCGCGACATTTTTTTTTAGAGCGTTTAAAAAAGTAGTTTTGCCTACACCCGACACACCCAATAGCAATAATAGATGTCCACCTTCGCGCACCAACTCTTCCAATAATTTGAGTTGTTGGCGCTGCTTGGCAGTTAAAAATGGATTGGTGCGACTAAGATCGATAAAAGGTTTACGTTTAAAACCCAAGGCTTGCCATTTATCTACTACTTTCGACATATTACACGCAGCTCAAAATATCATTGACCACCGCACGTATGCTGCGGTTATCGGTTACAAAAATATGATCGGCAATTTCGCGATACAGCTCATCATAATTGACGGCTATATCTCGCAACACCGCTTCCCTATCCGTGGCTTGCAACAACAAAGGGCGCTTTTTATCTTTTTCGGTGCGTTCTAATTGCTGATCCACCGTAGTTTTTAAATAAATCACCAACCCGCGCGCTGCCAAATGGGTGCGATTCTGTGGCTCTATGACCACACTACCACCCGTGGCCAACACCACGCCTGTTTTTTGGGTTAATTCGTCCACCACCGCCATTTCGCGCTGCCTAAAACCTTCTTCTCCCTCTACATCGAAGATCCAGGGAATATCCACACCTGTACGCGATTCGATCACTTCATCGGTGTCATAAAACTCTCTTTTCAGCTCTCTGGCCAACATACGGCCCACGGTAGTTTTACCCGCACCCATAGGGCCGATTAAGAATATATTTTGCGTTTTTTTCATCATTCAATCATCGTATCAGAGTTATTAGGTTGTACAATTTTAGGTGTAATAAAGATTAACAATTCCCCACGAGAATCCGTCACTTTAGTACTCCTAAACAGGGCACCCACTACAGGGAGGCTACCCCAAAATGGTACGCGCAGAACAGAATGGGTCTTTTCTTGACGATAAATACCGCCCAAGACAACCGTTTCACCATTAGCCACCCGCACCTTGGTATCAATTTTACGCGTTGTAATCGCTGGAGTTCCTTGTACGTCCAACGCCGTATTAGGTTTATCCTGATTAACCTTGATAGCCATAATAATATTGTTGTCCGGCGTGATATGCGGGGTAACATCTAACTTTAATGTCGCTTGTTTGAATGCTACCGTCGTGGTACCGCTAGAAGCGGTTTCTTGATAAGGGATTTCTTCACCCGCCTCAATGAACGCTTCCTGCTGATCAGCCGTAACCAACCTCGGAGTAGATATTAACTCACCTTGGCCTTCCGATTCAAGGGCTGAAAGCTCTAAGTCCAAAAGATAACCATTTCCTAAATTGGCCAGAGCTATGCCCACGCTAGCGGCTTGGCCGGAGCTGGGTTGTGCAGGCAAATTGACGTTTAAACGCGATAAAGGCGATACATTCGTGGTATCAAAAGCAGATTTGCCTGTAGCTAGGTTTTGTTGCATGCCGCTCGCCCCGTCTAAGGTACCACTTAAGTGATCAGCTTTAGAAATTCCCCAGCGTATACCCAAGGTACGCTCAAAATCTCTGGATACTTCAACAATGCGTGCTTCTATCAATACTTGTTTCACAGGCAGATCTAGTTTTTCAATTAAAGACCGTATCTGATTAATTGTTTCAGGGGTGTCATTGAGTAATAGGGCATTAGTGCGTTTGTCTACGGTTACAGCGCCGCGATCCGATAATAAACTATTCGATTTATCTTTTATAATGGATACTAAGTCTTCCGCTTTCGCATAATTTAAAATAATCACAGCCGTTTGCAAGGGTTCTAATTCTTTCACTTGTTGCTGCAACTCTAGTGATGCTTTCTGTTTAGCGGCAATTTCATCGCTAGGCGCTATTAACAAAACCTGATCTAAATATAATTTGCTTAAGCCCTTTGTTTTTAAGACGATGTCTAAAGCTTCCTGCCAAGGAATATCTTTTAAATGTAAAGTAATATTTCCCTTGACACTGTCGCTGATAGCACTGTTGACGCCTGCAGAACGAGTAATGATGTCTAATGCCGACCGCACGGGAATGTCTTGAAAATTTAGGGTGAGATGATCTTTATCTACAGCATTGCTTGGTTCTTGTGTAGTGTCGAATGGACTACGTTGACCTGTTGCAGAATAAAGATAAGAATTTGTCGCAGAAAAAATATTGCTGCTGAAACATAAGAAGCAGAGTAATAATCTTAAATGAGTCATTGTTTTTCCTCTATTGTTTAAGCGCACTAACTATTCTCCTCATCCGCTCCCTGACGGTCGCGGCTCGGTTCATTAGTTTGTAACTGAGCATCGACTTTCCGAGCCGCGACCGTCAGGGAACCGATTAACCGCGCCGCGGAACCGATTAACCGAGCCGCGACCGTCAGGGAGCGGAAAGATAAAATAGCTCCTATCACTAGCCACGCATATACACTGTCGCCGTAGCATTCATCTCTAACAAAGTTAAACCCGAATCATCCCTTGTTTTTCGGCTTAATGCCGTCATAGTAAAATCATCAAAGGTCAGTGTTTTTTGCAAAGCAGAAAGCTGGCTAATAAATAAAGCCAAATGATGGTAATCGCCCGTCACAGCAATATTTATCGGCATGATTGTATAAAAATTTCTAACACTTTCTTGTCCCGGTTTGATTAGATTTATTTCCAGATTATTGGCAACAGACAGCTTGGCAACAGTATCGATTAATTGTGGGATTTCGTTCGCGGTGGTTAACTGCAAATTTAATGTCGTTACTGTTTTTTGCATGCTGCTTAGTTGAGCTTCATACTCAGACAAAACAGAAACTTTTTGACATTCATTTTGATAAAGTAATTTTAAGTCATTTTGTTGCTTTTCAAGATTGTGTAACTTGGCTAGACGTGGTTTGATCAGAAGTAGATATCCTAAAATTAAAGTAAATACAAATATTCCTGTCAATGCGATAATACGCACGCTTATAGGCCATGAACCTAGCCTGTCGAAACTTAATTCACTTAGATCCATTGTTTTCCTCCTGTTTTCTCATGATTTTTTAGTAAAAGTGCATATTGGATGTATTAGAATATATCTCATCCTTCCGCTACCTGACGGTCGCGGCTCAGTTATAAATGACACGCCGCGCTGTTATTTTAAAATAATAACTCTTACTATCCTCTTGATCGCCTGCAACTTTAATTTCCATTAAATGCGGTTCAACGATCCACTTAGATTGCGCTATTTTCTGCATGAACTCAGAAACGCGCACATTCGACTCAGCTACACCTTCAAAAGTCAATTGCACACCTTTCTTATCAAGACGTGTCAAATACACCCCCGATGGGGTTTGATAAACAACTTGTTCCAATAAACGCACCATAAACATGCGCTCTGATTGCAATTCCTCTAAGGCATTTTGTTTTGCAGCCACATTACTTAACTCAGTTTTAATAGTCTTGATGGGGGAGATCTTTTTTTCTAATAATCTCATATTTTTTTGCAAGGTAATGTTAATTTCACTTTGGAGTTGCATTTTAGACTTGATAAAACTCATGCCTATAATCAAGATAAAAACCACCAAAATCAGAATGATTGTAACAACAATTAGAAACTCTCTTTTTATCGCGTTACGTAAAGCCTCGCGCCAAGGAAGCAAGTTAATTTCTGTCATAGTACGTTAGCCCTCGCAATGCTAAACCACAGGCAATCGTAAAAATCGACGCTTCCTGCTGTACCTGTAATGCGTTTACCGTATCGGTTAAAAGCATCGTGTAAAAAGGGTTTATTATGGTTACAGGTAACGACAAATCATCAGAAACTATTGTAGTTAGCCCACTTATACCTGAACCCGATAATAAGATTTCATCAACCGGATAACTCTGTGCAGAAGAAAGAAACATTTGCATAGTGCGCCGCAATAGAGGCATTAAAGATTCTGTCACAGGTTGCGAACTCAAGAATTCCTCGTGAGTATAGATAACCCGTCTTTGGTGCATTACCGTTAACGTCATTATGGTCTTATTAAAATCGATCACCGCTATAGTTTTAGAGTCATCTTTATATCTTAAATAATTAACGCACCTTTCCACCGCAAAGCTTTCTACCTCTATACAATCTACAAGTAAGCCCGCGGTTTCTACCACATTGCGGCGTGCTTCTACCTGTGCCAAACGCGCCGCCACTAATAATACATCCACTTTAGTGGAATCTTTTTCATTCACTCCCAAGGCTGAAAAATCCATACACACTTCATCTAAAGGAAAAGGAATAGCGGTTGCTGCTTCTAATTGTACGTGTGCTTCTAATTCTTCTTCAGAAAGACTAGCATCGATGGCTATTGTTTTTGAAATAACCGCCGTGGCAGGCAGTGCAATGCCTACATGACGTGTACTAAAGGGCATCTGCTCTAAAGCAGCTTTAATGGCTGAGATCACATTTTGCGGATTTTTGATAACGTTATCCACGATGGCATTGGACATTAAAGGTACTACGGCAAAACCTTGTACCCTCATCTGTTTATTAGTGCGACGCAGTTCCAAAATTTTAACGGCCGTGGGACTAATATCTAGTCCTAACACAGCATGCGCCTTTCTGGGAAATAATAACGCCATAAAGTCCCCCATGTTTATCAATGGGGGATTGCATTAATGTATTTTATTATAATGCGCTTTTGAGAGGATGGCAATAGCCATTCTCTTTTCTGTTTGTACTTTGTTCCCTATAGCCACTGAATTCTCATCCTGGGCCAGGCTGTTGTAATCCCAGCTACGGCAGAGATAACGTTCTGTACCACCAAGATACAGATACCACCTCGTCTTAGAAAATGCTAAAATGATTCCCATTTGTAGTTAATGGGTAATCTAATTCAATGAAATTTTTCACAAAATGGCTGCGACGGCTGCTTTTCTTGCTCATAGGCTTATTTTGCTTAGGCGCGGTGGCTATAGTCCTGTTAATTTTGCATGTAGAACGTGGTTTACCCGATATTTCAGTGCTTAAAGACATTCAATTGCAAGTGCCGCTGCGCATTTATTCCGACGACGGCTTACTCATGGCCGAATATGGCGAAAAAAAGCGCGTTCCAGTCCCTTATGAGCAAATTCCCAAGCAACTCATACAAGCCGTGCTCGCGACTGAAGACCAACGTTATTTCGAACACAGTGGTGTAGATTTAGTAGGGTTAGTGCGCGCCTCCGTGGTATTAGTCACCACGGGGACAAAAGCTCAAGGCGGCAGCACCATCACCATGCAAGTTGCACGCAACTTTTTCTTAAACAATAAAAAAACCTATACTCGTAAATTACGTGAAATTCTCTTAGCGGTTAAAATCGATAAATCCTTTTCTAAGCAAAAGATTCTAGACCTCTATTTAAATGAAATTTTCTATGGCAACCGCGCTTATGGCGTGGAAGCTGCCGCAGAAACCTATTACGGCAAGCGCCTCAATCAACTGACTCTGGCGCAAACCGCCATGATAGCGGGCATTCCCAAGGCACCCTCTACACTTAATCCTCTAGCCGACACTGCTGCTGCTTTAGATCGCCGCAACCACGTTTTATCACGGATGTTGGAGCACGGTTATATTTCGCAACAACAATATCAACAAGCTATAGCCGAACCAGAAACAGCTACTATGCATGGCTCTTTGATCGAATGCCCCGCTCCTTATGTAGGCGAGATGATCCGCAATGGTATTATCGGTCAATTTGGTGAAGATGCTTATACTGCTGGTATGAGTGTTTACACGACTATACAGTGTAAATTACAGCGACAAGCCGAAATATCTTTACAAACAGAATTATTGAATTATGACCAACGCCATGGTTATCGCGGCCCACGTCGTCACTTAGCCTATGACAATGCAGGCCACAGCATTTGGTTAGCAACGCTCAAAAAACAACCTGTTTATTCACCTCTAACTCCTGCTGTAGTCTTTATCGTAGGCAACGATTACGCGGAAGTCTTTACCAGAGATAAACGCATCATACGTCTAGAATGGCCGGGTTTATCGTGGGCACGGCGTGCGGGTAGTGATGGTGGCGTGGGTCCAGCGCCTAAAAGCGCAAGTGATATCGTCACAGCGGGTGATATAGTCGATATTTTACCTACAGCAGACAACAGCTGGCGTTTGGCACAAATTCCTGAAGTGCAAGGCGCACTCATTGCATTATCGCCACAAAATGGCGCTGTAAAGGCTTTAGTCGGCGGCTTTAACTATGTACAAAGCAGTTTTAACCGCGTGTCACAAGCAGCACTGCAACCTGGTTCTAGTTTTAAACCTTTCATCTACACCGCAGCATTAGACAAAGGCTTTACGTTAGCTTCGGTTATCAACGACGCGCCTTTTGTGATCTACGATCCATCCTTACCCGATGGTGTATGGCGCCCACAAAACGATGAGCGCAAATTCTTTGGCCCTACGCGTTTGCGTGTTGCATTGACCCATTCACGCAATTTGGTGTCTATACGTTTATTGAATGCTATCGGTATATCCTATGCGACACAATACTTAGCGCATTTTGGCTTTAATCCTAAAGACGTGCCGCATTCGTTGTCCTTGGCTCTAGGTACAGCGAGTGTTAGCCCGCTACAAATGGCCAGAGGCTATGCCATCATTGCCAATGGTGGCTTTGACGTTAAGCCTTATCTGATCAATCGCATCGTCAATGTAGCGAACAAACCCCTCTATATAGCGCATCCTTTAACGGTATGTGCTTCTTGTGTAGAAGCGCGCGAACAGCAGTTGAGTCTTTTGGCCTCGCAAAATGCCCTCAGCGATACACCTGCGCCCGCACCCGCCTTACCGCCCCTAGTCTACAATGGTAATCCCGTGGCTACACGCGCCATTTCAGCACAAACCGATTTTCTAATTACCTCTGTCTTAAAAGACGTCGTTCAAATCGGTACGGGTGCTGCGGCAAAAGTGTTGGGCCGTGACGACATTGCCGGTAAAACAGGTACCACCAACTCGCAAAAAGATGGTTGGTTTGATGGCTTTAACGCACACATGGCCGCCGTTGTGTGGGTAGGCTTTGATGAGCCTAAAAGCTTGAATGAATATGGTGCTAAAGTAGCGCTGCCGATCTGGATCGATTTCATGCGCGTTGCTTTAAATGGCGATGTGACCACACCTACTCCGCCACCTTCCGGGATCGTTTCTGTGCGCATCGATCGCAATACAGGATTGCCCAGCAGCGGATCTAATACGGTATTTGAATATTTTAAAACCGGTACTGTACCCAGCGCGCAATCGCCCAGCAGTAGTAGTAATGGGGGAAGCAGCAGTACGGCACCTAAAGATGAAGAAAATACGCAATTGTTTTAGATACGTAACTACTTTCCCCCCTGCGCCCTTACGGTCGCGGCTCGGTAAACGGATGAACAGAGCCACGACCGTAAGGGCGCGGAAAGAGTAAATATACTCTAATCTATCCAAATATACGTTTTTCTTACTACAAGGCGCGATTTGATTAGACTGGCCGTATCGTTTATTCCCCAATCAACCTTGAATCTAAACCCCAAATAAGCGACAATGGTTGCCTGCAAGTAACCGGAGCAACTCTACCATGATATCGTATGATGAAATGGCCAATGCCATTCGCGCCCTCAGTATGGATGCCGTGGAAAAAGCCCAATCTGGACACCCCGGTATGCCCATGGGCATGGCCGATATAGCCACTGTATTATGGAAAGACTTCCTAAAACACAACCCTAACGACCCAAGTTGGTTAAATCGTGACCGTTTTGTGCTGTCCAATGGCCATGGCTCTATGCTGCAATATGCTTTATTACACTTAACGGGTTATGACCTTACTATTGATGATCTAAAAGCCTTCCGCCAATTACATTCCAAAACCCCCGGACACCCCGAACATGGGATTACACCTGGTGTGGAAACTACCACCGGTCCTTTAGGTCAAGGTTTGGCCAATGCCGTCGGTATGGCCTTAGCTGAAAAGAGTTTAGCCAGTATTTATAACCGTCCTGGGTTTAATCTCATCGATCATCACACCTATGTATTTCTAGGTGATGGCTGTTTGATGGAAGGTATTTCGCATGAAGCCTCTTCCCTGGCGGGAGCCTTCGGCTTAGGCAAGTTGATTGCTTTTTGGGATGACAATGGTATTTCCATCGATGGCCCGGTACGCGATTGGTTTCGTGATGACACACCGCGTCGTTTCGAGGCTTATCATTGGCATGTGATCCCCGACGTAGACGGCCATAATCCCGAAGCCATACGCCGAGCCATACGCGAAGCACAAGCGGAAAAAGATAAACCTACTTTAATCTGTTGTAGAACTACGATAGGTTTTGGTGCCCCGCGTTTGGCCAACACCGCCAAAGCGCATGGCGCACCGTTAGGCGCCGAAGAAATTGCCTTGGTCCGTGAAAAGCTGCGTTGGTCTTATGCTCCTTTTATAATCCCTGAAGAATTGTATCAAGCCTGGGATGCACGCCCCCAAGGTAATCACTTACAAAAAGAATGGCAGGGTCTTTGGTCACTGTATGAAAAAGAGTTTACTGCTGAAGCCAAAGAATTGACTCAACGCTATCACAGAACACCGAACACCAACTGGTCAGAACAAAGCGATGCCTATATACACGCTTGCCAAGAAAACGCTAATAAAGTTGCTACACGTAAAGCATCTTTGAATGCGCTCAATGCGTATGCTCCTTTGTGGCCTAGTTTAATAGGCGGCTCTGCCGATTTAACCGAATCGAATTTAACCTGGTGGCAAGGCAGCACTAGTTTAACGGCCGAAAAACCCACTGGAAATTATATACACTTTGGCGTACGCGAATTTGCCATGAGTGCCATTGCCAATGGCGTTGCCTTGCACGGTGGTTTTATTCCCTATGTAGGCACTTTCTTAACGTTTTTAGATTATGCGCGTAATGCAGTGCGTTTATCGGCTCTGATGCGTCAGCAAGTTATTTACGTTTATACGCACGATTCATTAGGCTTAGGCGAGGATGGTCCTACACACCAACCTGTAGAACACGCCACCATGTTGCGCATCACCCCGCATATGTCCACCTGGCGTCCTGCAGATGAAGTGGAAACGGCAGTAGCATGGAAAATGGCTTTGCAACGCAAAGATGGGTCTACCAGTTTATTGTTATCTAGGCAAGCATTGCCTACCCTAGAGCGCAAGCCAGAAACTTTGGCAAACATAGAACGCGGTGCTTATGTTGTTTTCGATAGCAGCGCTTTTCCTTCAGTGATTTTAATCGCTACGGGTTCCGAAGTCATTTTAGCCGTCAATGCAGCTAAAACCTTGCAACAACAAGGCGTCAGCGTGCGCGTTGTTTCCATGCCTTCAGCAGATTACTTCGAAACACAAAGCGCTGAATATAAAGAAAGTGTATTGCCGCGCAAGGTATTGCGTCGCTTGGCCATAGAAGCGGGTGCCAGTGCATTTTGGTATCGTTATGTAGGATTAAAAGGACGAGTCTTAGGATTAGACGAATTCGGTGTATCCGCACCGGCAGCGGACGCCTTTAAATACTTTGGATTTACCACGGATAATATTATCGCTCAAATTAATCTTTTATTGTCGGAGGAATTATAATGACATTACGTATAGCTATTAATGGTTTTGGTCGCATCGGGCGTAATTGTTTGCGCGCCATTTATGAAATGAAAAAAGAAAATGACATCGTCGTGGTCGCTATCAACGACACCAGTCCCATAGAAACCAACGCGCATTTGCTACGCTACGACTCCACTCATGGCCGCTTTAATGCCGAGATCAACGTAGATGCAGAACATCTCATTGTCAATGGCCATAAAATTGTTTGCTTAGGTAATAAAAATGCCAGTGAATTACCGTGGAAAGAATTGAATATCGACGTAGTCTACGAATGTACCGGCCACTTTACTGATCGCGATATGGCAGCACAACATTTAGCAGCTGGCGCACGTAAGGTTTTAATTTCAGCACCCGCCAAAAATGCCGATGCAACGATTGTGTATGGGGTCAATCATCACACTTTGAAAAAAACAGATACCATCGTTTCTAACGCTTCTTGCACCACCAATTGCTTAGCACCCGTGGTCAAAGTCTTGCACGATAGCATAGGCATAGAACAAGGTTTAATGACCACCATTCATGCCATGACTAATGATCAATCTTTGTTGGATGCAGGCCATAAAGATTTACATCGCGCGCGTGCAGTAAGCGCGTCCATGATCCCGACTAAAACGGGTGCCGCCGCTGCCATTGGTTTGGTTATCCCGGAATTAAAAGGTTGTTTAGATGGTTTGTCTATCCGTGTACCGATTATGAACGTGTCGTTGGTTGATCTCACATTTAACGCCAAACGCCACACGACGGTAGAAGAAATCAATCAGGTTTTAAAAGACGCAACGCTTAAAGGCCCGCTCAAAGGCATTCTGTGGTACAACGAGGAGCCCTTGGTTTCCATAGATTTTAATCATACTTCTGCTTCGTCTATTTTTGATGCCACGCAAACGCGCGTTATTGGTAAACAAGCTAAAGTATTCGCTTGGTATGACAACGAATGGGGTTTTTGTTGCCGCATGTTGGATACTTCCATTGCCATGATGAATGCTTAACAAGGAAATAATCATGTCTAGATTAAAGAGCTTAGAGAACTTAGAGATTAAAAATAAGCGCGTCGTCATCCGCGAAGATTTTAATGTGCCCATGAAAGAGGGGCGTATAGTCAATGATGCACGCATCTTAGCGGCTTTACCGACAATTAAATATGCACTGGATAAAGGCGCTGCGGTGATTTTAATTTCACATCTGGGCCGTCCTCAAGAAGGCGTTTATGATGAAGCTTATACCTTAGCGCCTATAGCTGAGCGCCTTAGTCACTATTTAAAACACCATGTCACTTTAATCAAAGATTGGCATCATGGTTTTACGATTAGTCCTGGTCAAGTTGCGCTGTGCGAAAATATACGCTTTAGTTTAGGCGAAACGGCCAACGATGAAATTTTAAGCCAGCACTTGGCTGATTTAGGCGATGTGTACGTAATGGATGCATTTGCTTGTGCTCATCGCGCTCAAGCTTCTACTTATGGTGCTTTAACTCAAGCAAAAGAAGCTTGTGCGGGGCCTTTATTGTGCGCCGAGGTTCAAGCGTTGGATCGCGCTCTACTCACCATAGAAAGACCTTTTTTAGCCATTGTAGGCGGCGCTAAGGTTTCGACTAAGTTAACGGTGTTAGAAGCATTGTTGGCCAAGGTTGATCATTTAATCGTAGGCGGCGGTATAGCCAATACTTTTTTAGCAGCCCTGGGTCATGCCGTAGGGTGTTCTTTGTATGAACCTGACTTAGTACCACTCGCCAAAAAATTATTATCCTCCAAAATTTTATTGCCTATCGATGTAGTCGTCGCAACGGAATTATCGGCTACAGCTAAAGCGGTAACTAAAAGTTTAGAAGAAATAAAACCAGAAGATAAAATCTTAGACATAGGTCCTAAGACCATAGCCTTGTATCAATCCTACATTGCTAAGGCGCGCACCATCGTTTGGAATGGGCCTGTAGGCGTATTTGAATATCCAGCTTTTGCTGCGGGCACAAAAAATATTGCAGAAAGCATTGCGGCTAGTTCTGCTTTTAGTTTAGCCGGTGGCGGCGAAACCTTATCCGCCATAGAGAATTATCATTTAAACGATAAAATAAGCTATATTTCTACCGGCGGTGGCGCTTTCTTGGAATACCTAGAAGGTAAGAGTTTGCCCGCGATTGAATTGTTGCAGCAGCGGGCGTAATAGAGCAGAGCGATGAGTTAGGCCCGAACTATAAAGTTGCACAGTAAAAGGATATCTACCATGCGCAGAACTAAAATTATCGCCACTTTAGGCCCAGCCACCGATGATCTTACCGTATTAACGCGTTTGATCGCGGCAGGCGTAGACGCAGCGCGTTTAAACTTCTCGCATGGTACTGCAGACGATCACAGCACTCGCGTTGCCCACATACGCCGCATTGCTGCCGAGCAAAAAAGAATAATCTCCATTATTGCCGATTTACAAGGACCAAAGATCCGCATAGGCAGTTTTAAAAAAGGCCCTCTAGTCCTGAAAGACAACGATCTATTTACCTTCGATGCGTTACTTGCCGACGATGCAGGTACAGCTCAGAGCGTAGGCCTAACTTATAAAGATTTGCCCAAAGATGTAGCCGCTGGTGATACCCTATTAGTAGATGATGGCCGATTGAGCTTTAAAGTGCTAGATGTAAAAGGTGCACAAATTCATTGTGTAGTGATCAACGGTGGCACTATTTCCGATCACAAAGGCATTAATCGCTTAGGAGGCGGTTTATCAGCCGAATCCTTTACGGCCAAAGATAAGGAAGATATGCGTACTGCTTTGAGTTTGGACGTAGATTATATTGCTATTTCATTTCCGCGTTCAGCCGAGGATATTCTAGCGGCTAGAAAACACATTGCCGATATGAAAGGTCATGCTGCCGTTATTGCCAAAATAGAACGCCGCGAGGCTTTAGATCATATAGAGGGCATAATTGAAGCCAGTGATGCCATTATGGTAGCGCGTGGCGATTTAGGCGTAGAAATAGGCGATGCAGCCCTACCCGCCATACAAAAGCAATTGATTAGTCAGGCCCGCGCCAGGAACAAGGTCGTAATCACCGCCACTCAAATGATGGAATCGATGATCCACAGCCCCATTCCTACGCGTGCTGAAGTCATGGACGTGGCCAATGCCGTATTAGACGGCACCGATGCCGTGATGTTGTCAGCGGAAACATCTAATGGCGATGATCCCGTACGTGTAGTCGAAGCCATGTCTAGAATTTGCTTGGGTGCAGAGCAACATCCTAGAACCTTAGTATCGCATCACCGTTTAGATAAGAAGTTTTCGCATACCGATGAAGCTATCGCCATGGCGGCCATGTATACGGCGAATCATTTATCCCCTAAAGCCATTGTTTGTTTAACCGAAAGCGGCGCTACTACGCTGTGGATGTCGCGCATACGATCTGGGATTGTTATTTTAGGATTATCACCGCATATGAAAAGCTTGCGTAAAATGGCTTTATATCGTGGTGTAGTGCCTATACATTTTAGTATGGTAAATGAAGATATAGATCATATTGATCGCCATGCTTTACACTATTTGCAACAACATGATTTCCTAAAGGCTGGTGATACCGTGATACTCACTAAAGGGCAGCACATAGGCATGTTGGGTGGGACAAACACAATGCAGATTTTAGTGGTACAACCCACCCAAAATCCCTAGAAACAACACTAACCCCAACCACTGATTATTCAAAAAAGCTTGAAAACAACGCTTGGGCTCACAGCGATAGGATAATATCTGCTGATACAGAAAAAAACCACCGCATACAGCACAGGCTAAAAAATAAAACCATTTCAGTTGCGCCAAAATCCCCACGTAAAACCACGTTCCTAAACTAAACAGCTGAAATGCCGCCACCCAAGCCCTATCATAACGACCAAATAAAATAGCGCTAGAACGTATACCAATCTTAACATCATCCTCTCTATCAACCATGGCATACCAAGTATCGTAAACAATGGCCCACACCACCGCACCTAAATACAACCACAAGGTTACTGCATTGACTTTATTCGCTTGTGCCGCAAAAGCCATAGGAATCGCCAAGTACCAGCACAAACCCAATATAGCTTGCGGCATGGGGAAAAAGCGTTTGGTGAGTGGATAAATCAACATCAGAGTTAGAGCTAAGCAAGCCCATAAAAATGCGGCTAAATTCAAACATAATACGAGGATTAAACCAAGGGTACATAGAATCGCTAATAATATCCATGCTTCAATCGGCGTAACACTGCCCGTTACCAAGGGTCTATCGCGTGTTCTTGCCACCAGCCCATCAAAATTTCTATCGGCCAAATCGTTGACCACACAACCAGCACTGCGCATCACAATGACGCCTAAGGTAAAAATAAACCAATTCTTAAAAGTAGGCAGTCCCATCGCTGCTAGCCACAAAGCCCACCAAGTCGGCCACAACAGCAGTAAAATCCCCACCGGTTTGTGTAAACGCATCAATTTAGCATAAGCAATCAGTTTTTGTTTCATGGAAAAGCCATTAAATAGGGTTATTTTCATGGTGAGATTATACTATTTTTGTAGCCTTTTAGCACCTCCGCTATAATCTCTGTCCCACAAAAATTTGAACCGGGAAAAATGTATTGCTGTCTATAAATCTTGGCGTATCCAGATTTTTTTCTGACATTTCATTTTCAATATTTTTGATCTTTAAATTTTCAGCTCGCTTAAAAAGATAAGAAAGCTTCTCAATCGCCTCATCACTCCAAAAACTTTTTACATTTTCCGGCATAAAGCCTGCCATAGCCCGAATGGCATTGCGAAAACATAAGCTCTCGCTCACCCCAGTTTCAGGCCAATAATCAAAAATAACCGCCGATAGATCATAACGTGTAGTCTGTTGCATAAGCCATTCGACACAATCTTCCGTTAAAAAATATATTAATCCTTCAACAATAAATAATGGCCTTTTACAGCGCCGAAAAACATCTTTAAATGAAATATCGGTTATATGCGTTCTTTCAATGTCCATCTCAACATTTTGTATCGTTGAAACAACATAAGCAGATATCTTTTTATCTACAATCAATCTGGAGACTCGCCTCTTTCTTTCTTCGATTATTTCCGGCAAGTCCAAATCAATAAATTGAATAGGCATATCATTATTGCGGTTCAATTCCTCAGCAAGGATATAGGTTAACATAGAAAATCCAGATCCCAATGAAATACAGGAATCATATAACCCCGTAGACAGAATTTCCATAGTCTTCTGTAGCATAAACCCCGCGCGTACGCTCACTTTACGCCCAACTAAGGGGTATTTAAATTTCTCTTCAAATATCTTCGCCTTCTGAATACCCTCTACGCTAGCCAAATTGATACTCAGCGTATCACCGCTCAGCAGAGGATATAAAGATCGCCAATAAGCCGTCATTTCGGCAGAGCTGATATCGGTTTCTTTGTTTTTTAACATGAATAGGCCCTTTTTTTTGAGGCAGACTATCATTCGTAGTCTAAACATGTTATAAGGCACAGTCAATGTGTTTTCAACTATTTTAAGAAGGTTAAGCATGTCCACAACAGAGATTATTGCCGTCATATTCAGCTTATTATCGGTCTATTTTTGTGTAAAAAACAATAAGTTATGCTGGCCTATGAGCATTGTCGGCGTAAGCGCTTATGCTGCGTTGTTTTTGACTGAATCATCCTATGCCAATTTTACGCTGCAATTTGTGTTTTTAGCACAAAGCCTCTATGGCTGGTATTTTTGGAACAAAAAAGAGAATACTCGAAAAATAACGCGTATTGAACTTAAACAAGCTATTTTGTTATTGCTGCTGTCTATCGTGATAGAAATCATGACCTTTGGGATCATAACCCATTTTACCAAAACGCCCGAAACCAATGTCATCATGGACTCTGCCAGCGCTACGCTCAGTATCGTTGCTTTATATCTCATGGGTAGAAAAGTAATAGAACATTGGGTATTGTGGGTCATTGCAGATGTTATATTTGTAGTTTATTTTATACATCTAGGGCTGTATCTTTCCAGCGCACTCTATGTAGTCTTTTTTATGCTGTCTATCAATGGCTATAGAAGTTGGCGCAGACTTAACGACGCCCTACCCAGTAAAACAGCAGCGCTATTATAATCATCATTATTACAAATAAGCCACTCATCGTCGCTGCCAGAGAATATATCATCAACCCCATCAAGGAAAGAACGATAATAGATACTAATAAATCGATACTGGTTATCAAGGACGAAGCGGTGGCTGTATCGCTAGATTGGTCAGTCGCTAAAGCGAGCGCATTGCAAAAAATAGCCGGTAAACCTAGAAATAATAGCGTTGTCCATAAAAATAGAGAGCCTACGCTTAAATGACCGCTTAACGTAATTAAAAATAAAAGTATAGAACTACTCAATGATACTATAATGCCCGCAATGATTATCTTTTTAAGGCTAAGCCAAGTTACCAATTTTGCCGATAAAATATTGCCTACGGCTAAACCTGCAAACACACATAAACTGTAAGTGCCAAAAGCGTCGGCAGAAAGATTGAAAAGCTTCGCACTCACAATAGGTGCTATAGCTGAAAAAGTAAAAATAATACCTGTCGTAATACCCCAAATAATAGAATATATCCATAATTTAGCACTACGCGCCACACGATAATAGTGATACAGCATTTTTTTAAAGCTGACTGCTTCCGTATGCACTGGTTTTGTTTCGGGTAAACGCGATACTAGAAAAGCGACCAGTACACAATAGATCATGTAGAAGTAAAAACAACTGGGCCAATTCCAATACGACACCAACAAACCACCTACATAAATCGCCAATCCCGGCATAATAGCAAAGGCAAGCGTACTATAGGCGATGACTCTGCCACGCTCTTGCCTGTCTGTGAATACATCGCTAATCAGTGTAAAAGCTATGGTTAAACCTGCACTCGCACCCAATGCCGACAGAAATCGAGCCACCAGAAAAACAGTAAAACCGCCTAGAGATGGTGCGAGTGCACACAATAAGGAGCTAATGAAAGCAACGCAGATGCCTGCATATAACGTATTTTTGCGGCCATAACGATTGGCCAAAGGAGCATAGATCAAGGGACCTATCGTGTAACCCAGCAAAAAGAGAGAAACCGTGAGTTGTGTACTCGCCGTGCTGATTTGAAACTGGCTTTGCAACTGTGGCAACCCAGGGGTAAATAATACCGACGCCACAGAGGCAAAAGAAACCAGTATAATTAAAGTATACAGTGGAATGGTTTTTTGCATTTGTCTTTGTTCCATTATAAACTACTCTCTTTAAAATAAAATTGATGCCCTATGCATGAACTCACACTGTGCTTTAACCTTATCCGCATATTGGAGCAAACTGCCAATAGTGCTACCCCCCCTGTTACCCACATTAAAACCGTATCGCTGGAGATAGGTGAATTGGCGGGCATAGACTTAGATGCCATCCGTTTCAGCTTTCCTATTGCCGCTGCTCACAGCTTGGCCAAGGATGCCACACTGGAGATTCAGACTCAAGCCGGACAGGCACTCTGCCATAATTGTCATAAAAATGTTACACTAAGCTCTCTATTAACGCCCTGTGCTATTTGTGGTCAGTATAATTATACGATTACGCAGGGTAAAGTCTTCCGAGTTATCAAAATGGAAACAACTTAATATGTGCGGTTATTGCGGTTGCGGACACGATCATGAACATACCCATGAGCATGAGCACTCACATGCTCACGATTCTAGAATCATTCAGATTGAGCAAGATATTTTAGGGGAAAATCAACGTTTTGCAGATCAGAACCGCGCTTATTTTGCTAAAAATCATATTGTCGCCTTAAATCTCATGTCTAGCCCAGGTTCTGGCAAAACCACTTTATTGATAGAAACCATAGGCGCATTAAAACAACGTTGTGCGATCAGCGTCATCGAAGGCGATCAACAAACCGATCTAGACGCAAAACGCATTGCGGCAACCGGTGTGCCCGTATTACAAATCAATACCGGTAAAGCCTGTCATTTAGATGCGCATCGCATAGGCCATGCCTTAGGCGATTTAGCACCCAGCAACAACAGCATATTATTCATAGAAAATGTAGGCAATTTGGTTTGTCCTGCTTTGTTTGATTTAGGCGAGAAAGCAAAAATAGTGATATTGTCGGTTACTGAAGGCGATGATAAGCCCTTGAAATACCCCCATATGTTTGCTGAAGCGAGCTTAATGATAATCAATAAAATTGACTTACTACCCTATGTTTCTTTTAATGTAGAACAATGCATAGAATATGCTAAACGTGTTAATCCTTCTATAGAAGTTTTACAAACCTCGGCGACTACACACCAGGGCATAGAGCCGTGGTGTGATTGGTTGTTGCAAACTTATGATGCAACGATTACAGCTTAAAGTTTTCGGGCTAGTCCAAGGCGTAGGCTTTAGACCTTATGTTTATCGCTTAGCCACCGCACTGCATCTAAGCGGCTTTATTAAAAATGATCCTTATGGCGTACACATAGAAATACAGGGTACAGAATGCTCGTGGTTTTTAAGCGCGTTGACAAAAGACTTACCGCCCTTAGCGCGCATAGACTCTATAGTACAAAAAGAAATGGCATTAAAAAAGAGTAAAGCTCTTTTTGAAATTTGTAACAGTGTAAGCGGCATTGTCAGTAGCAAGATTCCTGCAGATACCGCCGTCTGCGACGATTGTTTACACGATCTGTTTGATCAGAATAGTCCGTTTTATCACTACCCTTTTTTACAATGCACGCATTGTGGTCCGCGTTATAGCCTGATCTGGAAATTACCCTACGATAGAAAACACACGAGTCTTTCTATTTTTGAGCCCTGCACAAACTGCAGCGCACTGTATAATAATCCAAACGACCGACGCTATCATGCAGAAACCATTACTTGTGCACAATGCGGCCCTAACTTAAGCCACTCTATAGCTGATATGGCAACTATTATTTCTCAAGGACAAATATTGGCCTTAAAAAGCATAGGCGGCTATCAATTGATCTGTGATGCACGCAATGAAAATGTGCTGCAGAGATTAAGATTGAACAAAGCACGCTTAAATAAGCCGTTTGCGTTAATGGTATTAAACTCTGCATCGGCAAAACAACTCGTTACTTGCAATAAGGATGCTTTGCAACTGCTCAACAGCCCGCAGCGTCCTATTGTAGTATTAGACAAAACAGATAATGGTCTACTACCACAAATAGCCCCTGGGTTAAATAGCTTAGGCGTTATGTTGGCGTATACGCCCGCACACTATTTACTGTTTCATGCCCTGTTAGGCTCACCAACTGGGGATAAGTGGTTACAAGAAAAGAATAATCTGGTATTGGTCGTCACCAGTGCCAATAACAGCGATAGCCCAATCATTAAAGATAGCGACGTTGCAGAAAAAGAGTTACATTCTATAGCAGATTGTGTAGTACATTATAATCGTAATATTAGCACCGCCATAGACGATTCCGTAGTACAATTCATTGCTGAAAAACCAGCCTTTATACGGCGCGCGCGCGGTTATGTTCCAAACTCCATAGCCTTACCCTATGTTATTCCGACTACCTTGGCTTTAGGCGGTTATTTAAAAAATACGGTTTGCGTGACGCGGGGCAATGAAGCGTTTGTATCTCAACCCGTAGGCAGTTTAAATACAGCGGAAAGCATCGCCTTTTATCACAATACTATAAAACATTTGCTAAAAACATTGAATGTTCAACCCGACTGTGTAGTCCATGACAAACACCCTGACTTTTATTCTACAGAAATCGCAGCGCAATTTAGAGTCCCTAGCTTTGCTATTCAGCACCATCATGCCCATTTAGCCGCATGTGCGGTTGAGCATAGCATTACCACACCCGCATTAGGCTTAGCCTTAGATGGTTTTGGCTTGGGCGACAACGGCGAAAGCTGGGGCGGTGAATTGATGTTTTATCATAGCATCAACTATAACCGTTTAGGTTCACTACAGCCTTTATTGCAACCGGGTGGCGATGCCGTTATAAAACAACCCTGGCGCATGGCCGTAAGCGCATTGTTTTCTTTAGGAAAAAAAGACTTAGCGCTACAACGCTTTAGCCATCGTTCACAAACAGCAGCTATTTTATCTTTATTAGAAAATGGCATACATTCGCCTTCTAGCAGCAGTTGCGGTCGTTTATTCGATGCGGCAAGTAGCTTATTGGGCATTTGTGAACACGCTGATTATGAAGGACAGGCGGCGATGATGCTGGAAAGTTGTGTGTCTAAAATTAAATGCGATTCCAAGGGTTGGATATTAGAAAATCAGAACTTAAATATGTTGCCATTATTGAATAGGCTGTTATCTTGTGATCCTACAGAAGGTGCTAATTTATTTCACGGTACCCTAGCCACAGCTTTAGTAGCTTGGGTAGAACAGGCGGCCCTGCAACACGGTTTGGAGCAAGTATTATTATCCGGCGGCTGTTTTCTCAATAGAGTTTTAAGCGATGCTGTGATAGCCGGTTTAAAAAAGAAAAAATTGGTACCTCTGTATCCGCGCTTATATCCCCCCAACGACAGCGGCTTGAGTTTGGGTCAAGCCTGGCTGGGTGGTAATAAAATGATGGCCCGTTGAGGTGGTTGTTGTTAACCGCTATCTGATTCTTTATACCACCATCTCCTGTGCTCTATTTTTTGCTTTAGCGCAAGCGAAGAGACAAAGGCTGGCTCGAGCAATGAGAGCGATTACTAGAAGTATGTATTTCCTGTGCTACGCTGAGGTTGACTCTCGGCTCGAATTTATTCAGCTCAAATAATCTACTACAAGCCTTATAGAGGGTCTCTACTTCAGGCATACCCATTTCTATCGAATTATCCGATTCCCGTAAAGGCTCGTCACCCACATGCACAGCTTTATTGCGAATTTTGTACTTGCATGAATCTAATATATCTTTTTGTTCAGTGAGAAATTCATATCCCTCTTTTTTTAATTGATTATAACATTCCACGATCACTATGAGCGAAGCATAGCAAGAACCCAAGTTTGCGGGGTAGTATCCAAAGAATGCTCGCTCTACCCCTCCTCTACTGGCATCAAATGGTTTGAATGTGGCCTTTAATGCTTCTAACTCAGCATTCATTATTTTTATTAAATTGCTGGGATCACGGTCTATTGGGCGAAATTTAGGTATTTCACGAGAAGGTTTATTGCCTTGGCTCAACGCTTTCGCTAAATCTATTAGGAAAGATTTTTCTTCTAGGAAATCGAACCAATGTACATAAACTTCATGTATAAGAAAATTTCTAAGTTCCCATAGCACAGGCTCTTCCTCTTTGTTTATTCCTTTATTAACAAAAGCACGGATTATCCAATAATAAATGGCACGAATATACACAGCGTTGCTGGGTGCTTTTTCATATTCTGCTATAAGGCTAGTTAAGGATTCCCTAACGGTTCTGTCTACCCACTTTTTACTCGTATCGGAATGCCTCGTTGCTGGAATTATTTTCTTACTTTTTCTAAAAAGTGGCTCTTCTCCTAAGGTAAGTGGGATGTTGTCAGGAAGACGAACTAAGCGATGGTAACTTATATCATCCTCGTTAACAGTGCTTTTTCTAGGAGGTCGTGGCAATTCCCCTTCTACAGGCCTCAGAACGGTTAGAGATTTTCGAGAAGCTGTTGGTGCAAAAGATATTTCTTCTGCTACGGCAGGAATCGGTGTAGTAACCTCTAGAACTGGTTGCTTACTAGAAGGCGTTTGGGATGAAAAAAATTTTAGACTTTGGTTAGTACTCTCTTTATGATGGGTCTTTCTTTTTGAGCTGCCAACAGGAACTGGTAAATTACTTGGCTCCAAATAAACTTGAGATGGTTGTCTTTCCGACATAATAGGGCGGTTTTTTTGATTGCCCCTGTTCTCTATTTTGCTTTTAATTTTTCTCTCTCTAAGCTGTTTATGGAAATCTTGTTTTAATTGGTCAATTAAATCCGCTTTAGCTTGAAATATGCCTTCTAGCTCTGGCTTAAATTGTATGGAGTCAAGTGCCTTTTTGGCGAATATTTTTCTAGCCTTCCCTAACCATTCCATGTTTTCTACATTTTCTAATACCATGCTCTGCCATTCCTCTTCGTGGCATATATACAGTTTAAACTGGTTACCTATTTTACACAGAATAAGTGCATCCGCCCGTTTTGATTTTTCTTTATCATCGTCGCTTAATTCTTGTCCTGGTGATAAAAGCTTACCAAAAATAGCAGGTGCAATAGGGGAAAAGCAACCTGAAGAGGAAGGTGGTTGTATGCCGTCTGTTTTTTGTGGCGTAGCTGCTGATGGTTTTTCTTTATTTATACTTTGATCCATTGTTCCTCGGGCGAAATTAGATAGGTTATTCTGGGTCTCCTTCCCTTTTTTTAATGTATTAAGATATTCCGTATATTTTCTCTCGTCCCGCAATACCCCATTAAAATAGTCAACAGTAACGACAAAACCAAAATCCCCCTTCTTCTCCCAACGAGTAAAACCAGCTTGCTTTAATTCTTCAGAAAGGCGGATAGGGTTTTCTTTATCTTCCAAAGTATAAGCAACTTCCATAGGGGGATTTTTATTTTTTTTGTTTATAGTAGAATGTCGCACATCAATTTTTGATATATTCTCGTTCTTAACTCCTAACTTACATATTATGTTTCTAGCACGGCATATTATAATTTCATGATTCTTCTTTTCACGCAATAACGTTGCGATGGCAGCATGACCGGCTTTAAGTGCAATATCTAATGGCGTATCATTTTCCTTATTTTTAAGGCTAATATCCGCATTTGATTCAAGTAATAATTTTACTGCCTCAATATTGTATCGTGATGCAATATGTAAAGGAGTTGATCCCTTTTCGTCTTTAGCATCCACATCAACATCTTTGTTAAACAACAATAATAATTCTAGTGCCTTAATATGTCCATTAAATGCCGCAAGATGTAAAGGGGTTGATCCTTTTTCGTCTTTAGCATTCACATCAGCACCTTTTTCAAGCAATAAAATCAGTGCCTCAGCATCTCCTTTAGATGCGGCAGCATGTAAAGCAGTTAATCCCTGTTCCTCTTTAGCATTCACCTCAGCACCTTTTTCAAGCAAAAATCCTAGTTCCTTAGTACGTCCCTTCAATGAGGCAATATGTAACGGGGTTATTCCATTTTTTTGTTTAGCATTAACCTCAGCACCGTGCTCAACCAATAATGTCGCTACCTCAATATAACCCTCCCCGATAGAATAATGTAGGGGCGTTATTCCACTTTCTTGTTTAGCATTAACCTCAGCATCGCGCTCAAGCAATAATTTCACCACCTCAGTATGCCCATTAAGTGAAGCAAGGTGCAAAGCAGTTAGTTCACTTTTTTGTTTAGCATTAACCTCAGCACCGCGCTCAAGCAATAATTTTACTACCTTAACACGTCCATGGACTGCGGCAAGATGTAACGCAGTGTCTTCATCCTCATTTCGATAATTAATATTATTGATATCTTTTTCAATGAAAGATTGTACAGCAGCAAAATTGCATTCCGTGGCAGCCTCAAAATATTCTGCCATAGGCTTTGAATGTGTAGACATAGTAACTTACCCCCCTTTAATATTATAATTTATTTTATCACGGCAAAAGCGATAAATAAATCATGCACCTTGCTGATTCAGCTAAATTTATTGTAAAGACAAAACCGTTATTGAATAATTTTGGTATAAATATTACATACAGAACATCTCTATTCATAGTCCGATTATGAAGGGCAAGCGGCAATGATGATGGCAAGTTATGTTTCTAAAATTAAATGCGATTCCAAGATTTGGATATACCCAGGCTCTTGCTACTTAATGATTTTCATTGAAAAATCAAAAAAATATATGATTCTTGCAATAAACAAGTAACCATTTGACAAAACACGGCTGGATTGGCATAGTTCACTCCCATTTGGGTTGGTCTTTTGTACTCTAGACCGCTTCTGCTTATAATAAAAATTAACCGGAGAATTTCATGGCTACTACAAGCGAAGATATGTTAAATTACAGCCTTGTGAATCAAATAAGCAGTGCTTTAACAAGCCTAATTTCAAAGTTTGACATCCGCAATATAATTTTGTTCTTGAATAAACACGCGCAAGATAATCCTCAGCAGCTTAAAACAGCAATCATTAATAACAAAATGATTATGCCCTGCATATTTGAACTGGGAAATCTTTGCTCTCGCAAAGATAAAGTATTTTATGATCTTTTTTTCACATATCAAAAGGAAGATGCAGATAGGCACGAGCAGTATGCTCAGTGGCTGCCAACAGAAATGGCCCTTGAAGTGTTTGATCTCCTTTCTGGTAAAAGAATGTTGCTCCGTCTCCTGATTGAAAATGGTTTAGAAGAAAATATAAGGAAAAATGTAAATACATACGACAGGGACGGAAATACTATGCTACATGAGGCAATAAAACGTAAAGTAGATCCTCGCATCGTAGAAATGCTCATTCAATATGGCGCTATTGTAGATGTAGAAAATGATAGTGAAGAAACCCCGCTAGATATAGCAATTCGTTATAATAAAGATTCCTCAATCATATGCCTACTTCTTGAGAAGAGCATGTATGTAAGCAAATGGCCCACTCTATCTTACGCAATAGACCATGCGGATGCTGTGTTACTGCAGTTATTGCTTAATAACGGCGCAGATGTAAATGCAAAAGATTTGATTGGAGATCCTCCTCTACATTTAGCCATATATAGGAACAACACAGAAATCGCGGAGATACTGCTTAATAACGGTGCAGATGTAAATGCCCAAAATAATGCTGGGGAAACGCCTCTAGATTATGCGAGAAAATATGGGGGTCAGAAATTAATAGATTTGTTTGAAAAATATGAAAATGAATGGAATGAAAACGAAAAGCGCCTTGGCAATAGCTTACCCTTGAACCCATATGCGTTTCATAATGCATCGTACTGCAGGCAAACCGCGGCACTTAGTCCTCGAGACACACCAAGCAATAGCTCTAGATCTCCAAGGTAAATATCGCTGCAATCTGAATACATGCTGACTTGAATGCTTGATTGGCTTAAAAATATCTAATTATTTCTCCGAGCGAAAACGGGTTACTCCTATTATTCGTTCATTTTCCGCTCCCTAACGGTCGCGGCTCGGAATTTTGCATCTTGAACAAAATTCGCGTTTATAGCAACTCACACAATGACGGTATATCAATACCGTCATTGCGCTCTTTAACATTGCTATTCAGATTCAAACAACTCGGCTTTTATTTTTTCATAAATCTCTTCTCTATGCACCTCGATCTCTCTAGGTGCTTCGATGCCTAACTTTACTTGGCCATTTACATCCAATACCCGAATGATAATGTCATCGCCTATGACGATATTCTCACCTAGTCGGCGTGTTAAAACTAACATTTGCGTTACTCCTTTCTGTAGTAAATATTGCTCAATAGAAAAGATAACTACTCTCTACATCCGCGCCCTTTCGGTCGCGGCTCGGTTCATCCGGTTACGATAAAAAAATATCTTCTCATCATTGAGGCTAAACAAATTTTTAAAAGATAAATTTATCTCCGCGGCGGACCACGCCCACCATAAGGAACGCAATATGTGCGTCTAAAAAAGCCCATCTCTAGTTTTCTCCTTGGTCTATTGCCCATATAGATACATGTGTAGGCCCAAAATGCCTCACAGCTACCGGAAAAGAAACTAAGGAGCGCGGACTTCTACAGACGCCACAATCCGACGGTTAGAACTTTTTAAGACCCAAAAGAGCTGCTTTTTAGTCAAAAAATGGCCTAAACAGGAAGAATTGTTTATTTTTTGGTCCAACTTATGGTGAGCAAGATGCCGCTGCGGGCGGCGACGATGTGGTATAATTTTCATTAGCTTGTCCTTATGTTGTTAAGGTGCAAGTTAGCCTCTTTGGCGTGCTTTGACTCATGCCAGAGGGGCGACTTAGGTTACGCAACTTTGAGTTTTTCCGAACGATAGCGAGGACTCAAGGTTGCACTCTTTATGCGTGAGATTCAATCACCACGCATAAGTACATCATAGCAAAGAAAAATATAAAATAAAAGCTTTTGGTAACTACTCGCGCATTGTAGATACATTAGAGTATATATTTTCTTTCCGCTCCCTGACGGTCGCGGCTCGGTTGCAAACGGATGAACCGAGCCGCGACCGTCAGGGAGCGGATGTTAGAGAGCGAAGGAAAGTAGTTATAGCTTTTCTTAAAAAAATATGAGGAAAACGAATCTATGTGTTTAGCCATGCCCGTACAAATAACTGCGCTAAAAGATCATCCTCTAGCGATAGCCAACATAGGTGGCATTGAAAAAGAAATTTCATTAGCGCTAGTAGATAATGTAAAAATAGGTGATTATGTTATCCTACATGTAGGCTATGCCTTAACGAAGTTAGATGAAGTAGAAGCGCAAAAAACATTGGCTCTTTTTAAAGAGATGTCCGAATTATGAAATACATCAGTGAATTTCGCGATGGTAAGATGGCGCAACTGATTGCAGAAAAAATAAAGCGCATTGTTGAACCCAATCGCCATTATGCCATCATGGAATTTTGCGGCGGCCATACGCATGCCATACATCGTTATGGTATTACTTCTTTATTGCCGAAGAATATAGAACTCATTCACGGACCCGGCTGCCCGGTATGCATATTACCCATCGCGCGCATCGATTATGCAATTGCTTTGGCAGAATTGCCACAGGTGATTTTATGCAGTTATGGCGACATGTTGCGTGTACCCGGCAGTGACCAATACAGTTTATTGAAGGCCAAAGCAAAGGGCGCTGATGTGCGTATGGTCTATTCTATAGATGATGCGTTGATGATAGCAAGACAGAATCCGGCTAAAGAAGTGATCTTTTTTGCCGTTGGTTTTGAAACCACTACCCCGCCTACTGCCGTTGCCTTATTGCAAGCGCAAAAAGAACAGTTGAAGAATTTCACCATTTTTTGTAATCACGTGTTAACACCCATTGCCATGCAAGCCTTGTTAGAGGCAGAAAAGAATGATGTAAATTCCCGCGTTAATTTAGATGGTTTTATAGGCCCTTCTCATGTGAGTATCATCATAGGCAGCGATGCTTATAAAACAGTGGCTGAACGCTATCAAAAACCGGTAGTGATTGCAGGTTTTGAACCCTTAGACGTGATGCAATCTATAGAAATGTTGGTTGTTATGATCAACGAACAGCGCTACGGCATTGAAAATCAATATACGCGCGCCGTATCGCCTACAGGCAATATTAAATCACAACAATTCATAGCACAAACCTTAGAATTACGCGATCGCTTCGAATGGCGCGGCTTGGGTTATATCGCTCACAGCGCCATGAAAATAAAAAAAGAATTTGCGGCATTTGACGCCGAGCTACGTTTTCCGATGACCATTGCCGAAGGTAAAGAGCATAAGGCCTGCGAATGCGGTGCTATTTTGCGTGGTGCTAAAAAACCGCAGGATTGCAAATTATTTGCCACTGCTTGTACCCCAGAAAATCCCCTGGGCTCGTGCATGGTTTCCTCCGAAGGTGCTTGCGCCGCTTATTATGCTTATGGAAGATTAACAGATGAGTAAGATTAGTTTTAAAAATGGCATGGTGGAAATGAATCATGGCTCCGGTGGTAAGGCCATGCATCAGTTGATAGAACAATTGTTCTTAAAATGCTTTGACAATGAATGGTTATTGCAACGTCGCGATCAAGCTTCATTAAACATCACCAATCCGCGTTTGGTAATGACTACAGATGGTCATGTTATTTCTCCTTTATTTTTCCCCGGTGGCGATATAGGCAGCTTAGCAGTACACGGCACCATTAATGATGTCGCTATGGCAGGCGCTACACCTTTATATTTATCCGTAGCGTTTATTTTAGAAGAAGGATTTCCCTTAAGCGATTTACAAAAAATAGTATTGTCTATGGCAAAAGCAGCAAAAGAGGCTAATGTAGCGATTGTTACCGGCGATACTAAAGTGGTTGAAAGGGGCAAAGGCGATGGCGTATTCATTACGACTACCGGTATTGGTGTAGTGCCTGCAGAGGTGCAATTAACGAATCAAATCGCTCCAGGTGATAAAGTGATCGTCAGTGGTTTTATAGGCGATCATGGCATTGCCGTGATGTCCAAACGACAAAATCTACAATTTACCACTGAGATTCTTTCCGATAGCGCGCCTTTACATGGTTTAACGGCGCAGATGCTACAAGCCGTGCCGAATATACATTGCTTGCGTGATCCTACTCGTGGTGGTGTGGCTGGAGTGTTAAATGAATGGGCCAATCAATATGGCATAG
Source organism: Pseudomonadota bacterium (assembly GCA_021781965.1). Classification (GTDB taxonomy): domain Bacteria; phylum Pseudomonadota; class Gammaproteobacteria; order UBA1113; family UBA1113; genus VFKP01. The sequence continues at coordinate 42,314 of JAJXVU010000002.1, forward strand.
GCTTTGTAGTAGATGAAAATGCATTGCCCATACGCGATGCCGTACGTGGCGCTTGTGAATTATTAGGTATCGATCCGTTATATGTAGCCAATGAAGGTAAATTAGTCGCCGTGTGTGCAGCTAGCGATGCGGATACTGTATTAACAGCGATGAAAGCCCATCCGCAAGGGAGAGACGCGGCCATTATAGGCGAAGCTATTAGCGATAGTCATTGCTTCGTGCAAATGAAAACGAGTTTTGGTGGCAAGCGCATAGTCGATTGGCTCGCTGGAGATCAGTTACCACGGATATGTTAAATTTATTGTCATTACTCGCGCCTTGTAGTAAGAAAAACGCATATTGGGTACATTAGAGTATATTTCAGCCATCCGCTCCCTAACGGTCGCGGCTCGGTTTATCCGTTAGAGAGCGGAGAGTAGTTACTATTTATTTACTGTGCAATAATCTTCTAATCAACAATGACTTGAGATCTTTTCTAACATCCGTAATGACATGAATATAAATTTGCTCTTCGTCGTGTATGGACAATTTCACCTCATAGATAATACGATTCATACCTGAAATCACTTGACGATATTGCGTTTGACCTATGAAAATCAATTCTTGCGGAATAACTCCACTCAAAGGGAAATGCGCAAGATTTTCTATAACTTTTTTTATACCTTTATAGCTAGCTCGCCAGGATGTTAAGCCAAATTCTTGGCTAAGATATTGCTTTAAGTCTTTCAAATCGTCTTCTGCTGATTTAAGCAAAAACACAGAAAGTGCCATTATTCTTACTTATCTAAGTCAGAAAAAACCTCCGTGGCAGATCTAAACAATCCCTGTTCGATTTCATGTTGGCCCAATGCCAAAATTTTAAGTAAACTTAAAGTTTCTTCTTGCTGTTCGTAAGAATGTACGTCAATCACCACAAATTTTGCTTCCCCATTTTGTGTAATAATCACAGGTTGGCGTGTTTTTGCGAGCTCTTTAGCCATTTCAGCCGTATGGCTTTTAAGATAGCTAATCGGTTTTATTTGTGTGGAAAAGTTCATAATAATCACCTTAACAAGTATCATAAGTCTTATTATAGACTAAATTTAGTCCTATAGATAGGCCCTTATTTCCTTCATAAGCAAAAAAATAAATTTATAACTCTTTGATTTGATTAATTTTATATTTAACACAGCTTATTGCTTAAATTTTATCCTGCTGAATGGTAAGCAAAATACTACTGTATAAGATAGCATCCATATGATATACTTTCCTTTTTTAGGAATAAACCTATGCCCTACTTCCTAGCCTACGAACAATTGAATGACCTAATCCATGCCTTAAACGCCTTGGGCTATCGTTGCCTAGGACCACAGGTGCAGGATGGTGCCATTGTCTTTGACGACTTAGCCGATGCCAAACAATTGCCCTGGGGCATGCGCGATGCACAAAAACCCGGGCATTATCGTTTACAAAAAAGTGAACTCAACGAAGCCTTTGCTTGGGCTAATGGTCCGCAGGCGATTAAACCGTTGTTGTTTAAACCTAAAGAATCGCTATGGCGCGTAGAGCGCGATGCGACAGGCGCATTTACGTTTAAAGAAACGCTGCCAGAACAAAAGCCTATCGCGTTAATAGGTGCTAGAGCCTGCGATTTAGCGGGTATGGCAGTGCAAGACAAAACTCTGTTGCAAGGAAAATATGTAGATGCGCAATATCGTTGGCACAGAGAACATTTATTAATCATTGCCGTTAATTGCAGTTATTCCGGCGGCAATTGTTTTTGCGTATCGACTAAAACAGGCCCTAAGGCTACTTCGGGTTACGATTTGGCTTTAACTGAAATTCAAAATGGCTTTGTAGTTGAAGTAGGCAGCGACAAGGGTCGTGATCTCATCAATACCCTGCATTGCCATGAAGCCGAAGCAGCAAAAATAGCTGCAGCAGCACAACGCAGTAGCGATGCGGCTAACATGCAAACCAAACGCATGCCTAAGGACAATAGCCGCGCCTTACGCGATATATTAATGAATAATTTAGAGCATCCGCGTTGGCAGGAAGTGGCCGAGCGTTGTTTATCTTGCGGTAATTGTACTGCGGTTTGCCCTACTTGTTTTTGTCATCATCAAACGGAACACCCTACGGTAGATGGCGATGGCAGCGTGCATGCCCGTGAATGGGATTCGTGTTTTACAGAAGGCCATAGTTACATACACGGCCAGGTCGTGCGTGATACCACGGAAAAGCGCTATAAACAATGGCTAACGCATAAACTAGGCACGTGGTGGGATCAATTCGATACCAGTGGTTGCGTAGGGTGTGGCCGTTGTGTGACTTGGTGCCCAGTGGGTATCGATTTAACCGAAGAAATGGCCGCTATTGCTGGCGAATCGAATGTAGTTGTTGCTAAAGAAGAGAAAGATCCATGAACGTTATAGACACACCCATCGACACAAAAATAGTCGCGCGCAGCGATGAATCCACCGACATTTTTACCTTAACGCTGCAATTTACCGATACTGAAGAAAAGAATTACGCCTTTCAACCGGGGCAATTCAATATGCTGTATTTATTTGGCGTAGGCGAAGTGCCTATTTCTATCTTGTCTAACGGTGAAGACAATCGTTTATATGCCCATACTATACGTCGCGTAGGTCGAGTTACTGACGGCTTGTCTTTATTGCAAGTCGGCGATCATGTAGGCTTGCGTGGTCCTTTCGGTCGTGGTTGGCCATTAGACCTTGCGCAAGGCAAAGATGTGTTGATCATCACCGGCGGCTTAGGTTGTGCGCCTAGTATGTCTATCATTCACCATATCCTTAAACATCGGAAAAATTTTGGCCGTCTATTCATCTTACAAGGCGTTAAACACAGTAGCGATTTAATTTTTAAAAAACAATATGAACAATGGGCAGCATTGCCGAATGTACAAGTCGCCTTGGCTGCCGATAGCTCTCAGCCCAATTGGCCTGGACACACGGGTTTGATCACTGAGTTACTCGATCAAATTAATTTAGATGTGAATAATACCCTGTGCATGATGTGCGGCCCAGAAGGGATGATGCGCGCTTCGGTGCAACGTTTGACACAGCTGCATTTCCCCGAGGAAGCGATTTATTTAAGCTTAGAACGCAATATGGAATGCGCCATCGGTCATTGCGGCCATTGCCAATTTGGCGGCGATTTTATTTGTAAAGAAGGGCCTGTATTCAGTTATCCTCAAATAAAAGCCTTACTCAATAAGAAGGGGTTCTAATGGAAGAAACAAAACCGCGTATCGCCATTCATAAATTTACTTCATGCGATGGCTGTCAATTGGCTTTTCTACATTTAGGCGAAGATTTATTGAAATTAGCCGAGAAAGTAGACATCGTTCATTTTGTAGAGATGGGGCCTATTAATCCTACTGCTAAGGTCGATGTGGCTTATGTAGAAGGCAGTATTTCCACTCCGGAAGAAGCAAAACGCATACGTGAAATTCGTGCCAATAGCCGTTATTTAGTGACTATAGGCGCTTGTGCCACTGCAGGTGGCATTCAAGCCCTACGTAATTTTGCCGATACCAAATCGTGGATGCAGGCTATTTATGCCACCCCCGAGACTATTTCTACTTTAGACACGGCTACCGCCATTTCAAATCACGTTAAAGTGGATTACGAAATTTATGGTTGTCCGGTGAATAGCCAACAAGTATTAGCCTCTTTGTTATCCTTATTACAAAAAGTCACGCCCACGGCGCGACGTGATAAAGTGTGCTTAGAATGCAAACGTCTAGGCTATGTCTGTGTAATGGTGGCTAAAGGTGAACCCTGCATGGGACCAGTCACTCACACCGGTTGTGGTGCCTTATGCCCTAGTTTAGGACGCGGCTGTTATGCCTGTTATGGTCCGGCAGAAAACATCAATACCGATGCTCTAACGCAATGGCTATCCAGTCTAGGTTTATCCGATGCCGAAATTTCCAGACGTTTTTTATTCATCCAAAATAGTGCTCCCGGCTTTAAAGAAGCGGGTTTAAAATTAAAGAAGAAAGTACCATGAGCAAACTACAGAAAGATTTAACTATTCCCATTATAGCCCGCGTTGAAGGCGAAGGCGCTTTGCATTTAAAAATTCATGAAGGCAAAATCAGTCAATTGGAATTATCCATTTATGAACCGCCGCGTTTATTCGAGAAATTTTTAGAAGGACGCGCGCCTAATGAAGTCATCGATGCTGTGGCTAGAATTTGTGGCATTTGCCCCGTGGCGTATCAAATGAGTGCCGTACAAGCCATGGAGCATATTTTCGAAATGCCAGTAACGCCATGGGTGCATGAAATGCGCCGTTTATTTTATTGTGGCGAATGGATGGAAAGCCATGCCTTACACATACACATGTTGGCTGCACCTGATTTTTTAAGATATCCATCGGTGATTGCGATGGCTAAAGATCACCCCGAGATCGTCAAACGCGGCATGCATTTACATGGTTTAGGCTTAATGCTAATGACTTTGTTGGGTAAACGCTCCGTGCATCCCGTAGGCGCTTGTGTAGGCGGTTTTTACGCCGCACCTAAGATCAGTGCAGTACAAGAAGTATTGGCGCAATTTAAAAAGTCGCTGCCTTTAGCGCAAGAATTGGTTTTATGGTCGGCATCCTTACCCATGGCCAAAGTGACTCAAGAATTTACTTCCGTATGCTTGCGCCATCCCCACGAATATCCTATGAATGAAGGCCGTATCGTGTCTGATCGTGGTTTGGATATAGACATCAGCGAATTTGATAACTATCTTAAAGAATCGCAAGTACCCTATTCCACTGCGTTACAATGCCATTTACAGGGAAAGTCCTATTTAGTGGGTCCTTTGGCGCGATTAAATTTAAATCATCACTTATTGCCGCCTGCTGTGCATGACATTTTGAAAGAAGCTAAGATATCTTTTCCCACTCAAAATATGTTCCACAGCGTCATTGCCCGCTCTGTAGAAATCTATTATGCCATGCTAGAAGCGATACGCATTATGGAGAATTATGTTTATACGCCTACTCCACATAGTCCGATGACGCCGCGCGCAGGCGTAGGCTTTGGCTGTACCGAAGCACCGCGCGGTTTATTGTGGCATAGATATGAATTTAACGATGAAGGCTTAGTCGCTTCCTCGCGCATCGTACCGCCTACGAGTCAAAATCAAGCGCGCATAGAAGAAGACTTATGGCATTCTTTAATGGCCTTTGGTTTAGATCACAGCGACGACGACCTACGCTTTCACAGTGAAATGGTCATACGCAATTATGACCCTTGTATTTCATGCTCCACTCACTTTTTACAGTTGAAAATAGATAGAACATGAGTAGAATAGCCGTCATCGGCGTAGGTTCTCCTTTTGCCGATGATCACATTGCTTATGATGTCATACAATTATTACAGCAAGAGTCTTTACCGTCTGTATCTTTACAATACTATGATCGCCCCGGCTGGTACCTGCTAGAATACATGCAAGATTTTGATACAGTTCATTTGGTCGATGCTATTATCAGCGATAAACCTATAGGAACCTTACATCGCTATGATGATATAGAGTATTTTAAAACTCAGGACACTCTTTTATCCAGCCACAGTTTTGGCTTAGCCGAAACTTTATTACTAGGGAAAAGCCTGAATCAGTTACCCGCTCAACTTGTTATTCATGGTATAGAAATTGCTATGCATAATAGTGATGAGGAGAAGTTGAAAGAAGCGTATTTGCTCTTAGTCGATCGAATAAAACAAGAAATATTGTGATCTTTCTTCTTAATTATCGCATGTAAAAATAAAAATGATATATTTATTCTAGGTCTTTACTGCAAAACCTCTCTGCCCCGTCATTGCGAGCCAGTGAGCGCAGCGAACAAGGCGCGGCAAAAAATGCGAGCGAAAAGCGCGAAGCGCGGCGAGTATTTTTGACGCACGTAGTGCGCCCGAAAGGGCGAAGCGCGAACGAAGTGAGAGCTGAGTCCATCCAGGGTTTAAAATACTGGATGTATAAACACCTGTGAATATTTTTAAATCTACTATCTACTATTAATTTTCGAGCGTAATCGACCAAAGCCATCGTTGCCGTTGTGTCAAACACGCCGTAAACCCATCCATGGGGGCTCGGTCGCGACGTCCTGTCGCTCACGGTTTGCCACAACTCTGCAACGATAGCTTTGGCCTTTGGTTTCGTTATTTGTTCTGTAAAAATGAAGAAAACTTAATTAAGTTTCATTATCTAAGATTTCTGCTCGCGCCATCCACTCACGTTCTGCTACTTTGTCATTTTCTTCAACGTTTCTAATATAACTAAAAACAACTTTAAACGAAATTTTTGTAAGTTCTGAGATATCGCTGCTATCACTTAAGAGCTCTCTAAAGTAGTCACTTTCAAAAATTTTTTCTGGTTCAGCTCTATTATGATTCTTATCCCAAGAAGCAGAAGTTGCTTTATCCACAAATTTACACAAGCATAATAACTCTGTTGATGAAATTTTATGGTTTGGCCAATCTAGAGAAAGTGTGGGTGATTTACTTTGCTGATATAAAACTAATGCCGATTTATCTCTATAATCTATAACCCCATAAAAAAATCTAAGATCATTTATCTTTTTGACAATATCAATAATCTGATAGGCTGCATCTATATAGTCAGTTACATAAATAGATTGATGTGACTTGTCCGTTAATGATGATTTTAATTTATCCGCTTCTTTTAATGCATTGATAGCCTGGTGCCATTTCACATTATTGTTTTTGCATTCAGCCAGAATAGCAACTGCCTTAGAAAAATAGTTGTTAATTTTATCTAAATAAAATAACGATTTCCTATACCTCTTGTCGAAGTAGGCTATAGCCCAAGTAGTGAACAAGCCCAGCATAGTAATAAAACCAACAGCGACCGATACCCAAACACCTATCGCGGTCCAGTTTGCTCCAGGGTCACTCCATATAGTTGGCGAGATTAAAAAATATATTCCACCCATTATATCCACCTTTAAAATCTATTGACAAGTCCCTTTGCCAAGCATCATCTCAACATCCACCCATGGCAATCTACTACCCGCTTCTCTCATGCGCTGGAATCCAACGCTTGCAACTTCAACCGTGATATTTTCATTCTGAATCATCTGTTCAACTAACCATATTGTACCGTGTACTTCAACATTTAACTCTATAGCAGCTTCCCTTAGAGCCTTATCACCCGTCAATAATTGGCAATTTTCATGTTTGGCGAGCGTCAATGCCAACATATCATTCACACTAGGCCTTATATATTTCTTATGCAGCAAATATGCCTCAGCCACCAAATCTCCATTTAGAGTTTTGCTTATCAAGCCAAGTTGCAATAAATGACTATGTCGTTCGGCTAACTCTGAAGCAAATAAGATATCAGGAACTATAAACTGACACGGTAAACTAAACATCGCACTGGTTAGTTCTCCCTGTTCAATATCAATCAATACACTGGTATCACTGACGATCAGCAGCATACCCGCTCTCCAAAGCCCGCAAAGATCTGAATGATTCTAGCGACATATTCATTAGCTCTGCGGCTTTGGGTTCGCCTAGGTATTCTTCGGCGATAGCATGAAAAATCATTTGTTCAAAAATATGGGTCTTTTCTTTGGGGTAAGGATCACCAGGCTCATGTTTAGACCAGCCCTTCTCATTAAACTCACTGCGCAATTGTGCATATAAACTGTTGGATATGATTCCTATTTCCACCATTCTATGGAGAATACTCAACATGCTGATGCCAAATTCTTGCTTAAGCAAACTAAGCTCGCGAGGTTCAATATGATTGCGGTGTTCACCCAGTATGCTAACTAAAGTTTCTTTGGGTAACAAGAATGCGCCTGCAAAACGATTACACCATTTCTCTTCATCTAACTCCGGATCAGCAAAGCCATTGAATACCAGATGACCTAACTCGTGAGCTAAAGTAAATCTTTGTCTATCTCCAGGCCACTGATTGCCGATAACAATAATCGGCATGCTATTTATGCTCGCAGAAAAGCCATCTAATTTTGGATATTGCCGATTATCCATTTCAAATACTTTAATCCCGCGCTCTTCAAAAATATCAATGAGATCGGGTAAAGGCTCAAGCCCTAAATCCCATTGCTTGCGAATTTCATCTGCTACTGCTTCAATATCATTGTAATTGTCTATTTTTTTATGATTTAAGGAAAATGATTGTATAGGTGGCGATGGAAATAAGCTCTCTAGTTCAACCCTGCGCTCAATTTGATCTAACATTTTGGCTTCAATTTCTTCTAATTGTCGCTTCGGCATATCGGCATGTTTGCGATACTGAATTTTTTCCAAGGTAAAGCGTTCTGGCCTAAAGAAATACTCCACCTTAACATGCAAGGCTTTTGCCAACTTAATGAGAATATCCGACGAAGGAGTCACATCGTTATCTTCATATTTTTTAATCGCCGCATGACTCAGCGCAATCTGTTCCCCCAGATCGCGTAAAGACAAGCCCAAAGCTTTCCGTGCCCGTTGAATCTTATTGCCTAACATAATGCACCCCTTTAGTTTACATTTTTAATTATATAACATCAATTTGTAAACTTCAACTTTTTTTGCTGTGATAGGATAATTATGGGTCATAAGCCCCTTAAATAAAAATTAATTTATATTTATCAATAAGATATGGAGTTCGCAGCAGTGCTGCGGCTTTTGTCGGCGAGTTTGGGTACTTTAACGGCTAAGTAAAGAAAAATGCTCTTTTCTTTACTTATGTTGATTCTTAGTAAAGATCTCTTTACTACGCGTTATTCTAAGTAAAGAAAATCCACCTTTTGTTTACTTAAATTGCTTATTATTTGTCTTTCGGTACATAAATAGCGTAATTACTTGAAACAACTTTTATGCGTACGATATAACTACATAACTACACAGCGACTCTTTTGAGTAGAGTTTTTTTGTTGAGCACAGTCTTCTAGAAAGGCTTTAAATTTTTCTTCATCTTTCACGCCCTTAATTACCACTATAAAATGCTCACCTTTCTTGCGTTTACTTGCATCAACCCCATGCTCACACAACTTTTTAATAACATCATCTGCCTCCTTTATATCGATTGCGGTTATACGCAAATGGGGAGTATGCATAGTAGCAAGTGTACCTTGAAGAATAAAATTCTTACTAAATGCATTGGTCTGATTCAGCTGCTGACATAATTTATCTAACGCTTCACTTTTATTATTAAAAAAAGTATAATGTTCTTGCATTCCATTTATACACTTGTTATATTCTTGCTGTTGTTCTTCTTGTTTAAAGTTAAAATAGTCAAGAGATAGATCTCTCCTTAAAGTACTCTCTAAATCATCAGCAGGAAAGGTTTCAAAGTCTCGACCTTTAAACATATTTGTCAATATGTTTGATATGTTTCTAGTGGTATAAATCGTGTATTGGTCTTCAGTTCTTTGCCAACTTCTTTCTAAGAGAATTTCACCTAAAGTCCTTTTTATATGTTCCCATTGAGCCATAGCGGAAGTTGTGTATGCTCCCTTATAAAAATAAGAAAGTTTTATTGGTACTAATTTTTCATCTAGACCTTCTGTAGACTCATCTTCGAGAAATACTCTTGTTGTGTCAACCGCCATGATACCCCTCTCTAATGTGTTTTATTTATAAATCTTATATTCTAACCAACTAGAAAACCTTATGTGCATCTTGTAGATAACATGCGAGTCTATGACCTCTACTAGCATTCGCATATACCGATAAACACAAGTTCGCTAAGGGAGTTTAATAAAATTAAAAAGGATAGCTGCTCGTGCTTCCGTTCATCATTATCTCTTGTTGGTTATAAGATGTTACAACATGGGCTTCTTTTAGCCGGATGATTCTCAGCAAATGCACGTAACTCATCAGAAATCTCAAATGTTTTCCCATTTCTAACACCTGTAACCGCTATAAAATCATAGCCGTTATCGGCCCCAAGAAAGCCCAGGTTACTATTAACTGGTTGGAAATTTCTACGTGCATCAAGCCCGCAGCCTTTTAATTCTGCGCTGAAATCTTTTACCGCCTCTTTTTCTATCCCATCGCAGCTTATACGCAGATGAAGAATCCATTCACCTTCAAGACTGTTACATAATTCAAATTCTCTACCCATTACACTGACCGCACTATTCAACTCAGTACAGATCTCATTCAGCTGCTTCTTCAACTCAACACGCTGCTGCTTCGAGAGTTCTTTCGCACTAAGAAAATAACCGCCCCCTCCATGCGCAATCTCTTTACCAGACCCTTGTGCCGTTGTATCCACCACCCTACCTAAGCCTTTTGGCATAATATCCCCCTTCACGCATACCTAATTATAATAATGTGCCGTTCTAACTGAACGACATCCCAATTCGGGGCATTGTATCGTTTACAGATAAACCTGTCATCAAAAACGGTCGTTTGCAAAAAAATATTTTGCTCTAATTTTGTACTGCGCTCTCCATATAACACTTCTTCTTGACACTATGTTAAAATGCAACATTGACAGTGTGGAACAATAATCAACATGAGCCCATTTGAACTTTTTTTGTCCAGTTTACGCAAAACCGTGGTGGAGATCCGCTGCGAAGATGCGGCAAAAGCCGTGCAAGCAGGGCTAGCGCTCTTGATTGATATCCGCGAACAAAACGAATGGCAACACGCACATATCCCTGGGGCCATACATCTAGCGCGCAGCATGATAGAAATACAAATAGGCGCCGTTGCCCCTAATTTAGAAACCCCTATTATCCTATATTGCAGCGGCGGCATACGTTCGCTCTTGGCAGCAGAAAATCTACAACGCATCGGCTACACGGAAGTTAAATCTTTGGCAGGCGGCTGTAAATCTTGGTGCAATGCTGGTTTGCCTTTTCTACAACAATCTCTCACTTTAATATAAGGTTATTTATGACATCATTAGACCCCACTCTTTTTGAAAAAGCACGTTCAGCGTTAAACTATTCTTATTCTCCTTATTCTCGTTTTCCTGTAAGCTGTTGCATTAAAACCACTACGGGAAAATACTATACGGGTGTGAATATAGAAAATGCCGCTTATCCATTATCCTTATGTTCTGAAGCGGTCGCTATAAGCCACATGGTTAAAGAAGGCGAAAAAAAGATTTCTGAAATTTTTATTATCGGTTTAGGGGAAGCCTTATGCACCCCCTGCGGCGCTTGTAGACAACGCATACGTGAATTTGCCGATGATGATACGCTTATTCACATAGGAGATGACAAAGGCCATCGCGCCACTTTCACCTTAGGCGAATTATTACCCCATTCATTCGGCCCACACAATTTGGAGCAATCTCATGACTGAAGCCGCATTTAATGCGAAAACGTTTATTCAAAAACAAAAACCCAATTTCACCCCTAAACTAGGCCTGATCTTAGGCTCTGGGTTAAGTGAAATTGCAGCAAGTCTAGAAGATGTTACCACCATTTCCTATGGCGACATTCCCGGATTCATACAAACGACTATCAGCGGTCACGCGGGCGTATTGTCTTTGGGCTATCTGAATGGCGTACCCACAGTTTGTTTGCAAGGACGCAAACATTATTATGAAGGATTTAACAACGAAATCATTAAAACGTATATACGCACTTTAAAGTTGTTGGGCGTGGAGATTTTATTCCTTACCAATGCAGCCGGTTCCTTGCATCAAGACGTTCCTGCAGGTAGTTTGATGATGATAACTGATCACATCAATTTTCAAGGTCAAAATCCTTTAATTGGTTCTAATGATGAAGCTTTCGGCCCACGCTTTTTTGGCATGGAAGACGCGTATGATCCAAAACTACGCGACATGCTCGCTACCGTTGCTAAAGATTTAGAGTTACATTTAGCACAAGGTGTTTATATCTCTGCTTTAGGCCCCATGTTCGAAACGCCTGCTGAAATCCGCGCTTTTAGATTATTAGGTGCCGATGCCGTCGGCATGTCTACCGTGCCCGAAGTCATTGTGGCGCGTCATTGTGGTTTACGCGTAGTAGCCGTTTCGGCTATCACCAATTTAGCTGCGGGGATGAACAAAGAAGCCTTGACTCATGAAGATACTTTGTATCAGGGCGCAAAAGCCGCAAAAGTCATGCAAAAACTTATCTTTGGTTTTACGCAGGAATTATCTTAATGCACAATATGCAAGAAACTCAATCTGCAATTGACACCGCAGTTGCGGCACCTTTAGAGCCAGCCCTGGTCGCGCTATTACGCGGTTTAATTGATTTGACTTATCTAGGTGAAAAAGACGATAGCGCCCTAGATGACTTGTGTACTAAAGCTAAAGGTGTGGCCGCGGTGTGCGTTTATCCCTATTACATTGCACGCGTTAAAGATAAGCTAGTCGATAAAAAAACAAAAATTGCTACCGTAGTTAATTTTCCACAGGGTAATTCTAACTTAGAAACCGTATTACAAGAAATTGATTCCGCCATAGCATTGCATGCCGATGAAATCGATGTGGTTCTGCCCTATCACGATTTTATCAATGGTCAGTTTCATCAAGTTAATCAATTCTTAGTTGCGGTGCGTAAGCGTTGTGGAAACAAAGTATTAAAAATTATCATTGAATCTGGTGCATTGCAAAAAACAGCTCTCATTCGTTTGGCAGGACAAATGGTCATAGACAGCGGTGCTGATTTTATTAAAACCTCTACCGGTAAAGTTGAAGTGGGCGCGACTTTAGAGGCGGCTTATACTTTATTAACCTTGATTGAACAAAGCAAAAATCCAGCCGTAGGTTTAAAATTATCGGGTGGGATACGCGCTGTTGCCGATGCGCATGCCTATGTGTACTTAGCACGCGCCGTTATGGGAAAAGCGTGGCTAAATCCGCGTACATTAAGAATAGGCGCGAGTAAATTGGTGGATGATTTGTGATTCGTCATTATTGCTATTTAGACCGTTCTACCACCAACCCCACTTCAGTACTGCCCGCTAAGGCGTGTGGTTTAACCAAGGTTAAGCGTATGTGCTTACAAGGATATGATTTTAAAATATGGCTACAGATTTTATCGGCTAAAGATTCAATTAAATTACACTGCAGTGTATCTAATAAAATTCTTAAATCCTCAACCAAAGCGCTATAGTCCCAAGCATCTTTTAGATCGTCATTGGCTGCGGCAGGCCGGCTGTCATACTCTAATTCTAAATCTAAAATTACAGTTTGTTTTATCTTTTTTTCATACGCATAAACACCGATCGCCGTTTTTAAGGCTAATTTGCGGATAATTAAAGTATCGTTCGTTGTTACAGCCATTTTCGTTTCTTAAATACAATTGCCAGCACAGTACCTATAATGACCATGCCGGAAATTACATAAATGTAACCATTAGCCCAGTGGGTTTCTGGCATATTTAAGAAGTTCATGCCGTAAATACCGGTGATAAAGGTGAGCGGTGAAAATAACATCGCCCATACCGTTGCTTTACGTTGCACTTCATTGGAAACAAATGTTTTTTGATTCACCATAGACAAATGCACATCCAACATATGTGAGGTCATATCCCTATAGATTTCAATAATATCTATCAAACGAATCACGTGATCGTAACAGTCGCGTAAATACAATTTGGTATGTTCGCTTAAGAGATCATTATCGTCGCGTATCAATGCGCGTATAGCTTCGCGTTGTGGCCGCAGCTTTAAACGCAACACCAATAATTCGCGTTTAATGGTATATAAAGTTTGGAACGTTTCCACTCCCTCAGGACCAAATAATTCTTGCTCTACTTGTTCGATTTCATCATCAAATTCGTCGATGATGGGAAAGGAGCGATCGATGATAACGTCTACCAATACATACAACAAATAATCGAGTTTTTGATGGCGCAAGGGGGCCTGCGGGTGATGTAAGCGTCTACGCACCGCTCTAAAAGGATCGGTTTCGCCCTTGTGGAAACTCACCAAGAAATTGCGACCTAAAAACAAAGACACTTGTTCGTTGATGATTTTAGTACCTTGTTTGGTCGGCATGCCTAAAATGACCAATATCTGATTTTCATAGGTTTCTGTCTTAGAACGCTCCCCCAGAGTAATGACGTCTTCTAAAGCTAAGGGATGCAGATGAAATAAACGCCCGAATTCTAACATCATTGACGGCCGTGGCTGACCTTGTACGTGGATCCAAGTAAAAGAATCGCCACTCAAAAAGCTTTGGCAGGCGGTAGCGGAAATATCACTGCGCTCGGTCACGCTGTCTGCCGTATAGTTAATTAAAGTAATGCTGATCGGCGTCTCGCTGGCAGGATCGATTACCGGCGATAGTTCTGCGGTGTATTGTTCGTCATCTTCAAACTGGTCGTCCACCTCTACCCCCTTAATCCTAGCGTACACCATGGTTGGACGGCATTATAACGCAAATAATGGACTAGTTAAACCTCATAGCGTAAAACAACTTCAACGACGCTTTGTACCGGCAATTTAAAGAATTCTGTCGCTGGCAGAGCATTATTAGCTAAAAATATATACAATCTTTCACTAAATCCCGTCAATACATTGGTATGTGAGCTTCTATCAACAGAAGCCTTGGGCGTGGCCCTGGTGATAAAAAAGGATAAAGCCTCGGCAGCACTCAAAATCCCTTCTTTTTCGGCCCAATGAATCACCTTGTTTAAATCGGGAATTTCCTTAAAACCATAATGCGCTTCAATATGGTAAGTATTAGGCTCTAATTGTTGTACTAGGTATTTCTTCTGAAAAGATATCCAGGGCCGGCTGTGCGTACCGATGCTGATAAAAATGTTCTTTTCATGTAAAAATTTATTGTGTTGTACCTGAATTTCTAAGGATTTAGGCACGCGATCGGCCCAGCGCGTCAAATACACTGCCGTACCCGGCAAGGTCTGTGGATAATGCTGCCTACATTCTTTTAAGTAATCCAGCAAATGAACTTCTTTAAACTGCTGTTGCACACCTTTGGCGTGCTGCCCCGTACGCCACACCCACATCAGATAAAACACTGCCATTGAAATCAACAAGGTATACCATGCACCTTCGATAATTTTAACCACGTTGGTTGAGAAGAAGATTAGATCCACTACCAATAGCGGCATAAAAAATAGGACCAAATGCAATGGCTTCCATTTCCAATCGTAACGCGCCATGAAGATGATCAACAATGTGGTCAATAACATACAGCTGGCAATACTTAATCCATAGGCCACCGATAGCGCTTCCGTGGTACGGAAAAATATTATCGTTAACAACGTCAATATATACATCACCATATTGACTATAGGCACATATACCTGGCCAATCTGAACACGTGAGGTATAAATGACATTCATGCGCGGTAAATAATTAAGCATAATGGCTTGCCAACTCACAGAAAACATACCGGAAATCACCGCTTGTGAAGCAATTACCGTCGCCATAGTCGCCAAAATAATCAAAGGCAATATGAAAAAATGTGGCGACAGTAAAAAGAATGGGTTGCTAATCGCCCCCGGCGTACGCAAAAGCAAAGCACCTTGCCCTAAGTAATTGAGTAATAATGCTGGAAAAACAAAAAAGATCCATGCGTATTGAATGGGTTTTCTACCAAAATGCCCTAGATCGGCATATAAGGCTTCGGCTCCGGTAACCACCAAAATGACAGCACCCATGGTAAGAAAACCGCTCCAATGATTATGTGTAAAAAACATAAATGCGTAATGGGGACTCAATGCTTTTAGGATCTCTGGGGTCTGCACAATACTACCTACGCCTAATAAGGCCAAGATGCTAAACCATAAAATCATGATGGGGCCGAAAAGGGTACCTATAACTGCAGTGCCTCGTTTCTGAAAGAAAAACAAAAAGGTTAATACCACACAAGATAGCTGGACTATGTGACCATCAAATTTATTAGTCACAGTATGCAAACCTTCTAAGGCACCTAACACGGAAATAGCCGGTGTTAATATGCCATCGCTAAAAAATAAAGCGATACCAATTGTTCCTAGCAACAACGGCAATTTTTTTAAACCTTTTACATTGAGTCGTGAACACAAGAGCGATAAAGCGAATAAACCACCTTCACCCTGGTTATTGACTTTTAAAACGATGTAAACATATTTAACACTCACCACCAAAAACAATGTCCAGGCAAATAAGCTACAAAGTCCAAACACATTTAAGGGATTAACGCTCAAAAAACCCACTACAAAACAACTTTTCATCGCATACAAAGGACTCGTACCTATGTCTCCAAAAACAACCCCTATAGATGCCAATAGTAACGGCCAGGTAGGGCCTTTTTTTTCTGCTCTTTCTTCTATAGTCATGAATAATTACTTCTTGTTAAGGTAGAATGATGCAATACCCAATAAACCACCGCTACAAAAACACCGCCTAGCAATGTTGCAAAAGCCCATATCACTCCAGACACCAATAATGTTTTAGCGCCCGTTTTTTCCAAGTGACCGGCATCACGCGCCACCGCCGCGGCAAAAACCACATGCAAAATGACTTGTATCGCTAAAAACAAATATTGTAATGTTTGCAGCGAGCCGCCTAAATAAGTTGACATTTGCTCCATGTTTTTTCCTTTTTATTTTAAATCCAGCGTGCTGTAGTTGTCATCACTTTTGCTATCCCGTGCATTAACGCTTTAATAGGTTTAGGCAACGATGCCGCGCCAGCGTTGGTGGCCTGTGTAGCATGCCGCGCTTCATCCTCATACATGAGAGTTACAATTTCACGACTACGCGTATCCGCTGCAGGCAAGCGTTGTAAATGTGAATTTAAATGGACCATTACTTGATGCTCCGTTTCAGTCACAAAGCCTAAGCTCCATTTATCCCCTACAAACCCGGCAACAGCGCCTATTATAAACGATCCAGCATACCAAAACAGGGCCAAATAACTGGTATGACTGTCTAATTCAATTAAACGTGTTTCGCACCAAGCCAGATGGTCGACTTCTTCTAAAGCGGCTTGCTGCATGGCTGCGGCTACCCGTGGATTGCGCGCCGTTAAGGCTTGTGCTTGATATAGGCCCTGCGCCGCCAATTCGCCTGCATGGTTCACGCGCATACATTGTGCAGAAAGACGTTTTTCTAGAGTAGTAAGTGCGGGGGTTGAACTTTGTGCGGGGCTAGGGCGCGCCGCTACGGCAGACGTACTCAGCGTTTTTAAAGCAGCATCAAATTGTAAAATTAACTTCTCAGCGAACGACCGATTTGCTTTAAGAGTGTTCATTTCTTTTCCTCCATAATATCATAGTGATGAATATTAATGGTATTTAACAATGCCTACCGTAGCTCCCCCGCTCCCTAACGGTAGCGGCTCGGCCCATCTAATTGTAACCGAGCGTCGACCGTTAGGGAACAGAGTTACGCCTAACCTTAACATATTCAATCATTAAAGAGTACTAGGGCCTGTAGCCAATCCGTTTATAGCCTACAAAAAATAAGTGTAATTAGTGTAAATATGTCCCTAGCTTCTCTCATTTTTCGCTTCGACAAACTCATTGGCTATAGATCCTAATTTTATTTCAAAAAAACAGACTAAAAGGTTAACATTTCAGCATAAATAGGCTATCATGATGGATAATTTTAATGCAAAAATCAGAGGTTTATTATGCGTAAAGCAGCCATTATCACCAGTGTAGGCATCATCGCTGCCTTTTTTCTAGGCACTCCTTATTTCTTTGGGCAAACCAATCAATCCCTCAACGATGAATTATTAACCCGAACCAATCATTTATTACAAGGCAAAGGCGAACAACAGCCTGTGTCTGTATCACAAGAAGATGTGATCGCCAGTTTTGTCATAGATGAAAAAATTTATCATGGCCCTTTTTATTGGGGAAAAGATGCTGCGGGCAAATCGCATTTTGGCTTTGGTCGCGGTTATTTTGTTTCAGAGGCCAAACCAGACGACAAAACTCGCCAATGGTTACAAGCCCAAGGATTACAATCCACTGGTGCTAATTGGGAAGAACGTACCGCTGAGATATCCTTATTAGGACAAATTAACGCCACAAGTCATATGTCTGCCATAGCCTTCAAAAATAGCGATGCCACCTTGAATTGGGAAGGTGCGAGCACCAAGATGGTAATATCACCGGGTTTAACCAGCCTTAAAGCCAATGTGACTATAGGCCCTTTGTCCTATGTGCAACAACATTCTCTGCTCGAAGTGCCTAGCGCCAATGTGAATGTGAAATTACGTTATAAAAATGGTTTATGGGTAGGTTCATCTGAATTAAAAGTCCCGCAAATTACCACCAGTCAGAACAATAAAGCTGAGATGGCCATAGGCAACTTGTTGCTGCATGGGAATTCCAATGTTAGCGGTAATTTGCTCAGCACCACTGTTACGCTGGGTGCGGATACCGTGCAAATTGGATCGGTAAATTATGGTCCACTCAGTTATGATTTCAATGCGAAAAATATCGACGCCAATGCCTGGTTAAGATTAAGGGATTTAGCCTCCCAATATGATGCATTGATGAATGCCAACTCATTGGTGTATAATTTGAGCCTAAAGCATTATCATCGTGGCTGGTTTAACTCTAACGCACAAATGGTCTTGACTATCAGCCGCCCTAAACCTATAGGGCTCATTAAGCAGCAACTCAATACTTTGACCAGACAATCCGAGCTGTTGATCGTCGGTAATGAAATCAGCAAAACGCTACCCGCTATAGTCAATAAAGGTGCGCAATTCAGTTTGCAACCTACGCAGAATCATGCACAGCCCGATATGTTTCAATTCAATGCCTCGTTGACTTTCCCTAAAGTGTTGCAACCACAAGACGTAGGGCAATTGATTGAAAAAGCCGAAGCGCACGTCAAGATCTTATTTTTGTCTGACTTAATAAGAACGGCAACTGCACATCAATATCCTGACAAAAGCAACGATGATGTAAACGCATCGACGCAAACCTTGCTCAACAAATGGGTGAGCTCCGGCTATTTAAGCCAAACCGATACGCAATATCTATTTAGTTTAGATTACTCGCAAGGCAACTTAAGCGTGAATGGTAAAACAATGGCTGACGATGCGGCTACAGTCGTATCTGAAAATGTACCCGGAATGGTAATGCCAGTGGCAGGTGCAGTTCCGCCTGTGGCAGGGAAATAGTTTTAGCTTCCCCAGATGTGAATGCGTCTGGGGATGAAATAACTATCTCACATAATTGTTTGCCCCTCATCCTGAAAAAAGCCAGCCACTAAGTTTAATGCAATTCCATACCGTAAGTCATTGAAAAACATATAAAAAAATTATTTTATTAACCAATCTTTTCCCCTGCCCTTCCTCTCTATCCAGTTTGCGATACGCATCTTTGCGATTCGCAAACTTGCGAATCGCAAAGATGCGTATTATACTGCGTTAAAGTAGGAGAATTAACATGCGCAAAAGAGATTACTTCCCCCTAGGGATAGCCTTTGGAAAAGCTTTTTGTAACCGAAAAGAAGAAACAGACTTATTATTAAATAATATAACTAATGGCAAGCACACATTACTCATGGCTACCCGGCGATATGGTAAATCAAGCCTAGCATTACATACCATTAGCTTAAGTAACTTGCCTTATGTTGAAACTGACTTCTATATGGCGAGCACAGAAAAAATTGTAGAGAGCTATATCTTAAATAGTGTGGTTGAGTTAATTGGCAAGGCCCTGGGTAACGTCGATAAATTAATTAGTTCTATTAAAAAGTATATAAAAACCTTAAAACCTAGATTAGAGATTGGAGGAGCCAATTTAAAGTTGGAACTGGTTGCGGCTGTAGAGTCAGATCCTGCTACCAATGTAAAAGAAGCTCTTTTACTTTTAGAACGTTTACTAGCAGAGAAAGGGAAACAAGCTGTACTGTTAATGGATGAGTTTCAGAATGTAGGTGTAATTGCTAAAGGAACAGGTATTGAAGCAGCCATTAGGCATGTGGCACAAAAGACAAAATACCTCACTATTATATTTTCTGGGAGCAATAGAAAACTGTTGCAAACCATGTTTGAAGATGAAAATAGGCCTTTATATAAGTTATGTTGGAAATTAACGCTGCAAAGAATTTCCGCAACACATTATCAATCTCATCTGCAAAAAGCGGCGAAGGAAGCTTGGAACGAAGAACTTGAAGAAGCTGTTATTGATAAGATATTTCAATTAACAGCGAGACATCCTTACTACCTTAATAAGCTTTGCGATAAATTATGGACTTATTATGATACCACCCCAACTATAAAGAATGTAGAGTTGCACTGGTCAGAAATCATAGCGGAAGAAAAAAGCGATGCCATCAAAGAAATTTCTGCATTGCCTTCTGGTCAAAAGAATGCTTTAAGCAAACTAGCAGAAAATGAGACAACTCAGATGACAGAGAAGCAAACTATAATGGATCTGAAAATGACAGGTAGCTCTATTGCAAGAGCCCTAGAGGGACTAGAGGAGAAAGATATTATAGAGAAAGTTGAAACTGGCTATCAAATTATAAACCCAGTCATAAAGTTTTATGTTTTAAAAGGAAAGATATCTTGAACGTATAATTAAAAAAATAAATATAGAACAAAAATGTCAGTATATTCTAGCCACACATTCGGAGTTTTTTATTGCGCCAGAAACAATCAAAAATATAATACGCTTTACTTTAGACAAGGATAATCATACGCTTACAAACTCACCCTCATTAACTGAAGAACAGCAAATATTTATGAGAATATTAAGCAATGCAAATTCAACTCGAGCATTTTTTGGTAAGAAAATTATACTAGTTGAAGGGCAAACAGATCAGTACTTTTTTAAAGCGGCTCTAGAAAAATCACACCCCGAGCTAATGCAAGAAATTACTGTTACTGATATTAGCGGTAAAAAGGAATATAAAGCATGGAAATCATTTTTTGAAGCTTTTGGATTGACCGTATATTATATAGGAGATTTTGATAATGTAGAGGAGTTCAAATTATCACAGTATAAGAGATCTAAAATAAAGAAACAGATAGAGAATACTTTAAAGCAGAATAAACTGGATAAGTTAACTGAAAAACAAAAGAAAGAGTTGGAAATAGCACATAAAGAATTAGTAAAAAATGAAAATTTTATCATGTGCCCTCAGAGAACTCAATGGAAAAATTTGCTTGATATTTTTATGAAATTTGTAGCTGTGAAGGCCACGCCTCATGAAATATTGTCTAAAATGAAGGAGATGGATTCAGGAATTAATACGGAAATTGATAAGAAATATTTTGAGAAAATATATATACTGAAGTTCGGTGCACTTGAAGATTACACAGAAACCAAGCACGGTAGGTTAGATGAAATAATAAGCTTTTGTGAAAATAAGTTATCTGATTGGTTGCGCAATGACAGTAATGAGAAAGATAAAGAAATAAAAGAAATTATTCAACAGATTACAATCAATTAACAACTACATTTTTATTAATGATGACAATCTATGCAGTTCAATATATTAGTGACAATAACATAGTCCATATTCTTTGCTTTCATTTGTCATCATCAATGATTCTAGTGGCATGAATGTTCTTATTAAGGGTGGCTGATCCGAAAAATTTCGAGCCAGCCTGCGATAGGTCCATACTACTACTAGGCCTTAGTCTGTACGCCTAAGGTCAATTTCACTCACCTACAAATAAATCATTTCCTCGTCGAAACAACCTTATAGCTAAAGTATGTTTCTTAAAATGACTTAACGAGATACGCGCCCTAAAAGTAAGGATGGCGCAGCATTCCACACTCTAACTTTAATTTTACTATTTACGCTTCCAACACCTAAGCCCTTACTTAACGGGCTTTAATAAATAACTTTGCCGCAAAAAACTATATAGTTTTTTTAACTTTTTTTAAAAATTTTTTTGTGACGGGATTTTTGGAAAATATTTAGAATACGATTCGTGTTAAAAAAGATATTGCATTTCAGAGAGCTTTCTGCAGATGGGCAGCTCACGAGCTGCCCCTACAATAGATGAATGACAATATCGAACAATTCAAAACATACGCGGTACTAAGATAACCTTCTACGTGTCATCCTCACCATGATGCAATTCATACCACAAACCATGCAAGATAGCGAAAGAACATGCAAAGGCCGTACCTAAGATCCAAGCAAAATACCACATGTTATTCCCCTTAATATTTATTCTGTGAATCACTTTCTATAGAGTCTGCAGTGACGCGACCGCGCATAACTCTATAAACCCAAGATGTGTACAATAAGATGATAGGCATGAATATGACTGTACACACCAACATGATGCGCAATGTTAATAGACTAGACGAAGCATCCCATACCAACAAACTCATACTAGGATGCGACGACGATGGCAACAAAAATGGAAATAAGGATAAACCGAAGGTAGAAATTACTCCCACTATAGCCAAACTACTAAAAACAAAACCCCATTTGCTTTGACCACGCCCTAAGCATAATAGCTGCCCAATGACGGCAACAACGACTAATAGCGGTGCAATCCACAATAAAGGATTAAGATGATAATTGGTCATCCATCCTCCCGACATCATGCTCACTGCTTTATGCAAAGGATTAGATGGCCCAGCATGATCAACAATGCTATCCACCACGAAACCATTTAAACCTTTAGCCACCCACACTCCAGCAAGCATAAATAAAACCAACATGAGGATGGCGGCAATGCGGCCATATTGAATAGCGCGTTGTCGCACTATTCCTTCTGTTTTAGTCGCTAGAAAAGAAGCACCATGCATCGCCAACATGCACACGCTCACTAAGCCGCACAATAAAGCAAAAGGATTTAACAGACCCCACAATGTGCCCGTGTAGAAAACACGTAAACTATCGTCAAAGAAAAAAGGAACGCCTTGCAATACATTACCTAAAGCCACGCCGAAAATGAGCGACGGCAGCAATCCTGCAATAAATAAAATCTTATCCCAGTTAGAACGCCATCGCGTCGAGGGCATTTTACTGCGATATTTAAAGCCTACAGGGCGCAGAATAAAGCCCAGTAAAACAATCAGCATTGCTAAATAGAAACCGGAAAAAGATACTGCGTAGATAATAGGCCATGCAGCAAAAATAGCGCCAGCCCCCAGAATAATCCACACTTGATTACCTTCCCAAACCGGGCCTACAGTATTAATAACCACACGTCTTTCTATGTCTTTACGCGCTACAAAAGGCAATAACAAAGCCACACCTAAGTCAAAACCATCCATAATGGCAAAGCCGGTTAATAACACACCGAGCAATAACCACCAGATAATGCGCATGCTTTCATAATCAAACATAATTTTACTCCGTAACTATTTTACCCATCCGCGCCCTTTCGGTCGCGGCTCGGTTATAAACTAATTAACTGTGCCTTCAGGCCCCAGTTTAATGTACTTCACCATCAGGAATAACTCGACGACGGCAAGACCCGTATACAATAAAATGAAACCACCCAAAGATATCCATAAGTCACTGGATGTTAATGATGATGTTCCCAAATACGTAGGTAATACACCATCTATCACCCAAGGCTGACGACCACTCTCGGCCACATACCATCCTAGTTCTATGGCCACCCAGGGTAAAGGTAAACTGTAAAAAAGCGTGCGTAAAAACCAGCGTTTTTCAATCAATTTGTCTTTAGCACCCCAATAGAAACACAACGCAAATAGAAGGATAAAGAACAGTCCACATGCAACCATTATGCGAAATGACCAGAATAAAGGAGCAACTTTCGGCACAGTATCTTCAGCTGCAGCATGAATTTGCGCTGCATTAGCATCGGTTACGGTAGGCGTATACCGTTTTAACAATAATGCATACCCTAGATCTTTTTCATGTTGATCTAAAATAGTCTTGGCAGCAACATCATCGCCATTTTGTTGTAACCGTTGCAAGGCACCATAGGCTACTATACCATTTTTGATACGCTGTTCATTGTCAATTACTAAATTGTGTATACCTGGCACTGGTTCCGTGACAGAGCGTGTGGCAATTAAACCCAATAAATAAGGAACTTGTATCGCGGCACGTGTAATTTCATTTTTTTGATCCGGAAACCCAAATACCGTGAAAGCGGCCGGCGCAGGCTCGGTATCCCACATCGCTTCGATGGCTGCCAATTTCATTTTCTGCGCTTGCCCTGCTTCATAACCACTTTCATCGCCTAAAATTACAACGGCTATACTGACTAATAAACCAAAAGCAGCCGCCACTTTCAAAGAGCGTTTGGCGAAAGCAATATTGCGATTTCGTAATAAGAAGAAAGCACTGATAGCGCAAATAAACATGGCACCAGTTACATACCCCGCGCTCACAGTATGCACATATTTGGCTTGTGCCACAGGGTTTAAGATAACGGCAGCAAAATCGCTGACCTCCATGCGCATAGTATTAAAGTTGAAATGTGACCCTACTGGATTTTGCATCCAGCCATTAGCCACTAAAATCCACAATGCCGATAAATTGGTGCCTATAGCTAATAACCAGGTGACCGTTAAATGCGCACCCCTGGACATTCTGTCCCAACCAAAGAAAAATATGCCTACAAAGGTCGCTTCCAAAAAGAAAGCCATTAAGCCTTCTATCGCCAAAGGAGCGCCGAAAATATCGCCCACATATTGCGAGTAATAGGCCCAATTGGTACCAAATTGAAATTCCATCGTGATACCGGTGGAAACACCCATAGCAAAGTTAATACCAAATAAAATACCCCAGTATTTAACCATTTTTTGCCAAATAGGTTTTTTTGTTAAAAAGTAGATGGTTTCCATGATCCCTAACAGGAAGGATAAGCCTAATGTTAACGGAACAAAGATAAAATGATACAGCGCTGTTAGCGCAAACTGAAATCTGGATAAGTCAACGACCACTTCTGATGGAAACACGATCACTACCCCCATAAACATGATTAAAGAACACTTGCCTACTTTGTTGTGGTGGCGCTTCTGGTTTGGAAAAACAAAGCCACCATAACAATGTTAATAATATCACTTTAAAAACTAAGATCCAAGTTATTTCTTTGCGTAAAACTTTCATAATAATGATTCTCATTCTTGTTTAAGATTTGCAGTAACTGAAACCAAGATAGTAGTACTGCTGTAACTACTCATTCCAGCTGATCTTGTCATTGGAATTCATTTCATAGGACGTAAATAGCTACGTTCTACGTTCCCTTAAATCACCATACTGTTTATCGCCACAGTATTATCTTGTTTATAATCTACATCTAACACTCGCAATTCACGGCTACCGCTGGCTGCCGTTTTGGCTAAAACTCTATTCATTAAATCTACGCTGCGTCGCAAAGCGTGTTCCAGATTTTTGCACGACAAATAAGATCCTAAAAAAACAGCCGAAAATAGATCGCCGGTACCACTAGGCGGTATGGGAAAGGTATATTCTCTCGCTGCCAATAAATAATGTTGACTACCTTGTCCACCATAAATATGCAGTGTGTCAGGTGCAACGTCATCTAATTTAACGCCGGTGATAATCACTATCTGTGAACCCTTGTCTTGAAAAAATTGCGCGACCGCTTTAAGGTCAGCGGTAGTTTTAATTTGCCTGCCGGATAAAGTTTCAGCTTCATATTGATTGGGCGTAATAATATCGGCCACTAAATGGTATTTAAAAAATTCCAATACTTCCGGTTTAACAAAGCAATGCTGATTACCAATGACGGGATCACACAGGTATAATAAGGCTGGATTTTGTGCCTTAAAGCGCTTAACGGTAGCAGCTACTTCCCGGCAGATTTCCTCGCTGCCCATATAGCCTGATAAAATCGCTTGGCAGGAAGGGATTAGATTGAGCGTTTCTAGGCCCAGTATTACTTGATGAATATGCTCTTTGGAAAAAATTTCGCCTTGCCAATGGCCATAACCGGTGTGATTTGAAAATTGTACCGTGTTCACGGGCCAAACATCATAACCCATTGATTGCAAGGGATAGACCGCCGCTTTATTGCCCACATAACCATACGCCACATGAGACTGAATTGATAAAATAGCCATTGTTTTACCCTATTTCTATTGCAACGCAAATAATTGTATCATAAAATAGTCGCCATAGCACGGTAGCTATGGACGCAACGACAAGATAGGGAGATATCATAATGGCGCAAAATAATGCTTTGTTTAATACAGATGACAGCGACCAAGAAATTGTACAAGAACGTCTAGACGAATTTTTTTCTTCTATTATGGGTTTATTATCCCACAACCCGGCTCAACCCAAACGCAACTCTAAAGAAATGGTAGAAACACGCCGACAAGTTGAAGAAATTTTGATCGAGAGACAAAATCGTGAATTGTATGACGATAATCTAGTAGAGATTGACGGTTAAGGTAACTCTTAAACGGCGGTTCGTATATTAAAAATCGTAACGGCCCCGCTCCCTGACGGTCGCGCCCGGTTCATGTATTTGTAACCGAGCGTCGACTGTTAGGAAGCGGGTATTTCCGAAAGAGCGGGTGGCTAAGATATACTCTTATAAATATTTCTTCTAATAAGGTGCGGGCAGTTACGAAAAATCTTCTTTTTTTCTCATACTTTCCTTGCGCTTTTTCGTAAATGGGCTATAGTTAATTATAGAGGGTTCACTTAAGATTACCTTAAGGTTTCTAATCGAAGCCTCAACCCTCAAGTGGCTTAGCTTGGTGAAAACGGCTTCTGGCTTTTTCACCAACCGATGGTACGTTATATACTAACAGCAGTTGGTTTCCCTAAAAATCAAATGCGAAGAGTATACGAGATTTTGTTAATGGTTCTAACCCTGCCCTGGGTATCTAATCTGTGGGGCTGTGGTAGCGGTGTTCTGAGTTATCCCCAACCTCCGACGCCACTTCCTAAGCACTTGGTAGCCGCTGTTGCAGCCCCATAGATTACCTTACAAACCATCCGCTTGCATAAATGCGTAAAAATTCTTACCATAGGTGTCATATCCTATTTAAGTGAATAATACATGACTGAGCGTATTCGACCTTTCCTAAAATGGGCTGGTGGTAAATTTAGGCTAGCACCTTGGATTGGTCAACATTTACCCACTGGTCCCTGCTTGATTGAGCCTTTTGTAGGCGCGGCTGCCATATTTTTAAACAGTTCATTTGACCATTATCTTTTAAATGACTGTAACCCCGACCTAATCAATTTATATCAACGCTTACAACAAGAAGGCAGACCATTTATCGATTATTGTCAATCTTTTTTTATTCCACGTAATAATACCGTTAAGCGTTATTACCTTTTACGACAACTTTTTAATGACAGCAGGGATCCACAAGAAAAAGCGGCCCTATTTTTATATTTAAATCGCCATTGCTTTAACGGTTTGTGTAGATACAATAGCAAGGGTAAGTTTAACGTCCCCATGGGAGAATATGCAAAACCCTATTTTCCTTACAAAGAGATGCTTGCATTTTATGAAAAAGCACAACGCGCTGTTTTTAGTTGTGAAGATTTTACGACCATTATGCATAAAGCACGTGCCGAAGATGTCGTTTACTGTGACCCACCCTACTACCCCTTAAATAATGCCACCAGCTTCACGCGCTATCATCACGCCGGTTTTAGTTTGGACGAACAAAGTGCATTGGCACAATTGTGTGTGGAGCTACAACAGCAAGGAACACGCATCATTGTTTCCAACCATGCCATGCCGGAAACACGTCGTTTATATAAACAAGCAAAAAAACTGGTTTATTGTGATGTGCAGCGTACCATCAGTGCCGATAGCGCTCAACGATCGCCCGTTAAAGAGTTATTGGCTTTATATTTATGACTGCATTAGATTTCAATGCTTTAGCTGCAGACATCAAAGAATGGGGTCTTTCTTTGGGTTTTGCTGCTGTGGGTATTTGTGATATAGATCTCAATACCTATCGCGCCGATCTAGAAGCCTTTGTTGAAAAAGGTTTTCATGGCGAAATGGAGTATTTAGCACGCAATCCTGAGCTGCGCACCGATGCCACGCATTTGCTAATAGGTGCTTTACGTATTATTTCAGTACGCATGAATTATTTACCGCCCAATACACAGATGGTAAAACAACTAAAGAATAGCAAAAAAGCTTATGTTTCACGTTATGCTGTAGGCGGCGATTATCACAAATTGATGCGCAAGCGCCTGGCAAAACTCGCCAAACAAATCAATGAGCGCGTTGCGGGTTATGGTTATCGTGCCATAACCGACAGTGCACCCTTGATGGAGAAACCCATTGCCGAAAAAGCAGGTTTAGGCTGGATAGGTAAGAATACGTTGTTATTGAATAAAGAGGCTGGTTCATGGTTTTTTCTAGGAGAATTACTCACCACTTTGCCATTACCTGTAGACAAACCTGTGATTCAAGACGGTTGTCAAAATTGTCAAGCTTGTTTGAAAATATGCCCTACTGGTGCTTTGATCAACGCCAAACAAATAGATGCCAGACGCTGCATTTCTTATTTAACCATAGAACACAAGACGGCGATCCCCCTAGAATTAAGACCCCTTATGGGTAATCGCATTTATGGTTGTGATGATTGTCAACTCATTTGTCCGTGGAACCGTTACGCACCCGCAACGGCAGAGCCACAGTTTCATGCACGCAATGATTTTGACAGCGCCGAATTGGTAGAATTATTTTCTTGGAGTGAAAAAACCTTTTTAGAAAAAACCATCGGCTCCGCTATACGTCGTTTAGGTCATGCGCGTTGGTTACGCAACATTGCCGTTGCCATGGGCAATGCTGTTTATGATAACGCTATCATCGCTGCCTTAGAACAACGTTTAGATTACTCCGATGTGATGATAAGAGAGCATATTGAATGGGCACTGACGCAGCAACGGGCAAAGAAAGATAAAGCGCATTTAGAAGACGCCCAGTTGAAAAAAATAACGGCTAAGTTAAATGTGCATTATTAGGTTATAGTTTTGGTGCGGGCCCAGAGGGTCCCGATAACCCGTGTGAAGGCGACTCTGAACTTTGAGGTAAAGGATTTTTTAGATTTTCAAATACATACTCCATTGCAGCCTCAAAAAAAATCTTACCACAATGATAAAAAGGAATTTCCCCGCATCTTGCTCTCGCTCTTTGAAGCGCCTCCGGGATAACTACAGAATAATTGATTTCAACCTGCGCTTCTTCACTGATATATTCTAAAGCTTTGTATAAAACGATTTCTAATAAGCCTTGATCATGATTTTTTTTCTGAGCCTCTACAAAATTCTCAAATTCTTCTTGGGTATTCATTTGCTTAATTCTAGAAGCAAACTTCTCATTAATGTACATCTCGTCTGAATGACAAGGCTTACCATAAAATCCAGGGCATCGTTTAAATAATGCCACAAAGAAGTACAAACAGATTGTTACCATATTTTCAAAACACCAGAAGTCCTTATTCCATTTAGGCAGAATAACTTTAGTTAAAGCTTCTTTACGCATTGAAAATTCCCTAACATCTTGTTCTCTCAGTTCTGAAAACCTATCAAAAAATCTATTTTCTCTTACAGAGGCTAGTCTAAATTCTGGAATCAAACTGAAACGGTGCTTCATTAACCCCTTCTCCTTTTCCCTTATTTTCTTTCCAATGAGTTTCAGTTCCTCTTGTAATTTTTTTATTTTTTCACCATGCTGGGAAACAACCCTCTCGAATTCAGCCTGTATATTTGGGTCAAATGGTTCAATTTCCATTGAGGATTTTTCAGAATTGCCTTGATTTATTTCATTACAATTATTAAACGGCATCTGGTTAGTAATTTGCTCGCTATATTCTTCAACCGTTTTTGGGCATTGCGCCGTGACAGTCTCCAGCTCCTCTCTTTTAAGCATTGCTCTGTCTTGCAAAGCTTTAAGCTTACGCCCCTTAGAAAGCCTATTTTTATAATCTTGCAAAACATTTATAAGCCCACTGTAAATGCGATGGTAATCTTCTTTAAAAACGATTTTTTGGATGGGCTTCTTTAAATCATCATATGGCAAAATGGCATTAAAAATGCTATAAATTGTAGGTTTTTCTACACTAAAAAAAATATCCGTCATACCTTTCTTGTAAGCTTGGGCAGCATCAGGATTGTCTAATACCAAGTAATACATGTAACGATCGTATAGGCGCAATCTGTCTAATATTTCCTGGATATCCGTTTCTTTTTCAATAGCCATCCTTATTAGATCATTATTTGAGATAAATACTTTTACATCTCGATCTAAATCAAACTTTCTTTTAGAAAACAGTCTCATAAACGATTCAACATCTGCAAAAGAATTAATGCCTAAATCCCGAAAATGCTCACTGTCGTTTAAGTTATCTGAATACTCTTCTAAAAACCCCCTATGTCCACAGGGGTAGGTTTTGGAATACCTTGCAACTTGTTTTTCTTTTTTTGAGGTTTTATGCTTAAAAAAAGAAAGTGGGGCTCCTGACCGTTGGTCACCCCTTGGACCTGCTGCTGCAGCAGAGGATAAGTTCCACTCTGAGGTAGAGGAGGTTATTGTGTGTTGAGGAGTTTGACCACACCCTAATTCTCGAGACGTAAGAGCGCCGCATTCAGGGTGCACTGGAAAATAATAATTGTGTAACTTTAAAGGAGAAAGAGAGCTTAATTGTTTCCTTTTATCGGCGGCCTTTTCTGGGGTAGGGCTTCTTGAAAGGTTATCAAAAGAAGGTGAGGAGGTAGGTGACGTAGGCAGGCTCATAAAGCTCAAAGGACTAGTAGCACTAGATGAAACGCTAATAACACTATCAAGGTTAGACGTAGACTGACTCACCGTTCTAGCAGAATCCCGCCCCTTCTCGGCTCCCATCTCATTAGGTTGTACCAAATCTACATCTAATCCCCGATGAGTTGAATCCCGGCGACTTGCACTCCCGCGCTTGCGCATTTTTTGTTTTCCCTAATCAATATCTGACAAAAATCCATTTTGTAGTATTACTGTAACAACCATTTGCTCAATTCGTCAATAACCGCTTATCTGCCATCGTTGCATACGTCGCTTACTTTCTACGCCGGACGTTCTGCACGGGAATGCTGGTTTCTGGTGGATATTCGTCTAGTTGCGCCAGTTTTTTCCCAAAAGCAATCCCATATACTACTTCAAGAGTCATTAACAAGCCGTACCCATCCCTTTGTGACTCATAAGATTCCTCTAAGCATTGCCACTGGCGTGGTGTGATCAAACCTTTATTCATATTTTGCAAAAAATAAGTTGGGCCTTGCCGCAGTGCTAACATCAATTGCGCAAAATCTTTATAATATAAACTGAAATACTCTACATCAACCACAGGGTTTTTAAATTGCGCCTGCTGCAGTAGATCGCCCCAATTGTGCATATCGGTAAAAGTAGGGATATAGGGTTTGTCTGATAAAGTTGAAAATACTTGCCGTAGTTCTGTTAAAGAATCCGGCGCCAAAACAGAAAATAACAACACGCCATTAGGTTTTAAAACGCGTTGGATTTCGTGGATAACCGCTTCGGGCGCCGCACACCAATGCAACATCATATGGCAAAAAATAACATCTATAGAAGCATCTGCAAAAGGTAATAGTTCCGCTCTGGCACATAACGCTGGCTCTTTAGCTTCATCCAACTTTTGCAATTGAGACAGCGCATAATCGACGGCGATGACTTTAGATTGCGGATATTGTTGCACTAAGGTTTCAGTAAAGAGTCCAGCGCCTGCGCCTAGATCGACTATAACTTGCGGCTGTAGATTCAATGCTGCTAAGCGCTGTACTAAGTTTTCGCCCAGGGCTTTGCTCACAGCAATGTGATGATCACTGCTTCTCAAGCGTTGAAACTCGGCGCGAATACGTTGTGGATTGATGGCAAATAATGTATTCATGAATGCCTTTTTAATGTATAATAAAAAGAATATTGTGCATGGTATCTCTGTATGTTTAAATCTCTATGGCCCACACATTGCCTTATTTGTTTGCAAACCGTGGCGGCTACTAATCCCATCGAACACTTGTGCATGGACTGCTTAGACCTATTGCCGTGGAATACACCTGCTTGCATTCGCTGCGCCCAACCCCTGCCCATGGCGCTAGCTTATTGTGCGCACTGTTTAGGAAAACCCATGCGGCAACAACGGTCTTATATCTTGTTCAATTATACGTCGCCCATCAGCGATTGGATCCACGCCGCTAAATTTGAAGCGAGCTTCATTCATTGCCGTTTGCTCAGTCAATTATTATCGCACACCTTAGCCCATAGAAGCACGCCCTGGCCACAATGCATAGTGCCCATACCTTTGCACCCCCGCCGTCTACGACAACGCGGTTATAATCAAGTCATTGAAATAGCACGCACCGTGTGTGATCGTTTTGAGATCCCTATGGATAAACAGTCGTTGCAGCGCCATCGTTATAACCAGCCGCAAAGTAAATTAGCGCTGAAAGAGCGTAAAGACAATGTACGGGATAGTTTTCAATTGCAAAAAGCACTCGGCGTGTCGCATATAGCCTTGTTAGACGATGTGAGCACCAGCGGCAATACCTTGGAAGCCGCTAGCCGTGCGTTACTGATGCAAGGACCTTTAGAACTGGAGTTTTGGTGTATTGCAAAACCGTTCTGATATACTCACCGCTGTTGGTTCGATAGGGCAGAAGACTAGTCCTCGAGCACCAGGAGTGACGTACTTCTGTCATATACTGGGGGGCGAGTGGGTGTAGGCAACAAAGCATAAAAGTCAAATGCGAAGAGTATACTACCAGGTCTGTATTTTCTCTCGATAATACCTAAGCTCAGCAATAGAATCTTGTATATCATCTAAAGCCCGATGCTGCGAAGTCTTGCGCATCCCTTCAATAATGTCTGGACGCCAACGACGCGCTAGTTCTTTAAGCGTGCTGACATCGATTTGTCTATAATGAAAATATTGTTCTAATTCCGGCATATATTCTGCTAAAAAACGTCTGTCTTGGCAAATGCTATTGCCACACATGGGTGATACCCCGGCAGGAATGTATTTTTTTAGAAACTCGATGGTCTGGTCTTCGGCTTTGCGTTCATCATAGTGGCTAGCACGCACTCTCTCTACTAACCCCGACCCGTTGTGCTGGCGCACGTTCCATTCATCCATACGTGATAGCACTGCATCACTTTGATGAATGGCAATTACGGGCCCTTCGGCCAATATATTCAATTCTTTATCCGTGAGGATGGTAGCAATTTCAATAATGCGATCTGTTTTAGGGTTTAAACCCGTCATTTCTAGATCGATCCAAATTAAGTCTAAGCCTTCTTGCGGCATGGTTTTATATCCTTACTTAACATTTACACTTTATTAACACGGTTAGATCCAGGGCTGAATATCATAAGTCTGCGCTGGCTGGGTCCTGTCACGGTGATACCCCGTCGTGCTCGTGCCTGCGCGCGCCGAGGACCCCCTCACCGTGACACCCAGCCATGACTCTCCTGCCTCGTACAGCGCGAATCGATATCAAAATGTTGAATCATTACAAATGATATAATCTTAATGGCTAAATCGCCTAAATACAAGCGCAGCCCTTGCTTTTTGTTGTAAAAAGGCTTTCAATACACCTTATGGTAACTTTTATAGCTTTTATGATAGGCGCCTATTTATTGGGCTCCATTTCCAGCGCTGTGCTCATCTGCAGATTAGCAGGTTTGGGTGATCCGCGTGCGCAAGGTTCTGGCAATCCGGGCACTACCAATGTATTGCGCATAGGCGGCAAGAAGCTCGCTATTTTTACCTTATTGGGAGATCTACTCAAAGGTTTTATTCCAGTTTACATCGCGCATTTTACATCCCTATCTGCGATGGCGATATCTTCTATCGCCTTAGCCGCTTTCATAGGTCATTTGTTTCCCGTATTTTTTGGCTTTAAAGGCGGCAAAGGAGTCGCTACTGCATTGGGTGTTTTATTGGCCCTGGCTTGGCCTGTAGGTTGTGCAGCACTCATCACTTGGATTGTAGTCGCAGCACTATTTCGTTATTCCTCTTTAGCAGCATTGGTCACCGCGGTGCTGTTGCCGCTGTATGTTTATCTGTGGTCGAACCCAGAATATTTAATCGCAGTGATTATTATCTCGTTGTTGTTAATAATAAAACATCGCGATAATATCCTGCGTTTGTGGTCCGGCAAGGAAAGTAAGATTAAATTGTAACTATCCACAACTGCAACAATGCCCACGCCACAACCCCGGCTGCGGCATCATCAACCATCACACCCCAACCGCCGGGCAAATGTTTTTGCAGCCAGTTGATAGGCCAAGGTTTGAAAATATCAAAAATACGAAATAAAATAAAACCGATGATGAGTACATCCCATCTAAATGGTGCATGACACAACGTAATCCACATGCCGACCATTTCATCCCAAACAATGCAGCTCGGATCTTTTTTTCGAAATGCTTTTTCAGAATAACCGCACAATGCTACACCGACGGCAAACGTGATAATGAGTAACAAACCGTATTGCCATAAAGGTAGCTTACTGAATATATAAAAAAGTGGAATCGCAATAAGACTGCCCCAAGTCCCCGGCATGCGCGGTAATAAGCCGCTACCCAAACCGCAGCTTAAATAATGCAGTGGATTGGATAAGGCTAAGCGAACGACTTGTTTTTGGCTTAAGGGTTGTTCATCCGTCATTTATTCTTGTTTATCCGATCTAGACTGCGACGAACGCCATTCCACTGGCCTTAAGCTAGGCATCAATTTGTCTAATACGGCATTGACATATTTGAAGCTGTCTTCTGCGCCATAAATTTTTGCCAATTCAATTGCTTCGTTGATAACGACGCGATAAGGCGACTCATAGCAATGAGCGAATTCATATGTACCTAATAACAAAATAGAACGCTCTATGGGATCGACTTGTTCTAAGGAACGTTCTGATTCTTTAGTCATAACGCGACCCAATATCTCACACAATTTGGTGTGATGTTCTAGAACGCCAGTTAAAATTTTATTGAAAAATTCCACATCCATTTGTCTGGCATATTCATCGACGGTGAATTGCCGGCTGATGTAACCCATTTCGTTGCCCGTTAACAACCATTGATAGATGGCTTGCATGGCGAAGCGTCTGGACATGCGGCGTTTGCGTGGATTAATGTTTTGCATTGTTGTTCTACCCTTCTCTACGTTTTAATTTTTGTATTTCTTTACGAAATGCTTCTAAATCTTCAAAAGATTTATACACTGAAGCAAAACGCACATACGCGACTTCATCTAATAACAGTAACTCTTCCATCACCCACTCTCCAATTAAAGACGACTGCACTTCTCTCTCGGCCACAGCACGCAAGCGGCTTAAAATGCGGTGTATCGCCGCCTCTATGGCATCGGTCGCCACAGCGCGTTTTTCCAAGGATTTTAAAATACCCACCCTTAACTTGTTTTCATCGAACTGACTACGTGTGCCATCTCGTTTGATAATGCGCGGCCACGATAATTCTACCACTTCAAAAGTAGTAAATCGTTCATTGCAGGATAAACATTCTCGCCTACGCCGAATTTGATCGCCCGTGACCACCAAGCGCGAATCAATTACCTTGGTTTCTTCAAAATGGCAAAATGGACAATACATCGGAACTATCTGCTCCCTTTTGAACAAAAGCCCACATTGGGCGCATTTTCGGTGCTCTTAGATGAGAAATCGTTACAATACATTGTACGTGTGTCCTTATCGATAAACAGGGAAACGTTGACACAATTGTAGCACTTCTCTGCGAACTTGTTGTAATACTTGTTCATCGCCGATATTTTCCAGCACGCGCTGTATCCAATCTGCTAAAAGATGCATTTCGGCTTCTTTAAAACCGCGCGTCGTTGCCGCGGGTGTACCTAGGCGCAGACCGCTGGTCACAAAGGGCGATCGCGTTTCGTGCGGAACTGTATTTTTATTGACCGTAATGTTAGCCTTGCCTAAGGCTTCTTCCGCATCTTTCCCCGTATACGGCTTATCCAACAAGCTTAACAAGAATAGATGGTTATCGGTACCCCCAGAGACTATATTAAAGCCTTTCTCCATTAAGTCCGCGGACAAAATTTGTGCATTTTTAACCACTTGCTGTTGATAGGTCTTAAATTCAGGTTGTAGTGCTTCTTTAAAAGCCGCCGCCTTGGCAGCAATAACATGCATTAAAGGCCCACCTTGCATGCCAGGGAAAACGACTGAATTGAGTTTTTTCTCGATCTCAGGATTCGCTTTAGCTAAAATTAAACCGCCACGAGGCCCGCGTAATGTTTTATGTGTGGTTGAAGTCGTCACATCGGCAATGGCTACGGGAGAAGGATACACGCCAGCTGCAACCAAGCCCGCTACATGCGCCATATCCACTACAAAGTAAGCATTGATGCGATCGGCAATTTCACGAAAAATGGACCAGTCTACACTGCGCGAATACGCCGAAAAGCCCGCTAAAACCATTTTGGGCTTGTGTTCTAAAGCCAAAGCTTCCACTTGTTTATAATCTATGTAGCCTTTTTCGTCTAGGCCGTAAGAGATGGGTCTATATAGTTTACCGGAAAAATTCACTTTAGAACCGTGGGTTAAGTGCCCACCCTGCGATAAATCCATACCTAAAAAGGTATCGCCCGGCTCCATTAAGGCCATATACACCGCGGCATTGGCTTGAGAGCCGGAATGTGGTTGCACATTGGCATAGGCAGCGCCAAACAATTCCTTAACACGGTTGATGGCGATACTTTCAGCTATGTCTACATATTCACAACCACCATAATAGCGCTTACCAGGATAACCTTCGGCATATTTATTGGTTAATTGCGACCCTTGTGCCTCTAATACTGCCGGGCTAACATAGTTTTCCGATGCGATAAGTTCTATATGCTCTTCTTGCCTACGCTCTTCGGCCGCAATGGCTTGATATAACTCGGGATCTACATCGGCTAACGAGGAATGTTTATTGAACATAGTATTTCCTTAAAGCGGGGCTTATTGAATAGCTCTATTTTATAGCAAAAATAGGAAAAAAGCGAGTTAGAAAAACGCTATGAATCATAATTTTAATTTACTTACAGCCATACTTGAAATATAAAATGAAACAAGAAAATATTGGTCCATGAAAAGAAATTAATTATCAATTTCAAGTAATATCTTTTTACAATTGTGGCGCGCTTGATTGGATGAAATAGAGAGTACAATCCATATTTATGGGTAGACAAAGTGAGATAGTTGGATTCTACTTCATATATAGTGCCGTCTAATATTGTCTATAACCGCCTAAGGCTCACGTTTTCCTAGGGCTTTTTCTATCTTTTTATCCGTTTTATATTGGCTTAATGCATATACAGACCACAGTGCTGCCGGGATCCAACCAATCAAAGTAATTTGTAATAGCAAGCAGCAAATACCGGCTACAGGTCTACCTATGGTGAAAAACTGTACAAATGGCAAAAATATGGCTAATAGTAATCTCATTTGGGAACCCCTTCAGTAAAAAATAGATAGTATCACTTCATAGGCCCGTTTTAAACTGCATGTAAAGCACGCACCATAACTTCAGCAGATCCTCACTGTCATATACTGCTTCTGCACATAGCATTGCTTTTCGTGCTGCAATCGGTTATCTTATGCACAATCTAACATCAAAGAGGTCCCCACGTGGCACAATATATCTATAACATGCGTGACGTTAGTAAAATCGTTCCGCCGCATCGCGCTATTTTAAAAAATATTTATCTCTCCTTTTACCCAGGGGCTAAAATCGGCGTACTGGGTTTAAATGGCTCCGGTAAATCAACGCTATTGCGTATTTTAGCAGGCATAGATCGCGAATTTGAGGGCGAAGCCAAGGCTAATCCCGGCACGCGCATCGGTTATCTACCCCAAGAACCGCAGTTAGACCCTACTAAAACCGTGCGCGGTAATGTAGAGCTGGCCGTTTCTGAAACGCTGCAATTGCTACAACAATTCAACGACATCAGTATGCGTTTTGGCGAACCCTTAAGCGACGATGAAATGAATAAACTCTTGGAAGAACAAGGCAATTTGCAAAATAAAATCGATTCCGTGAATGGGTGGGACGTAGAGCGCACTTTAGAACTCGCCGCCGATGCATTACGTTTACCTGCCTGGGATGCCAACATCAACCAACTTTCCGGCGGTGAAAAACGCCGTATCGCTTTGTGTCAATTGTTATTATCTTCACCAGATATGTTGTTATTGGACGAACCCACCAACCACCTGGATGCAGAAAGTGTAGCCTGGTTAGAACATTTCTTACAAAGTTATAAAGGCACCGTCATTGCGGTCACCCACGATCGCTATTTCTTAGATAACGTCGCCGGTTGGATCTTAGAATTAGACCGCGGCGCAGGCATTCCTTTTGAAGGCAATTATTCTTCATGGTTAGAACAAAAAGAGCAGCGTTTGGGACAAGAGGAACGTCAAGAAAAATCACATCAAAAAGCCTTAGCGGCAGAATTGGAATGGGTACGCGCTAATCCTAAGGGCAAACGTACGAAGAACAAGGCACGTTTAGCGCGCTTTGAAGAGCTCAATTCTAAAGAGTTTCAACAACGTAATGAAACCCAAGAAATCTATATTCCACCCGGACAACGCTTAGGTGATGTCGTCATCGAAGCCAATAAATTATCTAAAACCTTCGATGGCCGTATCTTGTTTCAAGATCTGTCTTTTAGCTTACCTAAAGGCGGGATCTTGGGTATCATCGGTGCCAATGGCGCCGGTAAATCGACTCTATTAAAGCTTATTACGGGACAAGAGCAGCCGGATAGCGGTAGCTTGCGCATCGGTGAAACGGTGGCGTTGTCTTATGTAGACCAATCCCGCGATACCTTGAATGATAAGAAAACCGTATGGGAAGAATTATCTGATGGTTTAGATCAAATTATCGTCGGTGGTTATCAAATCCCTTCACGTGCCTATTTGGGTCGATTTAATTTCAAGGGCGGTGATCAACAAAAATATATAGGTGATTTATCTGGTGGTGAGAGAAACCGCGTACACTTAGCAAAAATGTTGAAAAGCGGTGGCAATGTTTTATTGTTGGATGAACCTACCAACGACCTAGACGTAGAAACCCTGCGCGCCTTAGAAGAAGCCTTGCTGACTTTCCCAGGCTCAGCGGTAATCGTCTCGCACGATCGCTGGTTTTTAGATCGCGTGGCCACACATATATTGGCGTTTGAAGACGACGGCAGTTATACCTGGTTTGAAGGCAGCTTTAGCGAATATGAAGAAGATAAAATCAAACGCTTAGGGACTGATGCTCTGCTACCCAAACGCATCAAGCAACGCGTTGCGTTAATGAGCTAAATGTGAAAAGACAGACTATTGCTTTGGTAATGCAATGTACGCCTAATCACGGCAGTAGTCTAAGCGCTTTTCGTTTGGCACAAACAATAGTGTCTAGTAACGAGGCTACATTAAACAATATTTTCTTCTACGGCGATGGCGCTTATCATGCGCTTAATCCTGTTTTAGATTGGAATTCGTTGCCCGTAGATTTAGGTGTTTGTGTGGCGAGTTTACAACGACGTGGTGAGGAAGATGCTGTAGAAGATGGTTTTGCTATTGTAGGCTTGGGGTATTTGGCAAAGTTGTATCAACAGAATGATAAGGTGATTGTTTTGGGGTGAATATGAACCACAATATCGTTTGTATTAAGCAAAGCTCCTCTCGCGATGAACAACATGACTACGAATGTTTCGATCTAGCCATGGCTCTGGCAAACCTTGATTATCATATTCACCTCGTTTTTTACGGCGATGGCGTTTGTTCTTTATTCAATATGGAATCAACTTATAGCAAACGTTTGCAAGCGTTATCTCTATTTGACGTCAATGACACCTGGGTGGATGAAGCCAGTTTAAATGCCCGGCAATTGAATGCATCGGGGTTACCCAATAATATTAAGCCTTTAACCTCCGTAGCATTAAAACAATTATTGAATAACAGTATGGCAGTCTATACCCTATGAATATTTTGTATTTGTGGCAGAAACCAAACTGGCAGGACTTTCCTAGTACCCTACTAGATGCTACAGATATTTGCGTATTAATAGGCGATGGCGTTCTTGCTGCCTTGTTGTCCGCAGAAAAACCTACACTACCCTGCCCAATTTTTATATTAGCAACAGATTTAACCGCCAGAAAAATCACGTTGCAACCAGATGCCCCTGTGATCGACGACGCACAATGGCTACAATTAATTTTAGACCACAGTAAAGTAGTGAGTTTTTGATGATATACTCTTCGCATTTGATTCTTAGGCTTTGTTGCCTTCGCCCATCTCGCACCAGTCATGTAGAGTACTACACTCCTGGTACTCGAGGACTCGGCGCCTCGCCTAAGAACCAACTGCTATGAGTATAACATTCAGTAAAGAAGGTTACTTAGAAGACGCTAGTCTGTGGACAGAAACCCTGGCCATAGAAATTGCACAGCAAGAAGTGATTACCTTAACCTCGCAACATTGGCAGATTTTACAAGCGCTACGACAATTTTATCAACAATATGCCATCATGCCCACCATGCGTGCTTTTTTAAAGTATTTGCAGTTGGAATTAAAACTAAACGACATAGACAGCGCTCAATTGTATGCCTTATTCCCCAAAGGCCCGATTTTACAAGGCGCTAAGATTGCAGGATTGCCTAAACCTAAGCATTGTATTTGATGGCTGAAATTTAGCCACGTGGTGGCTAAATTTCAGCTTTTGTTGCATTATCTGATATTTTTAGCTATAATCCGAATAAATAACCATTATTTCGGATTACGATACCAAATGTTTGAAACCATATTAATCGATCAAAACCCCCACTGGCACAAACATCAGCCTATTACAGCGGTAGCGCGGCAGCAATTTGCGAAATTATTGCAATACCTACCCTTGCCACACATCATTGCCATTACGGGTGTGCGCCGTTGCGGCAAGAGCACTTTATTAAAACAGCTAATCGATTATCTCATGGTAGTAGAACATGTTTCGCCAGACAACATAATGTTCTTAAATCTAGAGCAACCTTTCTTATTGCCCTATGCCGATGATGTACGCCACTTAGAACAAATGGTACAAGACTATCTATCGTTGAAGGCTCCTCAAGGACAGATCTATATTTTATTAGACGAGATTCAATTCTTTGCCAACTGGCCTCTTTTTATCAAATCTTATTTTGAATCTAAAAAAATTAAATTCATTATTACCGGTTCAAATTCATCGCTACTTTCTTCAGATATGATGACGCTACTTTCGGGACGAGCGCTGGCAATAGAATTATATCCTCTTAACTTTAGTGAAATGATATCGCACGAGCTGAATTTAAACACTAAGGATGAAATCACTGCAAAGCGATCTGAAGTCATTCATCGCTTACGCCACTATGTAGAACAAGGTGGGTTTCCTGAATTACTCTCTGTTAAAGCGCCAGACCTACGTGCTGATATACTGAATGCTTATGCCAAAACCATTATTCTGCAAGACATAGTCCCCAGGTTAGGCATGCGCAAACCAGAACAATTAGAAAAATTATTCGTTTATCTGATCACCAACATAGGTGCACTCAGTTCATATCACAAATTAGCATCTTACTTTTCATTAAGCGACAAAGCCATCAAAGACTATATTCAAGCCTTTCATAAAGCATATTTACTATTTGAAGTTGAACGTTTTTCTTTCTCCCTTAAAGTTCAAGACAAAAGTCCTAAAAAAGTATACGCCATTGATACTGGCATGGCCAATGCCTGTGGCTTTAGATTCTCCAGCAACCATGGGAAATTATTAG
The DNA here is from genome assembly GCA_021781965.1 of Pseudomonadota bacterium. GTDB lineage: Bacteria > Pseudomonadota > Gammaproteobacteria > UBA1113 > UBA1113 > VFKP01. Next base: position 83,926 of record JAJXVU010000002.1, read on the forward strand.
AAAACATGGTGTTTTTAGATGCCTTATGTCGTGGCTACGAAATTTATTATTATAAAACTGAGGAACAATTTGAAGTCGATTTTGTAATCAAAAAAGATCGAGCAATACAACTGTTACAAGTATGTTGGCAAATCAAAGATAATACCGTTTTAATACGTGAATTACGTGCTTTAAGTGCCGCTTTAGACGAATTAAAATTAGATAAAGCTTATTTAATTACCTTTGATGAAGGATTCTATTTGAATACAGAGAGTGATAAGCGCATTGAAATCATACCGGCCTATCAATGGTTGTTGCGCGTTTAAGTAAGATCCATCACTATAGACAAGATACCAGTAGATTGACCTTTAGTGTATTGACACACAGCCGCGCCTTGGGCGGTTTGTGTGTTGAGTACCTTACCACTCTTATCTTCCGTCACCACGGTTATTCCGCCTCCTGTTGCAGGACGGCTAATTGTATAATTATACGTATGCTTAACACCCAGAAGCGTTACTGTTCCTGGAGAAGGCATAGGCAAAGCATTGGATAACTGCATCGCTAAACTCGCGCAAATTCCACCCGCCTGATTCTTAGTCTTTGAGGTAGTATTCACTTGAGCAGGCACGTTATAAAAATTAATACCTAGATAATTACCACTGGTTCCTACTTTCAAAGCCCCAGGCTGTATAGACCAAGGATTCACTGTATCACTAGTTGTTAATAAACCTGCGGCTTGTAGATCAGATAAATTAATTATTGTGTTACCTTTATAACTAGGCGATTGGGCGTAAGCACGTACTGCATTGCCTATATCTCCCGTTATTTTGATCGTTGCGGCCATATTGGCACTATCACTGGCGGTTTGGAAATAAATCAAAACCGCCATGACAATGACCATGCCCACCGCCAACGCCAGTACTGTTTCTAGCAGGGTTAAACCTTTTTGCTTATAACGTTGTATTACTGTCATTGGCGATGTGATCACGGTTTTGTTCCTGCTTCAGTTTAAAGCTCACGCGTAACAGAACACACTCCTGATGTTCCGCCCGTTCCGCCCTTTAGATCGCCGCTGTTAGTACCCTGCGCCGCCGTAGCAATTGCATTACAAGCCGAATCCGAAGCAAGAAGGCTGTTAATAGAAATCGCGATCTTGCCAGGTATACCACTATTAGAACCTGAGGTTACCGTCACTGTTGCAGAGTATTGATTCGCTCCCCACGGATCATACATTGGGTTCGGCAAATAACCAGCGCCCTGCAGCGTAGTTACAGCATTGCCACCATTATTAGTGGATAAACTGTTTAAAGCAGTTGCTCCAGGCGCAATATAATTGTCAGCTTGCGCCACAATAGTATTTATATCCGTGACTGCCCTACTGACATTCTGGCTATTTTTAGTCGAGGTATAAAATATAACCGCGGCTATCAATATCAGAGCACCAATCGCTATACCAAACATCGTTTCTAACAACGTTAAACCCGCCATTTTACTAACCGGCTTTCTTATCAACATTCGTTTCATCATATTATCTCCTCAAAAAGTTAAAAAAACTAAAACACACTCTAAAAAAACTATTTTTTCCTTCAGTTAGAAGGTAAATACGAAGCTACAACCTGTAGCACCCGCAGTCGCCACGCCCGAAAGCGCTTGCCCAATGGCAAGACAATTTTTATCGGCCCCCTTATCTGGATTATCCGGATCAGAGCCATCTCCCGTAGGTGAACCTAGACTGACTACCGTGATAGTCGTCGAAGTTGCTGTAGTGTTACTACCTAGGGTAAACGTTCCCTTATATTGTTGCCCCCAAGGATCACTGATGGGGTTAGGCAAATAACCATTGGTTTGTAACACATTCACCGTATCAGCCCCTGCAGCGCTTAAGTCACTGACTCCCCCCGCAACCATATAAGTCTGCGTTTGCGCCACAATGGCGTTGAGATCTCGCACAGCCTTATTGATATTCGTATTTTGTTTAACAGTGCCATAGAATAACATTACACCAATCAATATCATCATCCCAATGGACATGGCAAACATCGTTTCTAATAAGGTTAAGCCCTTCATTTTTTTATACACTTTTGTCGCTCGCATTCGTTGCACCATAATTTATTGATCAACTCGCCAAAATTTGCGAAATAGCATAAGTCCCCATCACCATCAATCCCGCTACGATTGCACTCATGGTTAAGACTAAAGACCCCATCAAATTACTGATTTTTTTCAGTACTTTTAACCCATTGGCATTGGCTTGCTTACCTTGGCGCACCAATGCGTGTTCAAAGCCTTTGGCTTCAGCAATGGCACGCAAGCGTATAATATCGCCGCGATCAATTAAGCCCGTATCCAATACATCGGCAATATTGCCTTCACCCTTACCTAAACGGCGTTCCATTGAACGCATATGAAAGCGCAGATAAACACTGGCCTGTCTAGAGATCAAAGTTAAAGCTTGCTTGAACACCACACCATTCAATACCAATAGACCCATCGTTTCCATAAAACTCGCCGCCGTTAATCTACGGTACAGGTTTAAGACGGGAATTTGATCTAAAGCTTCACGTCCAGGACCTATATAATTCTTCAACGTAAAATTCAATAACATAATAAAACCAATAATGCCTAAAATAATAGCCCACCAGCCATTGGTTAAGACCTGCGCCAAGCTATACAGCGCCTGGCCAGACCCCGGCCATTTAGACACCGGCTTAATCTGCGCAAACTGCTCCAAGATACCACCCTTGCTGTTAAAATTCATAACGATACCGCAGGCAAAAGCCAGCACTATCAACGGATAGGTTAAAGCCGAAGCCAGGGTAGCTATCACCTCAGACTGTTGCCCCAAGGCCTCCGCCGCCACACGGATATTGTGTACCATGGTACCGCCCTGCTCACCAATGCGTACCAGTTCCACTACATAATGCGGAAACCAACCCACCATGCCATCGGAAAAAGACTGTCCGCGGGCCAGTGAGTCTGAAATGCTTTTGGCCACTTTTTTAGCGGGATCTTCTAATACCTTATACAACACATCAATGGCTTTGTTAGCAGGCACGCCGTCTTCTACTAGGGTGGCCAAATCTTCTAAAAAGCTTTGTTGATCGCTCCCACGGAATAATAGACGGTTTATGTCAAAACCCGTTCTTGCTTTCTTTTTCTGCTCTGCTTTGGCCATACCCCGTATCTATCCATTTTTCAAACTGTTACACATTATGATAGAGTATATTATGACAAATAGCGAGTTTTCTTAAGACTGTCTTAATAGAGTGACATTTATCTTTTGCAGAGCCATCTGCCTTAAATTTTTACAAAGTTAAGGGAAGCGATAACCGAAAGCACAGTTAATATTGTCTACTTTACTAGGCGTAGTAGACACAGCACCCGTGGTCTGAGCTGCTTTCCATATTGCCTGACATCTAAGATCGGTCGTGGTAGGATCTCCCGTAACTAGATTTAGTCCTGGAATAGCAATAATAATATCGCCCGGATAATTAGAATTATTGACTGAAACCACATAGGCCAATCCCCAGGGATCATTCAATGTCCCGGGCAAAAAACCTGCGTTTTGCACAGCTTGCAATTGGGCAGTATTGCTCAAAGCACTATCAAATTGATAACCACTGGCAAGATACGATTTATAGCCCGCCCTTATGGAATTCATGTCGCTCATTACCTGGCTCACACTGGCGTTTAGTCTGATCGATTTGTACAATATGATCGCGGCGATCAGCACAAAAGCACCCACTGCTAGCGCAAACATCGTTTCCAACAGTGTTAAACCGGTCATTTTATTAGCCGCAAGTTTTCTCATTAACATTCCGTTCACCAATCTTGTCTACCCAATTTTAAATCTTATATTAGAACATACAATAGCAAATAGCGAGTTTTATTAGGGTTTGCTGAAAAGCGAGATATACAACAAACTCACATGTGCGTAGGGCAGGCCCCCATGCCTGCCCTAAATGGGCAACCACAGGGGATTGCTCCTACGCACTGATTCGTATCTCCAAATAGAATGGATAACCTACACTACTGACAAACTCCTCCCTAAACGGTATAATGCCCTTCTATATAAACGGATACCCTAAATAAATATGAAGCAAGAAATCAGCCAGCTCATCGACAGCGCCTTAGACGCCATGCGTCAGCAAGGCTTATTGCCTGAAGATAGTCACCCCAGCATTCAGGTTGAACACACACGCGATAAGCAATTTGGCGATTTTGCTTGCAATGTTGCCATGTTATTGGCCAAACCGCTGCAAAAATCACCCCGAGCCGTGGCTGAACAAATTATTGCCCATTTACCACAAGACTCGCTAATCAGCCATGTGGACATCGCGGGCCCAGGCTTTATTAATTTCTTTGTTAAAACCCAGGGCTTTTTGGCGGTCATTCAGCAGGTCTTAGAGAAAAAAGAACAGTATGGCAATAGCAATCTGGGTAAAAATGAGTCCGTCTATTTAGAATTTGTCTCGGCCAACCCCACGGGTCCTTTGCACGTGGGTCATGGCCGTGGCGCGGCTTATGGCGATACCTTAGGCAATTTATTGACCAGTCAAGGCTATGCGGTACATCGCGAATATTACGTCAACGATGCTGGACGGCAAATGAATATACTGGCATTAAGCGTATGGTTGCGTTATTTAGCGCTTTGTGGCGAAACTTTTGTATTCCCCAGCAATGCTTATAAGGGTGATTATGTCATTGCCATCGCCGAACAATTAAAACAAACGCATCAAAATAGTCTACAACGCGCGCCTAGCACTTGGTGGAATAATATTACCCCAGACGAAGGCACAGAGGGCGGCGATAAAGACAAACACGTAGACGATTTAATCAACGCCATGAAACAAACTTTGGGCGAGGCCAATTATGACATTGTTTTTAATCTCGCTTTAAACGATGTGTTAACAGACATACACGATGACTTAGATGGTTTTGGCGTGCATTTTGATGCGTGGTTTTCTGAAAAACAATTAGTGCAACAAGGCTTGTTACAACAAGGAATTGAAAAATTAAAAGCACTAGGGCACACTTACGAACAAGAAGGTAACTTATGGTTTAAAGCCACCGAGTTTGGCGATGAAAAAGATCGTGTATTGGTGCGCAAGAATGGCCAGCCAACTTATTTTGCATCCGATGTTGCTTATCATGTTTTAAAATTTGCTAAAGCACATCGTATCATCGATGTGCTCGGCGCCGATCACCATGGCTATGCCCCGCGCGTCAAAGCCATGCTCAGCGCTTTAGGTTTAGACAGCAGCCGTTTATCAGTAGAATTGATTCAATTTGCAGTATTGTACCGTGGCAAAGAACGCGTGCAGATGTCTACTCGTAGCGGCTCCTTCGTCACCTTGCGTGAATTAAGAGAAGAAGTCGGTCGCGATGCGGCACGTTTTTTCTATGTGGCGCGGCGTCATGAACAACACATGGACTTTGATTTGGATTTAGCGAAATCCAAAAGCAATGAAAATCCTGTTTATTATATACAATATGCGCACGCGCGTATTTGCAGCGTCTTTAGACAATTGCAAGCACAAGGCTTGGTTTACAATGAAGCTGCTGGTCTAGCGCATTTGGATGTGTTAGTGCTAGACGAAGAAAAAGAATTGTGTGAAAGTTTGAATCGTTATCCTGCGTTATTAGAGCAAGCGGCGTTACAATACGAACCGCATTTAATTGCTCACTTTTTAAAAACGATGGCGGGACAATTTCACACCTATTACAACTCGCACCAATTTTTGGTAGAAGACGGCTCGCTACGTGATGCACGTTTGTGTTTGATCAGCGCCGTACGGACTGTGTTACGACATGGGTTAACCCTGCTTGGGGTGAGCTATCCGGAAGTCATGTAAACAAAAAAGGAAAACAAACTCTTATGGCAACAGCGAAAAGAAAACGCGCAAGCACCTCGTCTAGCCCTAGACGACGTAGAAAAAGCAATAATCAAGGCGGTAAGAAGTTTACTTTTTACGCGGTTTTATTGGCCATAGGCGCTGGTGCCATTGTTTTTTACAATTACACTATAACCCCGTTGCCTTTATTGTCCTCGCATTCGCAAAAAGTTGTGGCTAGCAAAACAGCTCCTAAACGCGCTTTTGTAGAACCAGATTATCAGTTTTATACTCTATTGCCGCAAGGCAATGGCACACAGAAAACGGTTGCTGCCACTACTACGCCAACGGCTACAAAAGCAGTCGCCGTAGTTACGCCCGTTGCGGCATCCAGTGCAACACCAGTTGCTGCGCCTAGTGCAACACCAGTTGCTGCACCCAATGCAAAACCTGTTGCTGCGCCTAGCGCAACACCAGTTGCTGCACCCAATGCAACACCTGTTGCCGCAGCTAGTACTACGCCCGCTGTAAAAACACCCGCGCCCATTACGGTGGCAAAACCAATGCCCCCTAGTCATCATTATGCATTACAACTAGCGGCTTTTCGTAACTATCAAGATGCCGATGAATTAAAAGCGAAATTGATCTTACAAGGCTATCCCACCACTATCAGCAGCGCTACTGTAAAGGGTACGGTGTGGTATAGATTATCGATTGGCCCTTATACGACGACAACCGAAGCTAAAATCGTACAAGCGAAATTAGAAAAAACGCATCTGGTGAATCATACGCAGGTAGTTCAGCAATGAAAAAACTGCCCATTCGTTTTGCCTGGATCATGCTATGTTCGATAGCCACCACTATTTATTATTCTTCAAAAACCATTTTTTATGCTCATAAAAAACCACCCAGCAGACAAAAATTAAATGCGGTCATCACCGATTGGGCGCAATCTTTGCTTAATATCATCGATTTAAAATATGACATCATCAACAGCCATCATATTCAATTTCAAGAGCAAACACCCTATATCTTCATGAGCAACCATTTAAGTCTGTACGATATTCCGTTGCTGTTGGTATCTTTGCCCGGCACGCTACGTATGGTGGCTAAAAAAGAATTGTTTAAAGTCCCGTTGTGGGGCGACGCCATGCAACAAAGCGATTTCGTTTCCATAGACCGCGAAAATGCTACACAGGCAGTGAAAGACTTAGAAATGGCGGCGGAAAAAATGAAGCAAGGCATACGCTTGTGGATAGCGCCGGAAGGCACACGTTCGCGCGATGGGCAATTACAAGCTTTTAAGAAAGGCGCTTTTAATCTAGCCATACAAACTGGCGCGACTATTATTCCTGTGACCATCATCGGCACCGATCAACTGTTGCCTGCCAAAACATTGCAATTTCGTTTAGGGCAAAAAGTAGAAGTCCATTTAGGCGAACCTATAGATGCGAAGCAATATACTCTGCGCGACCGCATGAAATTACTGCAACGAGTGCGGGAAGCGATTGCAGCGCCGTTGTAGGCTCGCGCACAATTACGGCTTGCGATCGTAATCCATCTTTTTTCAGAATTTAGCGGTTAAATGTCCAAAGCTATTACTCCCGTTGTGCCAAACACGCCGTAAATCCAGTTAATCCGCTCCCTGACGGTCGCGGCTCGGTTATAGTTGCGGCATCCTGCAGCTCATAGTTTGACACACCATACAAAGCGCCCTAGTCAGGAACGGGGGCAGCGCGCAGGCACGACGAGGATGTCACGTGACCGGGCCCAGTCAGCGGTGAACTATAATGCTCAGCCCTGGATGATGAAATACAAATAGTGATATACTGTTCCGACATAAACAAGCCCTATAGAGATGACCCATTTATGTCTACTGCTACCGCCGCGCCTACACACCGCAAGGTTTTATCCGTATTTAGCCTGGTCATGATCAACGTCATTGCGGTAGACAGCCTAAGAAGCCTATCCATTAACGCCGAATTGGGTGCCAGCCTCATTTTCTACTATGTCTTAGCCGCGCTATTATTCTTTTTTCCCATCGCCTTTGTAGCCGCCGAATTGGCTACGGGCTGGCCACAAACCGGTGGTATCTACATTTGGGTGCGTGAAGCTTTTGGTAAACGCTGGGGTTTTGTGACCATTTGGCTGCAATGGTTTTATAATATCGTCTGGTATCCTACCATTTTGGCTTTTGTCGCCACTACGCTCGCCTATTTATTTAACCCAGCGCTCGCCCACAGTAAAACGTATCTCATCAGCGTTTTGCTAGGCAGTTTCTGGGTCACTACTTTAATCAACTGTGGTGGTATTCAATTATCCAGTTGGATCAGCACTGCGGGCGCTATCATCGGCACTTTATTACCTATCACCTTCTTAATTATATTGGCCGCCGTATGGTTACTGCTAGGTCACCCTAGCCAAATCGATTTTCATTGGCATTCCTTTCTTCCCACCAATCATACTGGTGGCGATTTAGCTTTCTTAGTAGCCGTATTATTTGGTTTACTGGGGATGGAAATGTCTGCTACCCATGCTGAAAATGTGCGCAACCCTAAACGCGACTACCCTAAAGCGATCGCCTATTCCGCTTTAATTATTTTACTGTCTTTAGCGCTATCTTCCTTGGCTATTGCGATCGTGTTACCTAAACAACAACTCGATTTAGTTTCAGGGTTAATCGATGCTTTTGTCGCTTTCTTAACGCCTTTTCATTTACAAGCCTTAACCCCGTGGCTTATCTTAATGATCATCCTCGGTGCTTTTTGTAGCGTTTCAACTTGGGTGATAGGGCCCGTGCGTGGATTGATGGTCGCCATTGAAGACGAATGTTTACCGGCGTGGTTGAGTTACACCAATAAAAAGGAAGCGCCTGTTACTTTATTATTGCTTCAAGCCGTTATTTTTAGTTTGATCTCCCTTACTTTTGTTTATATGCCGACTATACAAAGTTCATATTGGGTGTTATCGGCATTAGCGGCGCAGTTGGCAATGATCGTCTATGTATTTATGTTCGCGGCAGCCATTCATTTGCGTTATAAATATCCCTTACACTACCGCACCTACAATGTGCCTGGCGGTACGGCAGGTATGTGGATCTTAGCTGGGGTCGGCACTCTAACCTGTTTGGCGACTATTGTATTAGGATTATTACCCCCTACAGGAATAGACATAGGCAATGTGTGGAATTACCCCTTTAAATTATTAGGCGGCATTGTATTATGCGTGCTGATTCCGCTGGCGTTATTTCAAAAAGCGTGTCTAGAAAAAAAACAGAATTGACCCAGCTTGCACACAGCCTTGTTACAAGTTATTATATCCACAGCCATACAATCTAAGTAGGTTGATTGTGATGGTTAGTAGCGGGCATGGTGTGTAGGTTTGGTGTCACCAGCCCGCTACGCTTACTTATCTTAACTACTATAATACAACTCAAATTCCAACGGATGCGTCATCATAGATACTTGCTTAGCTTCTTTTGCTTTTATATCTATATAAGCATCGATGATGTCGTTGCTAAACACCTCACCCGCTAACAAGAAACTGCGATCACCATCTAGCGCATCCAAAGCTTGAAATAAACTGTCTGCTACTGTAGGAATATCGCGTGCTTCTTCAGGCGGTAAATGATACAAATCTTTATCTATAGGTTCGCCCGGGTGAATTTTATTTTGAATCCCATCTAGCCCGGCCATCATCATTGCCGAAAAAGCTAAATAAGGATTACAAAGTGGATCTGGGAAACGCACTTCAATGCGTCGGCCTTTAGGGCTAGGTGTAAACGGCACGCGTATAGAGGCTGAGCGATTGCGCGCAGAATAAGCCAGCATAACGGGCGCTTCATAACCTGGTACTAAACGCTTATAACTGTTTGTAGCCGGATTGGTTAAAGCGTTTAAAGCCCGAGCGTGTTTGATAATGCCCCCTACATAATATAAAGCATCTTCAGAAAGACCCGCATAATTTTCACCAGAAAATAAATTAACGCCTTTCTTCATTAAAGATTGATGACAATGCATCCCGCTGCCATTATCTCCCACTAATGGTTTAGGCATAAAGGTTGCTGTTTTGCCATATAAATGCGCCACATTATGCACCACATATTTAAAGATCTGCATTTCATCGGCTTTCTTGAGTAAAGTGTTAAAACGAGTACCAATTTCATTTTGATTCCCCGTAGCCACTTCATGGTGGTGAACTTCCACCACTAAGCCCATTGCTTCTAATGTATTGCACATGGCAGAGCGTATATCTTGTGATGAGTCTACTGGCGGTACTGGAAAATACCCCCCTTTCACACCGGGCCTATGACCCATATTGCCGCCATCTAATGCCGCTGCTGAATTCCATGCTCCCTCGATTGAATCGATGTTAAATGAAGCATTATGCATATTAACAGACCAGCGCACATCATCAAAAATAAAAAATTCTGGCTCCGGGCCAAAATAGCATGCATCAGCAATACCGGTAGCGCGTAAATAATGCTCTGCGCGTGCCGCCAATGCCCGTGGACAACGCTGATAGGGCAACATGGTGTTAGGCTCTATGACATTGCAACGGATATTCAGGGTAGCATCGCCGTAAAATGGGTCCATCACAGTGGAGTCTATATCTGGCATTAAAACCATATCGGATTCTTGTATTCCTTTAAACCCTCGTATAGAAGAGGCATCAAACATTTTCCCTTCTGTCCAGAAATTTTCATCTACCGCATGGATAGGGATGGTTAAATGTTGTTCTTTGCCATCTAACCCGGTTAAACGTAAATCAACATAGCGAACTTCATGTTCTTCGATTAAATTTTTAATGGTTTCAAGGTTCATGGCTTACTCCTGAATGATGGCTCAAAATATGGCGGAAAGTATAGCATAATGTTGGAGAGCGTTTCCACAACATACTCTGCTATAGCAAGGCTAGACGTTAAGCCAGGCGATTCAATGCCATATAGATTAACTAACCCATCACAATCATGTTGTTCTGCACTCTGAATCATAAAATCTTGTGGCTGTTGTTGTGCTGGCGATATTTTAGCACGTATACCTGAAAATTCTGCCTCTAAACCATATTGCTCTACGCTAGGAAACCATCGTTTTATTTCCTCAATAAAGGATGATTTCCTTGTCTCATCTACATCATAATTATCAGGTGTATCCACCCATTGTACATCTGGACCAAATCGCACCACTCCATGTATATCGGTAGTAGCATGAATACCTAGCCCAGCCTGCTCTGGCAATGGATAAATTAATTTAGAAAAATAGTTTTTCATATTTAATCTAAAATAGTTTCCTTTGGCATAATACGGCTTTGGAATAGAATCTTGTTTCAGAAAAAACATAGTCTTAGCAACATTGGGCGCATAAAGCCCCGCCGCATTGACCAGATAATCGCTGTATTGATAAGCAGGCTTTCCATTAGAACTATATTCTATACAATATTTTTCTTCTTTTTTGATGGACTGGACTTGTGATGAAAAGAAACACTCTCCATCCAGAGCAACAAAATCTTTCAATAGTTGTTGCATAAATTGCTTAACATCGAATACGCCTGTTGACGGCGACAATAATGCGCCTTGACATTGGATATTGGGCTCTAATGTATAAACCTCTTTTGGGGATAAAGCGATAATATCATTAATACCATTTTTTAAGGCATTCTCTTGCAACGCAGCTAAAGCAGGTAATTGCCCCTTGGATGTTGCAACGATGAGTTTTCCTCTTTTATTAACAGCAATAGCATTTCTCAAACAGTAATCATACAACAGTGCCGCACCCTTTCGGCAAAACATTGCTTTTAGTTGATTAGGCTTATAATAGATACCTGCATGGATCACAGCGCTGTTTCTAAAGCTGTTACTGTTTTCAATACTTTGTTTCATTTCTATGACCGTGGTTGCAATTCCGGCTTGTTGTAACGCCCGGCCTATAGCCAAACCTATTACACCAGCACCAACAACGATTGCCGTCTTTTCTTTACGCATATCCTTCATCCCATATTTTGAATTAAGGCTATAATCAGTATCAAAGTAAGCAAAGATCCAGTTTCAATTCAAGTTTTTCCTGGAGCCCCGACTGCGGCGTCGCCGCCTGATCGAGGATGACAAATGCGCAAAACTTAAGTCCTTCGCATTTGTAGAGAATGATGCCGTAAAAAAATAGCGAAAGCCTTAATTATGCCGCCATTTCACCCGTGCCACGCGTCTTTTGCCCACTTGATACACATGAAAAGTATCGCTGGGCACTAAGTGTTTGCCATCTTCAATGCGTTCACCATCCACGCGCACACCGCCTTGACGAATTAAACGCAAGGCCTCAGAAGTGCTAGGCACTAGATTCGCTTCTTTTAGCAAATTGCAAATCATCATCGTTTCATCACCACTAGTGATTTCTATATCTTCAATATCACTAGGCAATTGATGTTCGCGAAAACGCGCCACAAAGGCTTCATGCGCATGATTAGCTGCTTCTACGAAATGAAAACGCGCGACTATTTCTTTGGCAAAATCCACTTTAACATCGCGCGGATTGCCGCCGTCTTTCACAAATTTTTGCCATTGTTGAATTTCAGTCAGAGACTTTAAACTTAATAACTCTATATAACGCCACATCAAGTCATCGGAAATAGACATCAGTTTGCCGAACATACTTTCTGCCGGTTCATCAATGCCAATATAATTATCGTATGATTTGGACATTTTTCTAACGCCGTCTAAACCCTCTAACAGGGGCATGGTCATCACCACTTGTGGTATTTGCCCATACATGCGCTGCAATTCACGCCCCATCAGCAGATTAAATTTTTGATCGCTACCGCCTAATTCTACATCCGCTTGCAATGCCACTGAATCATAGCCCTGTACTACAGGATATAAAAGTTCATGTAGGGCAATCGCATGACCATTTTGATAACGTTGACTAAAGTCTTCTCGTTCCAATATGCGCGCCACCGTAACTTGCGAAGCTAATGCAATTAAATCCGCAGCAGATTGTTTCCCCATCCAGTTCGAGTTGAATTCGACGATGGTTTTCTTTTTATCTAAAATTTTAAAAATTTGCGCTTCGTAAGTCTTTGCATTAGCAATAACTTCTTCCCTAGACAAGGGTTTGCGCGTAACATTCCGACCACTCGGATCACCTATGGTTGCAGTGAAATCTCCTATCAAGAAAATAACATCGTGGCCTGCATCTTGGAAATGTTTCATCTTGTGAATGAGTACGGTATGCCCTAAATGTAAGTCTGGAGCAGTGGGATCAAAACCCGCTTTAATGCGCAATTTTTTGCCTTTTTTAAGGCGTTCACGCAAATCGTCTTCAATTAAGATTTCATTGGCGCCGCGTTTTAATTCGGCTAAAACTGTATCTATAGACACCAGCATCCCCTAATATTGTATATTTTCTGTTTAAATCATCGCTTTGGATCAGCATGATCGCAAAAAATTTGCTTTTTTTCAATCATTCGCGTTGATCTCGTTGTGACGATACGGTAATATACGCCTATGTAGATGCACACACAAAGCGTTATCTTCAGAATATTTTATGGATCTGGGTAAGTAAGTTCTTTTGCGTGAAAAACTTGTTTCCCCCAAACCTATAAACATCCTGACTTTAGCTTAAAGTGTACAGGGATGTGGCTATGTTGCCCTTAAAAAAGGTTACAGGGTTACGATGCATCTAACTCTATCAAGGATACAATAGGTAGGTTATTTGTGGAAAATATGACTTCTTCTTCTAAAACACGTGGCGCTATGGCGGCTGTACGCAAAGATATTCGTAGCCGTTTCCGTATAGGCTTATACCCACTGCTGTTATTGTCTTTACTGGTGGCATCTATTATTTTGTTCTGGCCACAAAACGATGTCCCTAGCACTGCATACGATGATACTCGTTATGGACAAACCGATTTTACGCCCCCACCTACCAATACCGTTGAAATCAATTCTGTAGAAGACGTAGCACCTCCGATACCACAAGCTTACGATAAAAATGTACTGATACGCCGTGGCGATACTTTAAGCGGCTTGTTGCTAGCACAAAATATACAAACCCAAGATATATCGGCACTGTTGTCTATACCTCTGGTAAAACGCACGCTGGCTCATATTAGCCCAGGACAAAGCGTAAACATACATGTGAATGCCGATCAAGAATTAACCGATCTCACTTACAATCTATCCCCTACACAAACTCTGTCCGTCACTCGATTAGACGATAACTTTGATGCCAAACTCACTAAGAAAACACCCCAGGTCATGCCTACTATAGCAGCAGGCGTGATTGGTTCTACTTTCTATGAGGCAGGCGTAGCGCAACACTTGCCACAAAAAATTATACTCGACGCCACGAGGATATTCGCCTCAAAAGTTAATTTTAAGCGTGGATTAAAACCAGGGGATCATTTTAAAGTTATTTATGAATCTAGCTATGTGCAAAATAAATTGGTTTCCACCGGTAATATTTTAGCTATGGAAATTGCAAATGATGGCAAAACGTATACCTTAATTCGTCACACCGATAGCAATGGCGTTAGCCGTTATTACCCAGCTGACCCCAATGCGTTACACAATGCTGTACCCGCACAAAATACTTTCTTGCGCGCGCCAGTGCATTACACGCGTGTTAGCTCATCTTTTTCACTACATAGAATGCATCCTTTGTTATCCTTTGTTCGCCCACACTACGGTGTCGATCTGGCCGCTCCGCGCGGTACACCCGTGATCGCCCCCGCAAACGGTGTGGTCGCTGTAGCAGGTCAGGAACACGGTTATGGCAACCTGATTATTATTAACCATGGCCATGGTATCACCACTCGCTACGGGCATTTAAACAGTTTTGCCAGCAATCTACACGCGGGTAGCGTAGTGAAACAAGGCCAAGTCATTGCGTATGTAGGCAGCACAGGCCTAGCTACCGCCCCGCACTTGCATTATGAATATAGAATCAATAACGTGCCACAAAATCCGCTGACGGTGAAATTACCCAGGGAAGCAAACCCAGTGTCTGCGACTGAGCAAAAACAATTTAGTCGTGAAGTAGCCAATTATCTAGCCCAATTGCATGGCACGCCATTGACTGTCGTTGCTTATGCTCCTGGGTTGCCACAAAATAAAGACAATAGCGTAGATGCTTAAATTTTTTGTAAATTTATTTCGCGCTGAAAAGTACAGATAAGGTATATGCTCTATGTCCCGACGCAGTTATAGTTTAGGCTTTATTCTCTGTGCACTATTCTGGGGTTTCACATTTTATTTAGAAAATGGTCTAGGACAAATTCCCTGTTTATTATGTCAATTGCAACGCATCGTTGTGATTGCCACGGGTATTATTTTTCTCATCGCCGCTATTCATAATCCAGCGCGTACCGGTCGTAGTATTTATTCATTTTTATTATTCGTTTTAAGTCTTTGTGGTTTATTATTGGCATGCCGACAATTGTGGTTAATAGCCCATCCGCCTGAAAATAGCTACGGCCAATGCAGCGCCAGCTTGAGTTATTTGCTCCAAGTCTTTCCCGTAGAGACAGTGATCAAAACTGCCCTACAAGGCGGCGCAGATTGCGCTAAAGTCACATGGAGTTTCTTATCACTATCGTTGCCGGCGTGGAGTTTTATCGCCTTTAGTGTGTTATTGATATTAAGTGTTATTGCGGTTGTGGGCGGGGAAAAAAAGCTTCGTAAACTGGACAGATTTACTGGTTACTGACAACTGACTATGAATTACCACTTGAGCCAAGCTGATCGCGTTCTTATAAGAAGTATATAAAATATCTTTGAGTCAATTCCACATTCCTCCTAGTGTTCCACTCAATATTTGGGTATAGGCGGATCTCATTTGATTTTTAGGTGGATTATCCATCACTCGACCTAATTCATCAAGATTTATCTTCATCAGTCTATCAAACGAAAAAGTTATTTCACCAACATTAGTTTTTTTCGTTAGATACCAAGATAAAATGTCCATTTTTTTATATCATTCCACGATTCACTACGCCTTGAGACATAGAAAAACGTTTTCGACCTAAATTGTAAGTAAATACGTAGTAATAAAAAAGAATTTTTTCAAAATTCATCCATGCTATCTATATCCAGATTAGAAAAATCAATCTCGATGTAGTCCTATTGTTTCTTTGGACATTGCTTCCAAAATGTCAACCCATACAGGCGTAATTTCGGAATGAGATTTAGTGAGCAATTCTAAGCCTTTAGATACAAAATAAGTGATTGTAACTATCCCACTTTCGTTTTATTGATAATGAAAGTATCCTTTTTCTGAAAGAACATTTAAGGCGAGTTTTGATTTTTAAAAAAATTATATAGAATATTTTTTCCGGGCATGCTTGGTTTGTCAAATTACCTGAAGATGTGTATTTAGCTTTATAATACTGATTATATACTTAATTTCTACTATCTAAAAGTGTAGATAAGACTGTTTCTAAATGCGTGCGCATTTTTATTTCACCTCAGCGTAATTACATTATTATTTGAAGACTGCATTAGAAAAATTGAACATCACGATGGCAGCGAGCGCCCTATACGCCTATTGATACAAGGCTGTTTTGACGAGGCTGCAGACAAGTTAGAACAAGATGGCTATAAACATGAATCTAATTTATTACGGGCCGCTACGGTACACTGGTTGCGCCATACGGGCATATCAGATGACGTTAAACATCGTCCGCGCGAGCATGTAAGTGGCGATGGAGGTCACAGCTCAGGGGCTATTAATGATCGCTACATTGATATAGAATTAGCGGCAAGGGCTAAGTTGGCCAGAAACAAAAAGATCGAAAAGGCCTAAATGTTGAATTATGAATTAAAGAAGAGAGAACTTGTCGAAAAATGAAAGGGAGAAATATAATTATGTCCGCACAACCTATGGAAACAAAGAAACTAAAACCTTCAGAAGTTACAGTTAGCTTCGTACATACTGAAAACTCTGGATTAATCGTTCGCATTGAAACACCTAGGCTATTAATACGTTCCGTAACAGAACGTGATACTGATAATTATTTTAATTTATTTAGCGACTTTCGAGTGATGGAGAAATATGCAGCAGGAAAGCCTATTACTGATAGGTCACTAATAGAAAATAGAATAAAAGGTTGGGTCACTAGATGGCAAAATAAGGTACCGGATCCATTTAATGGCCTTGCTATCTTTAAAAAAGATAAGTCAGAATTTATTGGGCATGTCGTTATCGGGCGCAGTGAGGAAGGTCCAGGAATTTCTGAGCTTGCTTATATCTTCCATAAGGAGTTTTGGGGTCAAGGTTATGGTAGCGAAGCAGTATCAGCCGTAGTAAATCATTATGCTATTCAGATAATAAAAAAAAGTTATAAACTCGATGGAGCAGAACTACGTGCCATTATTGCAACAACCAGAATTGAGCATGAACGTTCTAATAAGATTTTAAAACTTGCAGGACTAACAACAGAAGAAGATAAGATTAATGAAAAATTTGGTGCGAAACGTTTTATTTATCGGGTTGATTCAAAGCGATTATTAGAAATATATATGAATTTATGTAGCGCGGAATCGCAGTTTTTTACTCATCAACGACAAAATAATGAACCCATAACCACAGATACCCTTTCTATAGATGAGAATCTTATCGGTCGACATACTAGCCAAAAATGATATGAAGCGAAAAGGAATTCTTTGAAAAATTGAGTGCGAAAGTTATTATAAAACAAGGGGTTACAATTTCGATTCAAATTCTTTACCCAGAATTTCCTCTTTAAAATCAAAGAGTTACAATACCGTATGCATCATTTTGATTATATGTTCGCTAGCCCCCTAATAGACCGTGCTTCGGGCGATGTAAGCGATTGCCCATCGTATTAAAACGTTAAATGATTGCTACTCACATAGTACAGTGTCACCACTAGATGATTATGCATTATAGAGGAATAAAGGCGTATGTCCCTTGGTCCGCACCATCACCATTCCCCAAGGCTCTCAACAGGTTTTTTAGGGCGCAATACCATGTCTAATTCGAGTATAGCCAACAAGCGGAATAAAGTTTCAAGCCGTGTTCCTGGGGCCCCATTTTCAACACTGGATACTGTCGATTGTTCTAGTAACAAAGCACTACCGGCCTGTTTTTGTGTCAACCCTTTGTTTTTACGTACACGCTTTAACTGTAACCCTAGCGTTTTTGGCGAATACGCCAGATATTCCATAATAACTCTCCCATACCTACAAGATATAGCTGTACAGCTATAAAATGATAATATAGCTGTACAGGCATAAAGTGTCAATTTTCCCCAGCCTTGCTCTTAACCCTCTTTTCTGCAATCATTCGTCTATAGTACTTATCAAAAGGACATACCATGGCCGCAACATCCATCGCTTATAATTGGCAAGATCCGCTGTCATTTGATGAACAATTAAGCAGTGAGGAACGCTTGATCCGCGATAATACTGCACAATTTGCACAATCGGCCCTAATGCCTAGAGTGCTCAAAGCCTATAGAGAAGAATACTTCGACCCCGCTATACTGCGCGAAATGGGCAACGCGGGCTTATTGGGTGCTACATTGCAGGGTTATGACTGTGCCGGGGTAAATTATGTCAGCTACGGCTTAATTGCGCGTGAAATCGAGCGTGTAGATTCAGGTTATCGCTCTGCCATGAGTGTACAATCCAGCTTGGTCATGTTTCCTATTTACACCTATGGGAATGAAGCGCAAAAACAAAAATATTTACCTAAATTAAGAACCGGTGAATGGATAGGTTGTTTTGGTTTAACCGAAGCCAATCATGGCTCCGATCCCAATGGCATGGAAACGCGCGCTAAAACCGTCAGCGGCGGTTATAGGCTACACGGTTCTAAAATGTGGATCACCAATTCGCCCATCGCCGATGTCTTTATCGTGTGGGCTAAAAACGATGCTGGCCGCATCAATGGTTTCATCTTAGATAAAGGTATGAAAGGTTTGTCGGCACCCGTCATAGAAGGCAAATGCTCTTTGCGCGCGTCCGTTACCGGTGAAATCGTCATGGACGATGTGTTCGTACCCGAAGAAAATCGTTTAGAACATGCAGATGGTTTAAGCGGTCCCTTTGGCTGCTTGGAAAATGCGCGCTTCGGCATTGCCTGGGGTGCTTTAGGAGCAGGTGAATTTTGTTGGCATACAGCTCGTCAGTATGTGTTGGATCGCAAACAATTCGGTCACCCTCTAGCGGCTAATCAACTCATTCAATTTAAATTAGCCGACATGCAAACACAACTCACTTTAGCCTTACAAGGTTGTTTGCGCTTAGGACGTTTGAAAGACGAACACAAGATGGCCAGCGAATGCATTTCGATGATGAAACGTAATTCTACTTTAGTAGCTTTAGACGTAGCGCGACAAACGCGCGATATGTTAGGTGGCAATGGCATCATCGATGAATTTCATATTATACGTCATATGAATAATTTAGAAACCGTTAAAACCTATGAAGGCACTGCCGATATACACGCTCTTATCTTAGGTCGCGCTATTACCGGCATTCAAGCCTTTAAACCCTTAGGCAATCCACAAAGGAATTAATCATGTCGCAGGAAATAATGTCTTATGATGTAGTGATCGTCGGCGCAGGCCCCGCGGGATTAGCCGCCGCCATAAAATTAAAACAACTTTCTAGCGACATTAGTGTCTGTATCATTGAAAAAGGCAGCGAAGTCGGTGCACATATTCTATCCGGCGCCGTCATCGAGCCACGCGCTTTGAATGAATTGTTGCCCAACTGGCAAAAACAAACGTCTCCTCTTAAAGTTCCGGTTACAGAAGATCGCTTCTTATTTTTAAGCAAAGATAAAGCGTGGACTGTACCCCATTTTATGCTGCCTTCTACCATGAAGAATCAGGGCAATTATATCGCGAGTTTAGGTTTAGTCTGTAAGTGGCTGGCCGAGCAAGCCATTTCTTTAGGTGTTGAAATTTACCCAGGCTTTGCCGCCAGCAAAGTATTATTCGGCGATGAGGGCCGCGTCATTGGCGTTGCCACTGGCGACATGGGTGTGGATAAAAATGGTGTTCCTAAAGCAACTTTTACTCCTGGGGTTGAACTACACGCTAAATATACTTTATTTGCCGAAGGTTGTCGTGGTTATCTCGCCGAACAATTGATGAAACAATTTGGCTTGCGACAAAATTGCGATCCACAAACCTATGGTTTGGGCATTAAAGAATTGTGGCATGTGGAAGCAGAACAACATCGCCCTGGCTTAGTGCAACATAGTGCAGGTTGGCCCTTGGATAACAGCGTTTACGGTGGTTCTTTTATTTATCATTTAGATCAGCAAAAAGTTGCAGTTGGTTTTGTGATTGGTTTAGATTATCGCAATCCCTATTTAGACCCTTTCATGGAAATGCAACGCTTTAAAACACATCCCACTATCGCGCCTCTTTTTAAAGGTGCTAAGCGTTTGGCTTATGGTGCACGCGCTTTAAATGAAGGAGGCCTACAATCTATTCCTAAATTAGTTTTTCCCGGCGGCGCTTTAATTGGTTGTGCGGCTGGATTTTTAAATGTCGCTAAAGTCAAAGGTAGTCACAATGCCATGAAATCGGGAATGCTTGCCGCAGAAGCGATCGCACTAGCGTTAGAAAAAAATAGTTCGGGCAAAATTCTGTTGGATGAATATCCAATGTTACTAGAACAATCGTGGGTTTATGATGAATTAAAAATTTCGCGTAATTTCAGATCGTATTTTAGGTATGGTTTGTGGGGCGGCACAGTATTGGGTGGCTTAGACCTAAAATTATTTAAAGGCAAATTACCGTGGACTTTGCATCATACGCAGAAAGATCGTAATACTTTAACCCCCGCTAAAAATACCAAACCCATTACCTATCCTAAGGCCGATGGCGTGATTACCTTTGACAAAATGAGTTCAGTTTATTTAGCCAATACGCAGTACGATGAAAATCAACCCTGCCATTTAAAATTGCGTTCTATAGGCAAAGAATTGACCGTCAACTACGCGCAATACGCCAGCCCCGAACAACGCTATTGCCCCGCAGGTGTGTACGAAATTACACTGGTGGATAACAAACCGAATTTACAAATAAATGCCGCGAATTGCGTGCATTGTAAAACCTGTGACATTAAAGATCCCGCCGACACCATACGTTGGACAATCCCAGAAGGTGGCAGCGGGCCTAATTATAGTGAAATGTGAGGATCTAGACCTTATTTTTTCTTGGGGCCAATCTTCTCTTTCGAAAATAAGGGAGTCAACTCACCATTATCAATAGCATCTTTCTCTGTATAAGTCCCGACTAGTTCGCCAAAGAAAGAATATGTCTTCGAAGAAGGGCGCTCTGTTACTTCTTCAGGTTTAGTAGAATTTTCTTCTAATTCTTTTAACTTTTTTACAACTATTTCCGCAGTAGCAGCCATATTTAATTACCTCCTTTTTTATTATTACAACACGTGACCCTAGATAAACACCTAAGGCTATAAAGATGAACGCTTAGTTTATCTCATTACAACCAATCTGTAAATATAATATACTACCCATTTTAAATCAATAACGTTTCTTGTATTCGCTTCCCCTGCTTGTTATAATCAACATCACTTCATTCATCACGGAGAATCCTATCGTGTTAGTTCTATACAGTAATCCTTTGTCTTCCCCTGCTAATAAAATACGTTTTTTATTGCATTATTTAGCCATTCCTTATGAACTTAAAATTGTTAACATAGCCGCAGGCGAACAACAACAAAGTGATTTTTTAAAAATAAATCCTTATGGCAAGATTCCTGCCATTGATGACAATGGTTTTAGATTAGCGGAAAGCAATGCCATTTTACGTTACCTAGCCGATAAACACCATTCCAACTTATACCCTAAAAATCTAGAAGAACGCGCCATCGTTGAACAATGGTTAGATTTTGCGGCAAACCATATTTCAACGGCCACTGCCAAGGTGATGTTCAACACGTACTTTTATCGTTTAAAGGGCGCCACCAAAGACGAGCGTTCTTTGCAAGATGGCCGTTTGTGGCTAGATAATTATCTCCCCATGCTTGAAAAGCAACTGGCCAAACAAGCCTATATTGCCGGTAATAACCTAACCATTGCGGACTTTTCACTACTAGCTGCACTGGATGCAGTTGAATTGATTAACATCAATTTAACACCTTACCCCTATTTAAAGGCTTGGCGACAAAACTTAATGGCTGAATCTTTTTACCAGGACTGCCATAGTAGCTATGCCGCCGCATTTAAAGCCGCTGTAGGCACGATGCTGGATGAGGCTACCAATTGACAGCTTAATCCAAATTGGTTACAATAGACACATATTTGACCAATTATAGGCCTTATTCAATGAAAAAATACATGTGTCTATTGTGCGGCTGGACTTATGATGAAGCCTTAGGTTGGCCTGAGGAAGGCATTGCTCCAGGTACCCGTTGGGAGGATATTCCGCTCAATTGGTGCTGCCCTGATTGTGGCGCTACCAAGATGGAATTTGAAATGGTGGAAGTGGGTGTTAGCGCTGGTTAGTGGTATATTGCCATAGCAGCTTCAGTGACAATTTTTGTCCCGGCTATTATTTCATGCTGAGCTCCGTTTTATCTGCGTCAAATATCAGAATATTTTCGGGCTTAATTTACCTTGCTCTTCATAGTCGGGGCTATCGCCAGGTTTTGCACCAGATTTCAATAGAGCCTTGATCTCGGCAAAAATCTGAGAAACAGCCTCCGAATTTGGTGCATCTACCAGCTTGCCAACTAATTCTAGAAAATCATTGCCCAATTTTATATCTTGCTTGACCCCTTCACCACCATTTAGCAATAAACTAGCGTATTCAATACAGGCTTCTTGATCTTGAATGCTGATTCTGGCTAATAATTCAGCTAGCTTATTATTCGTTTTTTCTTTTTTACTCTTCGGTGCGTCCGGAGAAGTCCAGAAAGGGTGATGATGTATTGATTGGCCTAGCCTATTCGAAAAACCAGCAGCTGAATATTTGCCTATAATACCATCGATAGAAAGCGCAAGCGTTGGTTGATTTGTATCACTTATTGTTAATGATTCCCCAGACGTGTCTGTAGAGGCATTTTCAAATTCAGCTATCAGGCATTTTTTTACAGTCATTATCTTTTTGGTTGGAGACACATGGATTGTTGTAGATCCTGTTTTGCGCTGACGTTTTTTTTCCGCCGGGACTTCATACCCCTCAGGAATATGGCCTACCGCTACCATCTGCTTAATAATCTGCTCCTTTAAGCCTGGGGTGTTTAAATTAGTGGGCACTAACTCCTTCAGTTCATCCTCAAGATTATCTTCTAGCTTATACTCAAAGTTCCCTTCAAGCAAACAACAACTATAAAATGAAGTGATTTCCTTAATTGTTTTCGGATCATCCCATATTCTTTGCTCGCCATAGGACCCTAAGATATCTATGATGAGATCTTTTCTACGAGATGTCTCGCGCCATTGTTCACCATCATAGCGAAGAAGAGTGATGATTTCTGTATTTTCTTGTATTTGTCTACCGTCATAACAGTAGCAGGTAGTTTCTTCTTTGTCTTCTACTAAATATAGATTTTTTATTTTCTCTTTTGCATTTGCATCAAACAATGCATCTGACTCTAACATCACAATACATTCATATCCAGCACGTAGGCCCGCATCAGTTCCTAATACTCTATATATTCCTCGTACAGAGTCAATATAAATACGATAAGGCTCTGGTGTTTGATAGGGGATTTCATTGGAGCCTGTTAAAGATATCATCGGAAAAAGTTCATATCTATCTATGGAGCCTGACGATTTTTGCGGATGAGGGGGGGCGAGCTTATTTTTAGATGATTCTAAAGCGTCATGTTTTGACATGCTCATATCAGTATACCTTCGTTATAATTATTATTTTACTATACTCTTCGCTTTTGATACTTGGGCTTAAAGCCTATGCCCAAGCATCAAAAGCGAAGAGTATATCCAGTTAGCACTTTTAACGTTCTATCAATCCTCTACAACGACACTCGCATCTGTTTCATGCGCCATATCACCTACATCCGCAATGGATTGCACCGCAATCAGATGCTCATTTTCTTCTAGGCGTATCAAAATAACTCCTTGGGCATTACGGCCTACTTGTGAGATTTCATCCGCGCTGGTACGTACTAAAGTGGCTTGATCGGAGATCAACATCACTTCATCGCCCGGGAATACCTGACACGCTCCTACCACTTTACCATTACGTTCGTTGACAATAATGGAAATAACGCCTGAGCCATGACGACCCGTAGCTCTATATTCTTCCAATGCACTGCGCTTACCATAACCGCTTTCGGTTGCCGTTAAGATAGCACCGCCCTCTTTTAAACTCAACAAGGCGATGACTTTGGCATTTTCTTTTAAGCGTATACCCATAACACCGCGCGCATTACGACCCATCAAACGCACTTCATCGCTGTTAAAACGAATGGCCTTACCATCGTCAGAAAACAACATAATATCTTGATTGCTATTGACCAATTCTGCATTGACTAAGCTATCGCCTTCTAATAGTTCTAAAGCGATAATACCGCTGCTGCGAGGACGTGCAAATTGCTCTACGTGGATTTTTTTAATTAAACCATCGCGTGTTGCCATAATGACCGCCACATCTGCTTTAAAGTCTTTTACCGGTAAAATGGCTTGAATGCGTTCGCCGCTTTCTAAAGGCAGTAAGTTGACTATAGGTTTGCCTCTAGCCATACGCTCTGCCGCAGGCAATTGATAAGTCTTCAACCAATACACTTTACCTCGACTGGAAAAACACAGTAAGGTATCGTGCGTATTGGCAATGAGTAATTTTTCTATATAATCTTCTTCTTTCATCTTGGTCGCCGCTTTACCGCGCCCACCGCGTCGTTGCAAACGATAATTATCCAGAGATTGCACTTTGACATAACCTTCATGCGATAGAGTCACAGCCACATCTTCTTCGGTAATTAGGTCTTCTATTGTAATATCTTCTTGAGCACCGATGATTTCCGTGCGTCTAGCATCTGCAAAATCAGCTCTAGCAGCCAATAGTTCTTCTTTGATCACTTGTTTTAAACGCTCCGGTGACGATAATATATCCATTAAATCGATGATCACTTTTACCAATTCTTGATAATCATCATGTATTTTTGTTTGTTCTAAGCCAGTTAAGCGTTGTAGTCTTAAATCTAAAATCGCTTGCACTTGTGTAGGGGTGAGTTGATAACTATCGCCATGCAAGCCCTCGTGCGGCGCACAATCTTCAGGTCTAGTCACATTGACATCGCTAGCCAACAACAATGCCTTCACCCAGCCCGGTTCCCAAGTGCGTGCCAATAAGGCTTCTTTGGCTTCTTGCCCTGTTTTAGAGGCTTTGATCAGAGCTATCATTTCTTCGATGTTAGCCAAGGCTACACCTAGGCCTTCCAAAATATGCGCTCTGTCTTTGGCTTTGCGCAATTCAAATATGATGCGCCTAGTGACCACTTCACGTCTGTGTTTAATAAAGGCTTCTAAAATTTCTTTTAAGTTTAAAGTTCTAGGACGTTCGTCGTGCAAAGCCACCATGTTGATGCCAAAAACGCTTTGCATCGCCGTTTGCGTGTACAATTGGTTTAACAGAATTTCGCTCATCTCGCCGCGTCTTAATTCTATCACTACACGCATACCGTCTTTGTCGGATTCATCGCGCAAGGCCGTGATACCTTCTATTTTCTTTTCACGTACTAAATCAGCAATTTTTTCGATTAATTTTGCTTTGTTCACTTGATAGGGCAATTCAGTGATGATAATACTTTCTTTGGTAGAACGTTCATCGGTTTCGATGTGTGTCTTAGCACGCACGTAAATGCGCCCACGACCGGTACGATAAGCTTGCACAATACCCGCACGACCATTGATGATACCGGCAGTAGGGAAATCAGGACCAGGAATAAAAGTCATGAGATCATCTATGCTTAATTCTGGATTTAACAATAGTGCTACGGTAGCATCGATCACTTCGCCTAAATTATGCGGCGGAATATTGGTAGCCATACCCACGGCTATACCGGAAGTACCATTCACCAACAGGTGCGGCACACGTGTAGGCATAACGGCAGGGATTCTTTCGCTGCCATCGTAGTTATCTACAAAATCGACGGTTTCTTTGTCTAAATCGGCTAATAGGCTGTGAGCAAAACGCGACATACGCACTTCTGTATAACGCATAGCAGCAGCGGCATCGCCATCGACCGAACCAAAGTTACCCTGGCCATCAACCAACAGATAACGCATGGAAAAAGGTTGTGCCATACGTACGATGGTATCGTACACGGCCGAGTCGCCATGCGGATGGTATTTACCGATAACGTCACCGACGATACGCGCGGATTTTTTATAGGGCTTGTTCCAATCGTTCCCCAGCTCATGCATGGCAAATAAGGTGCGTCTGTGCACGGGTTTTAGCCCATCACGCACATCCGGCAAAGCGCGTCCTACAATGACACTCATCGCATAATCTAGGTAAGAACGCTTTAATTCATGCTCAATGGTAATGGGTAGAATTTCTTTACTTAACTCGCTCATACACCGCTCTTCGTTATACATTACAGTTGGTTATTTTAACATAAAATGAGCGAAATTGCTCGTTTTATGAGATTATGCGGGGATGTTTTTCAGCGGAAATTTGGTCGAATTTTGGTCTGTTTTGTAAATGGCTATTAAGCACATTTCATCAAATTCACACATAGTTTGTGCGTCAATAAGATTGGCTTTATGCAATACTTTTACAGTTTCATGTACTGTTTCTAAAATTGTCTTTTCGATTACGTATCTCAGGGATAACGATGGGCGGCTCACAACCGCCCTAGCAGCTCTAAAATGCAGAGTTATTTAATCTTATCTTCTTTGAACCAAACGTGCTTACGCAGCTTTTTGCTGTACTTTTTAAAGCGCATTTTTTCAGGGGTATTTTTCTTATTTTTGGTGGTGGTGTAGTACTCGCCAGTACCCTCTTCACACACTAGTTTAATTTTATCACGCATAATATTAGTCCTAATCTATTTACTATATTTGTGTATTTTATTTACACTTTTTCGCCGCGTGCACGCAGCCTTTCTAAAACAACGTCAATACCCAGCTTGTCGATTAAACGCAAGCCTTGGTTGCTCAATCTGAGCTTAATAAAGCGTCCCAAAGAGGGTGCCCATAAGCGACGGGATTGTAAATTAACTTCAAAACGGCGGCGAGTTCTATTATTAGCGTGGGAAACATTGTTTCCGCTCATCGGCCCGCGGCCAGTAACTTGGCATACTCTGGACATTTTTAGTACATCCTCAATTGGTTAAGGGATAAATCGTCATAAGGGTGGCATTTATAGCAAAGTTTCAGGGTAAATGCAAGGGGGAATCGCATCTAAATCATGCAAAAAAGATCTAAAAAGGTATTGACGACCAGGTCATCGTATGAACTATACATTTCTTTTTCCGAGCCGCGACCGTCAGGGAGCGGATTTTTAAAAAATCCGCTCCCTGACGGTCGCGGCTCGGATCATTCTTTCGTTTTTTGCATCCTTTGTACAAATTTAGATGCGTTTCCCCGACGCACCTATTCGCGTCTTTTAAAAAAATCGCTTAGCTTTTGTCGGCCTAATATGTTCAACAGTTGCAGAAACTAATTTAGAGGGAACTATGCAAAAAGTTGACGCTTTCGATGCGAAAACACATTTTTCAAAATTAAAAAATGAAGTTCTCAAAGCTTTTTATAAATGGCGTAAGGGGATCCGCTGGGATGATGGCATGAATACTAAAAAAGCCATCGCAGAAGGACGCCGCTAATCGTGTTTGTTCTAGATTGTTCTGTTACAATGGCGTGGCTATTTGAAAACGAAAAAATACATTACACTGAAGAAATACTAAAACAGTTATCGCATCAAGCCAACGCTATAGTACCGCCATTATGGTACATAGAGGTGAATAATGTATTACTGATTGCTGAACGGCGCGGCCGGGTAAAGGTTGCCGAGACGCAGCATTTTTGGACGGTACTATATCAATTACCCATTACCATGCAAAACCAGCAAGGTCACTATGATGCAGAGTCTATCCTTAATTTAGGAAGGCAATATCAACTTTCTGCTTATGATGCAACTTATTTGGATTTAGCCATTAAATTCAATTGTCCTTTAGCCAGTTTAGATAAAGCCTTGTTAAAAGCCGCACAAGATGTAGGGGTTGCAGTTTATGGCAAATAAAATCATTTAATCTGTATGCATTATTAACTGATAAAATATGTAGCGCAGGGCGGTGTGATCACCAAAAAGAGTATCTAGATCAAAATAATGCTGATACCAAATGACTAACCACGAAAAAATTAAGGTCTGCTACTTTTTAAAGCGGTTTGATACTCTTCAGCCTTATTTTTTAAATATTCCTGTTCCTTTTCTACATGTTCCTGAATACGACGCTCCATTTCCTTTAGCCACAAAGTGATCATTTCTTTAATAAGGCCTATGCCTTTAAATTCTTCAATATTTCTTCCTTTAATTGCTCATTGTTTGACTAAAAAATTTAGCGCACAAGAGTCCTATTGACTGAGGGTAACATAGAAGGCACCTGTGTAACATTTTTTTCGTGATGAATAGGAGAGAAAAATGATACCCCTCGAGTAGGAGGTGCAATTAAAGCATAAATATCGTCTATCGGCGTCCGCCTTAATTGCTCAATATCTATTTTTAAAGCTTTAATATTTTCCTCATCAACAGCACTTAGTTCTTTTTTCCAATGTGTGACTCTGTCCTTATATTGCTTTATAACCTTTAGATACTTTTTCTGAGCATCACCTGACCCCAATGTTCGTGCCGCTATCTCTAATTTACCTAAAATGCCTTGCAACTCCTCTAATTTTTTCTGTTTCATTCGGTTTAGTTCTGAGTGAATATGTACCTCATAAGTCATTTGGGGCTCAGCTGTATTTTCAATAATATTTTGGGTGCTTTGTTTTGAAGATAATTCTTCAATACTAACCACTGCTACACGAGAGAATTGGAAAAATGTAGCAAGAGTGTTCCAACCCCAATTAAGAGCTGTTTCTACAGAGGTTTCATCATACTCGGTAGTATCTGGAAAGCCCCTAGTACAATCCCTAATATTATAAGATTCACTAGTATAATTCATTTTAATCGGCTGATGTGCAGCATAACCCTCGTTTGCAATTAACTTACAAATTCCATCAACTTCCACTATACTATGTTCCGGCACCTCTATGGGTTTACGACCAAGCACCTCTAATATTATGTTTATGGCATTCAACTTGTACCTTTCATCCTCCATCGGAATAGTAGTTAAAAAAGAAAATGCATGCAATAAGCCATCTTGTTCTAGTATATCTTTACCTAGAGTTTTATGAATCATATCAACATCCCAGATCCTAATTGGACTCCAGAATGTAGATAGCCCCCGGTGATTTTCTACATACAAAGAACAGGGAAATGAAACATCGACGGGATTATAACTCCCGGAAGGACAATATACGTATATAACGGCAGGAAGAACCTGGCCGCCATATCTAATACGATACTCCCTCACACCTGGTTGTGAAGGCAAAATATCTAGAATATATTTTTTCACATTCTTATCATTCGTAGCCATTCTTTTCTCCTTTTTATATTTAGTTGCGCATTCCGGTGTACTGGAGCATTGATTTCGGTGAACATCAGAACAGTGATTCCGGTGCATTGGTGTGGAACACTCCCAATGGTTCAAGCAGCGATTATCTATCAGGATACATCAGTCTGTAAAGCTTTTTACTATAATAATCGTTATTTAATCAGTGAGATAGCTAAGCAAAGCGTATTTCAGTATATGTCGGATAAGGGAGTGACATTACTGCCACTCCCTCTCCTAAGAACCGTACTTGCAAGCTTTCCCCGCATACGGCTCAAGGTAAGCCCTTAATAATAGCGCCTAGAAATTCTAAGATGAACTCTGTTACGCTATGAAGCGTGAATGGCATTCAAGAAGAGTTGAGCACTGTTTTAGCAAGAGCAATTTGCTCATTCGCAAATTTCTGAAGGATATTGACGTCAATATTATGCGGGAGCAGTATCGCAGAGTCGATTGCTTTTCGGCGTAACTCGGAGATTGGCCCCAATCCTGATCAAAAAGGGTCAAATCTCTTAAGCGACTAAATCATATTCAATTTCTGTCTTATTATAATCCATATCCAATTCCAGAGCAAAAGACGCTCGGCTTCCTTTTTTTTACTAATCTCTTCAGCTCTTTCTGAAAACCTCAGGCTCTTTTTTGAATCAAAAAATTTTTGACTCAACAAATAAATAGGGTGTTTAAGTATAGCCACCAAAGGATATTTAATAGCGAGCATATTTAAGCCTAACTCGATCATAATATCAGAGAGAATTTTTAAATATATTTTTATCTTTTCATCGGCTATAGACTGCGCTAAGTCTCTAAAAAAAGCGCTACAAGTTGTAGCACCTCAAATTTTGCTTCTAAAAGCGGATCAAAATTGACAATTATATTTTTTTGTCATGTGGATCATATTTTCTCAACCTTTCTTTCAAAAGATTAATGGCGGAGCTTTTCCCTGAACCCCACTCTCCAGACACAGCGATGGTCACGGCACCTTCAGAATTATTGCCAATATAATTGCACACAGGCCCCACGAAATTATCATACATGTCAAACAAATCGTCTGTAGCTTTATTAATTGGCCTATCTTCTGTCCCTCTCACGCCTAGCTTCTCCATTAGAATATTATCTGTGTAGTATATAACCTTTTTGAAATCTATGGAACATAGACATCGAATAGTATGTTCGTAATCAACAACTCAAATTCAAACATTCAAAATATTTAAAAAAATCGTCTTCGAGGTATTGACAAACCATTTAAAAAGTTCATAATGGCAGATGTGATAAGTGCTTGTTTAACAACGAGTGCGAGCTCACAATACGATGGGTGCTTACTGAGGAAGTAAGCGCAGCAAGCCCGGTGTGGGCACACTAGGCAAGCTGCTGACCCGCAATCAACGAAATGAGATGATTGGAGGCTATAGAAATGGTAACTCACCAACACGCATTCGCACAAGCAGAATATAAGATTCCTTGTTATATTCCTGCACACTTTGTACATAGATCGAACCGATCTGTGAAAATTTCAAACATAACACCGCTTTTATGGGCCCAAAAGGCACATGATGAGGCTTTGCTATTGCGAAATGAGATGAACGTACAAGAGGGCGTTCCTACATAGTGGCTGTTTTGTCCGCACTTATTGCGCTAGCTTTACCGTAAACGGTTAAAGTGACAAACGCCACTATTAAGGCTTCTTATTTCGCAAGGCCGAGGGTGCATGTAGCTGTACACCCTCTTAGCGCGTGTTTGCCATTTTGCCGTCGAGTTCGGGGTTAAAGCGCTAAACGCATGACAGCGTCAGGACAATGAAGCGCGAAATGTTTCGCCTATCCAACTTAGGCGCGACAGTGCGCTGACTTTTTTGAGGTGCAACCTTAAATCCCTGCCCGGGTTTTGCGCCTTTGCGAAAAAATGAGTCTACGCCGATGAGGTACCACCTTGGAGTGTTTTCTTTCAGGGTCTGATCACTAGCCAGTCGTATCTAGCCTGGGTGAGGTTTTGGCCTCACCCAGCCCCTAATTTTTAGAGGGAAAGATTTTCTGCTTCCTGTTGCCCCTCCAACAATTTAAGAATATCGACGCAACCTTGTATCTCTGGATATGTTTCAAATATAGTGTTAAAAACTTTCAATCTTTCATCTTCCTTTTCAGGCATTTTATACGTGTCCCACTGCTCGTATATAATATACGTAGGGTTCGATAGAAAGTGTTGAATTGCATTTAAGCCTAGTAATAAATCAGCAAGCACTAATAATAAATCCTGTAGATTGCAGCTTACATTTTCAACTTCTTCATTATCTAAATGTGCAAGCCGTTTATCACGTATTTCTTCTAAATGTCCAATACATGCTTTAAATTCTCTGTCTAACCCTTTACGGAAAAATTTTTTCCTAAGTTCTCCATATTGTTTTTTGGAGATAATTTCATCCTTCTTTATAAGAACCGAGTTTAAATATCTATGTGAATCTTTACAGAGCTTTAAACCGTCTACAACAACAGAACGAAAGATACAGTCTCCTTGCAACCACCCCCAAAAAGGATCGTGCTCATATTTTATCACATTCCTCTTTTTCGCATCAGCAATACTCGCAAAAATTTTAATTTTAACGGCTAAGCTGATTACTTCATCTGTCAAAATATTTATTTTTTGCTGACCTAACTTAAACCATCTTTTTTTAATTTCATTTGTAGTCATGACCCTCTCAATAAGAGACTTTGTCTCATTCAGAACTAATTCGCATTCTGGTAATCCAATCACTAAATTTCCTAGAGTTGTCTGCCAGTGTTGGTGGGCTTCTTCAGTCAATTCTGTAGTAAAAAAGTCTTCCAGAGTTTCGTACGATATGTGACGATGCAAGCATTTCTTATCCAATATTTCCATAAGCCAGGTATAATTAATAGTAGAACTATAGTGCTTCAGAATAGACCATAAATCATAATAATCCCGTGCTCTAGGCCTATTCCAACCACGAGTAACCAGTTTTTGATGGGTTTGCAACAATGCACGCATTTTTTCAGCAATAATTTCTTCAATACGATAAGTAGCAATTCTGCAATCTAATATCTCATCATAACCGTGTAATATGGTTTTATATTCAGGTGATATAAGAACTGGTTCATCATGGGTTATTTCAATTTTAATTATGCAAAGCGCTGAACGATGCCAAGGAAATTTCACAGTGATATTAAATGCTTCTTGGCCCGTAGGATGCGGTGCACGTTCTGGAAAGCGCTTTAATTGTATTTCGAAAGGCCCGTATTGATATAAAAGCTCTCTCGATATATTGATTGCATCTTGTAATGCTAATTCTAGCTCATGACCTTTTGGTGCATTTCCTTTTGGTCCATTTACTGTTGAAAAATCCAAATCAACAGAAAATCTATAGTCACCAAAAAACATCTTCTTTAATGCAGTGCCGCCTTTAAAAACCAAAGAATCTGCCAATTGTTTCTGTTTTGCAATACCTGCTAATAAATAACTTTGCGCGTAATCTTTTTCAATAATATCTAAACGCAATTTTTTAAGTGTACATTCATTTTGTAGCCGCTCACGCAATAGTTTCATCTTTTTCTCACCTTTAGTAAGTTGTTTTGAATCATCCAACGCTTCTCACAGGGTCCTAATGCGGGGGCAGACGGATCTAGGGGGCAATAATAATTAGATTGAATATTTAATAGCGGCTCTAGTTGTTGTTCCTCAATACCAAAATATTCCAGTGCCCATCCTAATCGCTTAGAAATTGATTTTTTATTATACTGAATGGCATAGTCACACAACTTTTGAATATTAATCGTGGCTAACGAATTTTCTAATATTCCCAAGACCTCTCCCATGCCTCCAAACATTTTATAATAAATAAATACATCTAGCAAGGTGCGTTCTTTATCAGTAATGGATATTTGAAAATACTCGTCCAACCATATTTTCTCAAAACCAAAAAAATGTTGCTCTTGCACAGTAATATATTCATAGCGTACGCCATTAATTTCAAAAGCATGTCTTATTTTTTTTCCATGCGCTTGTTTTTCACGCATTGATGGCGTTACAACTTTATTAGGTGTTGATGCCGTAACAATCTGTGGTATTTGTTCAGTCAAGCCATGATGTTGTAAAGCAGACCAATGGCTAATGGCTGACGGCTGAATTAAATAAGCGGATATCGCAAAGGAATGCGTATAAGCCTGCTCTGGTAACAAACCTATACCAACATACAACCCACGACGTAATCTAAGTATCCAGCCGCGCTTAGCTAAATTAGAGAGTATTTTGCCGAGCTGCTTTTGGGGTATATCCTCCAAGACAGCCGCGGCGGCAACATCTTCCATGTTAAATATACGTTTGCCACGTAAAAATAGCTGTCGTAGCAAACGTATGCCTTGGCTTTCAGTCGGTATTACAGAGGCCATATGCAATCCTATTTTGTCTTTATACTACAATAATAGCATTAATATGGTATTATTGTAGTATAAAGACAAAATAAGGGCCTAAAATTCCTTTTAAAAAACAAATAAAACCTAAAATTTACAGATTTTGTTAAAACTAACCCTCTGATTTTATTAATATTTCTACCTCTAGAACTTGAAATAACTTCTTTGCTCTTATTAAGGCCACATAACAACAGGTCCTACATAAGATTAGCAATGCTGGCATCAAGTCAGCGGCTTTACTGTTCAAGAAACACAGAAGATTGTTGAAGCTGATGGTATTTTCTATAAAATAGATCTGTTAATGCATACAACGCTTTGCTGCT
Source organism: Pseudomonadota bacterium (assembly GCA_021781965.1). Taxonomy (GTDB): domain Bacteria; phylum Pseudomonadota; class Gammaproteobacteria; order UBA1113; family UBA1113; genus VFKP01. The sequence continues at coordinate 118,091 of JAJXVU010000002.1, forward strand.
TATGGCTCTACTGCCAGCTCGCCATTTACCTTAATTTCCCCTAAAGCAAAGAAAGTTCGCAATTGTCGCACTCCGGGCAGTAATAACAGTGCATTCGCATGTAATCGATTAAATGCCTGAATACTTCTCACCCTTATCTTAATCCAATAGTCGAATTCACCGGCTAACAGTAAACATTCAATAATGGCAGGGATTTTAGTCACTGCCTTTTCAAATTCAGCAAAACTCTCTGGCGTAGATCGATCTAGCACTACGCCTACTGTAACAAGAACCGATAAGCCTAATTTATCGGGATTGAGAACCGCTTTAATTCCTTCAATATATCCCTCCTCTAACAATTTCTTTGTTCTATTCCAGCATACGGTTTTACTGGAGGCAATTTTATCTGCCAACTCAGCATTGGACAAACGCCCATCTTTTTGCAGTAGTTTCAGGATAAGCTTATCTATTCTATCCAGCTCCATTTAGAATAATATCCTATTTATTTTCTATATTTGAGAATTATATTTTAAGTATAGGCTTAAAGTCAAATCATCATATTTTTTATAGGCCAATAATAAGAACCACATTTTTAAATCTTCATGTTATGCTTAAGCTTCAATAATTACAAAACAATAGGAGTTATTCATGCTTAAACTAGACACTTTATTTCCTAGAAAATCTCTAGGTTTTTTTCCTTCCCCCATTCATAAATTATCGCGAATGTCTGATGTTTTGGGTGTAGAGATCTGGGCTAAACGGGATGATGTCTCGTCTGGATTGGCTTTCGGCGGAAATAAAATTCGTAAACTGGAATGGTTGGTCGCAGATGCCATTGCAAAAGGATGCGATACTTTAGTCTCCATTGGTAATATACAATCCAACCACACCAGGCAGGTAACTGCAGCTGCCGCCGTCTCTGGAATGAAAAGTTACACTATACAAGAAGTCTGGACCGAATGGGACGACCCGGTGTACGATCGCGTTGGTAATATTCTGCTTACGCGTTTAATGGGCGGCAATCCTATACTCGATGGATACGGCTATTCTACTTGTATCAAGAATACATGGGAAAAAGCGCTAGAAATGGTGCGCAAACAAGGTGGTAAGCCTTACCCCATTCCTGCCGGGGGATCGGATCATCCATTAGGAGGCTTAGGATACGCCAATTTTGCAGATGAGGTTTATCTGCAAGAACAGCAACTGGGTATTTTTTTTGACACTATCATTGTTGCTACATGTACAGGCTCGACCCAAGCTGGAATGGTGGTTGGTTTTGCAGCACAACCTAAAAAAAGACGAATTATTGGCATAGATACGGCTGATGACGTAGCCATGACGCGACGTGCCGTCACAAAAATTGCTTATGCAACGGCTGATTTAATTTTGTCAAAAGGGGGTAAAAAAATAGATCTTTCAGAAAGCGAAATAGAAATTAATCCAAACTATAGCGGCCCTGCGTACGGTATACCTTCTGAAAAAACGATTTCAGCCATTAGGATGGCCGCCGAACTAGAAGCAATGTTAACGGATCCTGTATATGAAGGAAAATCTATGGCTGGGATGTGTGATCTCTGCCAGAAAAAAGAATTTCCATCTAATCATAAAGTTTTATATGTGCATTTAGGAGGAGCACCCGCATTAAATGCCTATTATAAAGCATTTGAAGATCCGGCCAACTTAACTAAGCTCGCGCGTGCGGCACGCTATAAAGAAACATAAAGATAATCGTAACTACTTGTACCATATAATAAGAAAAACCTATACTGGATAGATTAGCGTATATTTTCACTTTCCGCTCCCTTACGGTCGCGGCTCGGTTTATCCTTTTATAACCGGGACTAGGTCATTAGGGTGAGTAGTTACAGATAACCTTGTATTATGATCTCCCATGGACAATAAAGATGTGATGAGGTGGCTTATTTAACAAGACAATTCGGGTGGTTGGTGAACCACCCGAATCAACAAAAATGATTATGATTGTATACAAAGCCAGTTAAATAGTTTTTCAAACCCAAAACGCGGATCTTTTCTGTCAATGGATAGGCTACAATTTCAGGATAACCTAGCGAAACACATGCCCCGTCAGTGCATCGAAAATAGGCGTAGGTTTCTCTAATATCCCGACTTCACCTACGATGACATGATCCACTGAAGGGCCGAAAACAGCACTCACTTCTGCAGCACTGCGACAAGGATCTGCGCCCTGAATATTCGCGCTGGTCGATACCAACGGCCCACCAAACTGCAAACATAATTGTTGTACTATAGGATGCGCGCTGACTCGCACCACTACACTGCTCCAATCGCCATGGATATACGCGGGCACTTTATCTGTCTTTGGACAAGCCCAAGACACGGGCCCGGGCCAAGTCGCTAAGATTTGATCTAAGCGTTCCTGAGGTAAAGGTTGTAACAAGGATTCTAGCTGCACAAAATTAGCCGCAATTAAAATAAGGCCTTTAGCAACATCGCGTTGTTTAATTGCTAATAATTTTTCTACGGCTTTTTCTGAGAAGGGTGAACAACCTAAACCATAAACTGCTTCGGTAGGATACGCGATAACGCCGTCATTGCGTAAGACTTCTATAGCGACAGAATAATTATGAACTTTATTCCTCATCTAGAGACAGCGTGTAACCGCATTCCTTTTGCGGGCAAATTTTTTCGCGACCCTTGCGCTTACTCACCTTCAAAGTCAAAATAGGCCAATGGCAATTGGGACAAGGCTCTGCCAAGGGCTCATCCCACAGCGCATAGTCACAATCGGGATAACGGTTGCAAGAATAAAATACTTTGCCCTTTCTGGATTTACGTTGCAGTATGCTGCCTTGTTTGCATTTAGGACAGGCTACTTTAGTATCGCTGGGTTTTTCAATAGGTTCTAAATAACGACAATCGGGATAACCACTACAGCCTATGAATTTTCCATAACGCCCCTCGCGGATCAGTAAAGGTTTACCGCATTTTTCGCAAGTACGGCCTTCAACGATTTCTGGATCGACGGTGCTGGAAGATTCTAAGTTGCGCGTATAATCGCATTCTGGATAAGTGGTGCAGCCTATGAAACGACCCTTACGACCCAATCGTATAGACAAAGGCTTACCGCATTTGGGACAAGCTTCATCCATAGCTTCTTGAGTTACGTCTTTACGCTCTACAGTTTCTTGTATCAACGCAATTTGCTTTTTGAAGGGTTGCCAGAATTGTTCTAATACGGGGATCCATTCTTTTTCAGCACGTGACACCGCATCTAAATCGTCTTCTAATTTAGCGGTAAAATCATAGTCTACATAGGTAGTGAAAAAGCGCGTTAAAAAGCGATTGACCACTCTACCCACATCGGTAGGAATAAAACGTTTTTTATCTAAAAATACATATTCTCTGTTTTGCAAGGTTGAAATGATCGACGCATAGGTCGATGGTCGCCCTATACCATGTTCTTCCAACGCTTTGACTAAACTCGCTTCTGAATACCGTGGTGGCGGTTCAGTAAAGTGTTGTGTGCCTACAATCTTTTCCAAAGGGATCTGTTGACCCACAGTCATTGCCGGTAATACGGTGTCGTTATCGTCTTGCGGTTTGGCATCGTCTTTGTCTTCTTGATAAACAGCGATAAAACCTGGATCGCTGATCACCGAACCATTGGCTCTAAAAATATTGCCCTCTCCAGCGGCTAAATCCACTGCCACTGTATCTAAAGTAGCGTGTATCATTTGGCTTGCTACAGTCCGTTTCCAAATTAGAGCATATAACTTGTATTGATCGGCACTTAAATATTTTTTAATTTTATCCGGTATATTCAGCACCGAGGTGGGGCGTATAGCTTCATGCGCTTCTTGAGCATTTTTGGATTTGGTTTTATAAACCGGCTGCGTCTTAGGCACATTGCGCTCGCCATAATGCTTAGCAATATAAGCACGGATTTCGGCCACCGCTTCTTGCGCTAAATTAACCGAGTCGGTACGCATATAACTGATCAGACCCAAAGCGCCATCGCCTATATCGATCCCCTCATATAATTGTTGTGCTACCATCATGGTACGTTTAGCAGTAAAGCCTAATTTACGCGCCGCTTCTTGCTGTAAGGTAGAAGTGATAAACGGTGCTGCTGGTTGGCGCTTACGTTGTTTCTTATCTAAAGCAACGACGAGTAAATGATCGCCCGCTGCTTTGGATAAGGTATCTTGCACTATAGTCGCTTGTTCTTCAGTGGTGATACTAAATTGCGTTAGCTTTTCACCTTGATATTGCTGTAATTTGGCAGTAAATTCTTGTTTCGCTTCTGATAGATGCGCGTGTAAGGTCCAATATTCTTCCGTTTTAAACCGTTCAATTTCTTCTTCACGTTCTACAATCAAACGCAATGCGGGGCTTTGCACTCGGCCCGCAGACAAACCACGACGCACCTTCTGCCATAATAAAGGCGATAGTTTAAAGCCGACTAAATAATCCAATGCGCGGCGCGCTTGTTGTGCATACACCAACGGCATAGCCACTTCACGTGGATGCAACATCGCTTCTTGAATCGCACTCTTGGTGATTTCATTAAAAACGACCCGTTTTACCGGTTTGTCTTTTAAGAGTTTACGCTCTATCATGAGCTCTTGCACCGACCAAGCGATGGCTTCACCTTCTCTATCTTGGTCAGTGGCTAGAATCAAACAATCTGCAGCTTTCATACTTTTGGCAATCGCGTCTACGTGCTTACTATTTTTCTCCGTCACTTGATAATGCATTTCAAAATTATTGTCGGGATCAACCGCACCTTCTTTGGGTATTAAATCGCGCACATGTCCATAGGAAGCCAAAACAATATTTCCCGGGCCTAAATATTTTTCTATGGTTTTCGCCTTGGCAGGAGATTCAACGATCACTAAATTTTTTGTCATATATACCTATTCTTAAATGTTCCGTAACTACGGTTATTATCCGCTCCCTGACAGTCAACGCTCGGTTAATCCGTTTATAACCGCTCCCTGACAGTCAACGCTCGGTTAACCGAATAATTATACCCGTTCATAGCCGCCGCTTTGTAAACGTACCAAACCCTTTAGTTCTAAGGCCATGAGGATGACGGAAACTTCGGTCACCGTCAACCCCGTACGCGTAAGAATAGCATTAAAAGAAGTCGGTGAAAAATCAACGTTATTGAGTAGTTTCTGTTCTTTTTCATCTAAAATAACGGTTTTTTTACCTTTGACAGGCTTTTTCTGGTTTATTTTTGAACCATACCAAGCAGCGAAACCCGTGGTTTCCTCCAATATATCCTCTACAGTCTCAACCAATTTAGCGCCTTCTTTAATTAAAAAATGGCATCCTCTGCTCAAAGGATTGTGCAGTGAACCGGGCAAAGCATAAACTTGGCGCCCTTCATTCAATGCAAAACGGGCCGTAATCAACGAGCCACTTTGCAGTGTGGCCTCTATTACCAACACCCCCACCGCTAAGCCGCTGATGATGCGATTGCGTGCCGGAAAATACTGTGGCAAAGGCGGTGTAGAAGGCGGATACTCAGAGACCAATAAACCTGTCTGCAAAATATCGTCGCTCAATCTTTGGTGGCGCTTAGGATAAATTCGTTTTAAACCGGTGCCTAAGACTGCAATCGTTTGCCCCTTAGACTCTAAAGCGCCGCTATGCGCTACACCATCAATGCCCTGCGCTAAACCACTGGTAATTACCCAGCCTAAAGCCGCCAATTCACGTGCAAAATGCCTAGCCCATTCACAACCTATGGTAGTGGGATTACGGCTGCCTACAATGGCCAATTGCGGTCTGTGTAATAATTCGCTGCGACCTTGTAAGAATAATAGCCTTGGCGGTGCTTGAATGGTCTTTAGTAATTCGGGATAAAGCGCATCGTCGGCAAAACAAATTTGGCAATGACTACTGCTGTCTTGCCAAGATAGACATTCATCTATCAGCGCCCACGGTAGGGTCATTAAATAGTCTGTAGTACTGGGTTTTAAAGCTAGACTTTGCCACAAACGCGCGCCACCAGCGATGAATTCCTCGGCAGTAAAACCTTTTTGCGTGAGACCTTGCCAAGTGCGCAAAGACAAACCCGGCGCCAAAGCCACCGCTAAACGCGCTTTTAGAGTATTGTGATTCATTTTAAATGGGTAGTACCAAAAAATTAGGATTATTAATTATTACATGCATTATAAACAAATGCAAATTATGGGTCTGTATAACGCGAATTCTGTTTAAGAAATCTCTGTAGGATTGGCTTAAAAACACCCCATTATTCCCAGAGCCGAGCCGGATTATTCCTGTTATTCGTCCTTTTTTCCGCTCTCTGACGGTCGCGGCTCGGAATTTTGCATCTTAAACAGAATTGGCGTTTATAACATTTCAGGTGCTAGAACTAATTGACACGTCAAAAATGTAGATGGATATCACAAACTCGATGCAAAGCACGATAGCTATGGCTGGGTGGCACGGTGAGGGGCCCCGGCGCGCGCAGGCACGAGCACGACGGGGTATCACCGTTGCCAGGACCCGGCCAGCTCTGAACTATAATACTGAGCCCTGGATTTAACCGATAATACAAAGCGCAATCAAACCATCGGCAAATCACACAACTCAAACTCTTCCGCCGCATGCCAGTTGAAATGCCACCATTCCGTAGGTAAGCCTATAAAACCACACGATACCATGATGTCGTTTAATAGTTCTCGATTGTGTATAGCCTCTGAACTAGATTCCATATAATTGCGATGCGCTGCCTCACTAAAGTCATCAAATAAAGTAGGCATGACTAACTCTATACCTGTTATTGTATTTACCAAGGTTAGATCCACAGCGCAACCTCTATTGTGTGCCGAGCCTTCTTTCATATGTCCATTTTCTCTAACCGGTTTCATAATATAACGCTCATCAGGACAATAAGACCAAAATATTTCTTGAATATGAAAAGGTCGGTACGCATCCCAAATTTTGAGTCCGAGTTGCTGTGCGTTCAATTTACGTTGCGCCATTACTAATGCTTCGGCTACGGTTCTACGTAAATACGCTTTAGCATTGGCATCATAAATTATTTTTTTCGTAAAATTACGAACACTGGCATAAGGCAAATCAACGATCAAGCTATTATCTAAAGCCAATAACTCAACAAAGTCTACTTGCGCTAAATTTTGCATTTTTAATAGTCCTCAGACCAAAGTTCCTGTATAGCAATGGCCTGTGGCGATTCTCGCGTAGGCACATTCACGATGAGTACAGTAACAATAATGCGCTTCGTCGACACTTGATTCGCATTTTCAAAGGTTAACAGCACTGGCATTTGCACCTTCCAAGTGTATTGTCCCATCAATGATCCTTGCTGCAAGATAACGGGTTGACCTGAAACCAGTCCCGTTAAATTCAACTGCTGTGTAATCACTTGATTTAACAATTGACTGTCAGCTAAAGTTTTGCGAAAAGAGCTGGCACCATCTGATGTGAAATCATTAGCCAGAATATAATCGAACTTTTGCTGGTAGGTAATCGCGTTAAAGGTATAAATGTTTCCAACTACTTCTTGGACCCACAGCAACAAATCTTCGCGAGAAAAAATGCGGCCATATAAGGGTTGCAGGGGTATAAATTGTTTTTTACCTTGTTCCAGCTGTATTTGGAAATACCTAGGCTCTTCTGGATTTCGAATTCGCCAAAATAACGCTATCATCAAACCGATGATGACAATTGTCGCGGCAATCACGGCTCTGAAAAAGACTCTGTTTTTTCGATCCAGACGATTTGCCATAATTATTCCTAAAAATTAACTTAGGGTTTGTGCTACGAATTGCTGCACACCCACGCCTTGTAAACTGTCTAAGTTCATTTGTCTGGCTACAGGATCGATCAACGGCGTGGTACGCACAATGGTTAAAATGACATTATACATATTGCTAAAGCTGCGCGCCTGACTAGTCCATTGTACGCGTATAGGCACCTGGACTTGCCAAGCATACGTTTTAGCGCCACTCGCCGGCGTCATAATGCCACGGTCTAAGATGATCGGTGCTTGCACCACAGTAGCGGTGACTACAAAAAAACCTTGCAGTACCGTTTGCAAATTGAGCGATGCCTTGATGGCGTCCAAAAAATTTTGCCCGCCAGAGTCTGTAAAATAAGTGTTTTTAGTTTCTTCTAGTTGCTGTTGGTATTGTGCGTAATTAAGTGTGTATGCGGCCGTCGCTGCACGCGCGGACCAGCTTAACAAAGCAGCATCAGATAAAGTGGGCGAAGTAAGTGGTTGAATTTCAACTAAACCACCTACTACGTTGGTAGCAAAATAGCGTGGTTCGGGTCGCGTGGTATAAAGATAAAAAAGGATCACCATCATCAATACGCACAATACCACCAAGGCCAACACAGCCCCCATTAAAAATCTATAGCTATCGCGGTAATAATTATTTCTTAAACGTACAATTTCTAGCGCACTTTTGCGTATACCATAACCCACTTTCTTGTCTTGTTTCATTTCTTCTTCTGCCATGAAAGCCTCCTCATCAGTAATTCAAAATAGACTCATATTGGATACATTAGAGTATTCCTCAATCTTCCGCTCCCTAACGTTGGAATCATCGTCTAGGATCCAACCGATAAAATGTAATTTGTATACGTTTATTCATCGCTCGGCCATCGCTGCGCTGATTGTCGGCAATGGGGAACGTACAACCATATCCTATCGCATAAATAATCGGTGCTTTTATTTCTTGGTTCTTTAAATAGTCTGCTATATTTTGTGCTTGTTGTCGCGACAACGCCACTGCACGCAGGGGGTCACCGCAGTTATCGCTATAGCCACTTACCTTGACCGTTTCTACATCAAATAAGGAAATATAGTCACTCAATATATTCAACGTTGCGTAATTAGCGCCATTTAAATGCGATGAGTCTATAAAAAAGAATTTATCCGTAGGCAAAACCAACATACTTTGTTGCCCCAAATGAATCACCGTCACGCCCCCAGCCTGTAACTGCTTTTCCATATCGCTGATTTTCTTGTCGCGTTTTTGTTTAGCATAGGCCGCTTCCAATTGTGGTGTCATGGGTGGTTTAGGTGAACTGCAAGCCACCAGCGCAAAGGATATTACTAAACAGTACATCATACATTTTAACATTTATTTTCTCTCACCCTTGACAAATCGCATTCGCCATATGACTTACTGTTCCTGCATATTTGTAACTACTCGTACCATGTAATAAGAAAAACCTATACTGGATAGATTAGCGTATATTTTCACTTTCCGCTCCCTAACGGTCGCGGCTCGGTTTATCCCTTTATAACCGGGACTAGGTCATTAGGGTGAGTAGTTACAACTATTCCTTTACACGCGAGACATATTCGCCGGTACGCGTATCGACCTTAATAACTTCACCTTCTTGAATGAACAAGGGTACCTTTACTACAGCGCCCGTTTCTAATTTAGCTGGTTTATTGCCACCACCGGAGGTATCGCCCCGTACACCAGGATCGGTTTCAATAATTTTCAAAGTAACAAATATAGGGGGTGCAACACTTAAAGGTTGACCATTCCATAAAACAATAGTGCACATGTCCTGCTCTCTGATCCAATTTTTAGCTTCATCCATCGCTGCACCTTCAGCAGCGACTTGCTCAAAGCTAGCAGGCGACATAAAGTGCCAATGATGACCGTCCGTGTATAAGTATTGTGCTTCTATTTCTGCCACATCCGCCGCTTCCAAACTTTCACCCGATTTAAGTGTCTTTTCAATAACGCGGCCTGTTTTTAAATTGCGCAATTTGGTGCGCACAAAGGCTTGTCCTTTTCCTGGTTTGACGAATTCATTCTCAACTATGGAATAAGGATCGCCATCAATGATAACTTTTAAACCACCTTTAAATTCATTTGTACTATATGTAGACATTATTTCCTCTTTATCAGATCGTGTGCTATGATTCTCAACTATTTTAACGCGTTAGCGCCCTATTTACCACTGATTAAAGCACCCATGAAACAAAAACTAAGTTGGCAAGAAGCTTTGCAGCAATGTGTCACCCGTCTAGATGAATTAGCAATACTCATTCCTGCTGCAGCGAGGCATATCTCTACAGAAGCGCAAAATACCTTCCCATTCAAAGCCAGCCGCCGCTATTTGGCTAAGATCAATCCGCACGATGCCACTGATCCCCTATTATTGCAAATTTTACCGCAGGCCATTGAAATACAGCCCAAGGATGACTTTAACCGCGATCCTTTAGAAGAGCACCGTTATAATCCTTTGCCCGGCTTAATCCATAAATACTCCAGTCGCGTCTTGATCACTTTAGTAGGCAGTTGCGCCATTCATTGTCGTTATTGTTTTAGGCGCCATTTCGCCTATGAGGACAACCGCCCCGGCACGCAGGGCTTAGTAGCTATTTACGATTATATACGTGCACACAAAGAAATAAATGAAGTCATTTTAAGTGGTGGGGACCCTCTGCTTGCCAACGATGCACTGTTGCAGAGTGTCATCCAGAGTTTAAGTGAGATTCCACACTTAAAACGCGTGCGTATACATACACGTTTGATCACCACTATCCCCGAGCGCGTCACGCCTGAACTTATATACGCTTTGACACACACTCGTTTAAAGAGCATCCTCGTCACGCATTGTAATCATCCGCGCGAATTAGACGACGATATAGCTACAGCTTGTAATGCCCTCGTTCAAAACAAAATAATGGTATTGAATCAAAGCGTATTTTTAGCTGGAGTCAATGATACTGCCGAAACGTTGATAAACTTAAGTGAAGCATTATTTGCTTCCCATATTCTGCCTTATTACCTGCATTCTCTAGACCCTGTTGCGGGCAGTGCTCATTTTGAAATACCACTAGAAAAAAAACGTGCTCTTTATACGGAAATGCAAGAACACTTACCTGGATTTTTAGTCCCTAGATGGGTTAAAGAAGTACCCGGAAAAAAGCATAAGAGCATCGTGGGTTAACATATACCCATCGCCAATGGAAGATCCGAGATCAATGTTGAAAACAGTTCCAAACCAGAACGTTATCATCCTCGAATAGGCCACGAGGCGGCAGTCGGGAATGACAAAGCTTCGGCTCAAGTTCAATAGGTTTATTCCAATTCCTCACCTTGAAGTATATTGGATATAGCTCTGCTAAATAGATTACTTTAACATTGCAGTTTAGGATCGAAAAGGCCTCTCTTTTCCAACTGTTTCTTCCTCTTTTCTCACCGGACTATTTCCAAAAAACCCAGCTCCTCGTAATGAGGTTGATTGCTGAGTAATAGGATGCGGTAACGGTGCCGAAAATATCGCAGATAAAGTCGCGTTAGAAGATTGCGTTAAGGGAGGTGGTAACAGTAACTCAGAGTCAATAACCTTAGGTATCAATGAAGACAATGGCTCAGAGGCTTCTTTATCTTTTTCTTCTACTGGAGTTTCCAGATCAACTATTTCAGCAGTTTTGGATGAAAAGTCAAAATTCATATAATTGTCATCCAGCAAGTTATCATCCATTATAATAGTCTTTTTTTCTTTATTTATCTCTAAATATAACTGTAGCGAAAAGTTATTTATAGTTAAATTAATAGTCATAACTTCCCGATTGTCTTCTATAGAAGCGACTAGTATTTTTTTGAAACAAACTTTTAAGCTTTCTTCCGGCTTACATTCAACTATGTTTTTTTCTAAATCTAATAATAAAGCTTTATAGACCGCTTCACCGTAATAAACTTTAGATGCTGGTGAAAATAAAATCTCAACACTACTATTATTATAGTCTATACAATAAGGATCTTGTTCTCTTTCATCTTCTATGCTGCTGCGAGAAACACGTCGGTTTAATTCTTTCTTAACGATGCTGGCAGCTCGAGTCATACTATCAGTTACACTTGGCCTTCTCGGTTTTCTTGTAAAGAAAAGCGGGAGTTCACTTTTCTCGCCATCCGTTTTAGCACGTAAGCGGCTGGAACTGATTCGATTCGCAGCTATACTTGCAGCTTCGCTAATATTAGTTATAAAACTTTTATCTTTTTCTATTTCAGAAAAGAAATTCTTTCCTAATTTAATAGGCGCTGTAGTATAGAGTATAGCCGTCACACTATCATTTAATTTTTTTAACTCATTGGCATACATATCGCATCGAAAAAGCAAATCGGCACGAAGATTCAGGGTATAATAATATAAAGATCTTAATAAGTTCTCATCTTTATCTTTACTTACATCACCTAAAGCAAATTGAATTTTTGCACATAATATCAATAATGCTCTATATGGTTCTAAAGGGTCTTCATTGTCCTGCGCCATAACAACTCTAGCTCTCTGCAGAGCTCGCTGCAATTCTTCGTTCCGTTCCCCCCCTAGCTTTTTAAACGCCCCTCTTTTATTATAAATTTCAAACAGCCAGAAAACATCGCCCAGGCTAATGAATTCAACCCTAGCATTTATCGCGCCTACACAAGTAAACATTAACCGCCGTTTTCTCTCATTTATAAATACATGTAAAGGTGACAAATCAAAATCAGACATCATAGATCCTGGTTGGTTAAGCAGAATATCTGCTAATTTTTTACGCGCCGCGATCATTGCTAAATAAATTACATTTATTTTATTGTCATCTTTTTCTTGAGAGATTGCACTAGCTAAATTCTGGCATAAATCTTGCATAATATCTTTGATATTTTCATTTCCCACCCCTTTTATATATCTAATGAGTTCTTCATGAAAATCAGCTAGCTCCAGACCTAAACATTTAGCCTTCCATTGCAATCTTCCTTCTGTCGTATCGCGAAGAAAAGTTCTCATGTAACAGATCGCTTTATTTTTGCTCCCTAAACGCTTACATTCCTTCATCCAGGCGGTATAATGCTCTAGATTAACGGTTTCCCAAATCGCGTTAAAACTTTTATCGTTACAGAACATCAACAGTTCTGTGATCTCTTTTAAGGGGCTATTATATTCGTCGGCATTCTTGTCATCCAAATACATAGCCATTTTTTTAGATAAAATAAACTTTAACCAAACCTTAAGTTTTTCGTTTATCATATTATCTATATTTTCAATTTTTACATGCCTGTTTGATTCAGGTAAGTCAGTTACCACATCCGAATACTTTTCGTGTAACTGTTCAAAGATAGTTTCCAAAGATAAATCTACGGCCTGTTTTTTATCTTTCTGGCTGCAATTTGGATCCAGCATACAACGAATCAGTAGAGGATCTTTCTTCCTTATAGGCAGTAATTCATCTGGATTATATTGTTTTTTAGACACATAGAATTTATTTGTTCTTGCTAATTTCGGACTGATATTTATCAAGATGCTATTTATCGTTAAAAAATTATCGATTATTTCTACTGGAGCAGAAGCATCTATCTTCCTCAATTTTTCTAGAAATTGACACCATTTATCAAACCCACAGTCTTTAACCCATTTATTCACATTATTAGGCTTCTCCTGGGCTAACGCTTTTAGAAATTTAGTCCATTCAAGCATATAACTATCTTCGCCAGTCGCTCTATCCTTCAGCTGACGATAAATACGTAAAAACTCAGCAAAAAATAAATGTACCACCTGATCAAACTTTTCGCGTTCATTGCGTTCCGTTGCTTTAGGCTGACTGTAGAAAGCATTTAAACGTTCTATTGCAAGATAAGTATCTGCCGGTTTTAATTTTTTTAACGTCCTGGGATTACCTGAAAAAATAGGTACAAATTCAGAACGCCTTAAAATTAATCGCACCGACCCTTCTTGATCTTGACGCGCAGCACGACCAAAAGCTTGTTGTAGAGAACGTGTTAAATCTTCCACCGAATTCGGGTTATTAACATAAGTACTTATACTATACAAACCATCTTTATGCTTAGGCTTGATATCGGTCCCGCGCGAGAATACCGTAGAAATGGTGATAGCACCATCATTTCCTGCCATTGCTTTGTGTTGTGCATCTATTTTAGGATCATCACTGCCGTAATATTGAGTAGCACCTAGCTGACGTATTTCCAAAGCCTGCGCTATCTTTTCCCCTGTTAATTTATCTTGGCAATGAATCAAAATAGGACTATCAGAGTTATTCCTATAGCGTAGTATTTCTACAACAATAAGTTCTATATGCTGGTTTTCTTCAATTTCTTTGCTTTCTTTGCTAAAGTAATTTGTTAAAATAGGGGCTAAATATTTGCGTCGTGACGGATGATAAGATGGCAATCTCGTCATAGCAACTTTATATTTCGTATGTTGTTCAAGCCTCTCTTTCTCAGAACCTGCGGTACCTGTCAAGCCCCATAAACGCTTATAAGTTCCCAGCATTAATCGGCTCGTGAGTTTAGCAAAGCAGGCTTTTTCTGGCTCTACGAGGAATAAAGGCATATTCCCGGCTTGTATTTTTATTTCATATTTCTTTAATAGTCGTAGATGCAAGAACTGTTGAATAGCATCGCTAAACTCTGCTTCGGGCTTAGGTTGGCCATTAACCAAAATACAGGCTTTTGAAGCCTCTACTATTTCTCCCTTTATTTTCTTTTTAATCGATAGAATGCGAAATTTTTTTTCTTCTTGATGTTGCAAGAAGGCTGTTTTTGCTGCGGCAAGCAACCAGGTCTTTAAGCGTTCATCTCCCGTTGCCAAATCCAACAATCCCTGTAATTGCTCTTTCTTTTCTTTATTCACATGCGTATTCAGTAAGTATTCTTTAAACTTCTCTATATACCCTTTATCATCGTTCTTTTCTGTCTGATTGTCTACAAATTCAATTGCTTTTTCATAAATCCATCTATATGGGCTTTCATGTGGGTCACGCACTGGATCTAAACTAATCGCTAGACGATAGTTTAGATTATCATCTAAACTATAAAAATCGACCTCATCGATAATCCCGACGATATTTTCTGGAAACACATATCCTTTCCGTTCTTGTGCTAACTTATATAACGCTCTATCTGGCAAAGAGGTATAATGAACACCGCCCTCTACATATTCACTGCGAGTTGAGCTGGCATGAATCAAAGTACATGGGATAGCTAAATAGTCAAAAAAGCCTTTATTTTCGTTTAAACCCTCAGCCGCTAAATGTATACTACTGCTGATCACATCCGTAGGATATCCTTCTTCTAAATGACACAAACCCAGAGCCAGCGCAGCCGTCAGAGATTTACCCTGTCCGGTGGCAATCTCGGCAATAAATTTATCACCTTTCTGCATTGCATTAAGTAAAAACAACAATTGGTTAGGGTAGGCAAAGCGCCCAGGATTATTCTGCAATTGTGTGAGATCATTTTGCGTAGGGGTGGGACTAGTGGTGGTGGCTCTATACATCGCCTCACGCATTAAAGCAATAAATTCCAGCTTTAATTTAATCTTTTCTTGTGGGCTGATACTTTTTTCTTGTAAGCGCTTCTTACTTGCGGCAACCAAAGATAATATTTCATCTCTAGTCATATTGATGATAGCTTTAGCTTTGCCGTCAACTAAGATAACGGCATTCTGCCCTACATCATTAATATAGATTAACCAATCATAAAGTTGCTGACGTTCTTCTAATACAAGTTCACGCTCTGCAAGCAAATCTTGAGCGCCATTGACTAGAAATTCAAATTTTCTACTGTCAAACTGTTCATTTATTAACCCTGGAATACGCTGTCTATAACCATATGGATCGCTGTCATATTGAGATAATAAACTTGCTAATGCTTTTTTCTGATCACCTGCAGCCAGCGCTTCCTCTAGATCTGTTAAACTTGGATAAGGTGGCAATGCATAAAGTGTTTTAACAACGGGTATTAAGCTAGGCGCTTTTTCTAGCCGTAACAGTACTGCCAGTAAGCGTGTTTTATCCTCTGGACTACGCTTTGCTTGCTGCAACATAAGCTGCATCAAGTACTTATCAAGGATACCACCTAATTCTAAAAATCCATTCATAAAATTGGCTTCATCAGCCAGATCAATTAAAATTTCAACCCATTCTGCTGTCAATTTCTCAATTAAAGCTTTAAGGGTAACTATAAATTTAGCTAAAGAGTGATGGTCCAATAAATTAAATGTTAAAATTTTACAGAATGACTTTGGCATTTGTTCTTTCAAAGCACAAAGAGATTGCAAAAAATCTGCTGACATGCTGGGCAATTGCAATAAATACAATAATTCTTCTTCTGTAAAATTATATTTATTATTGTCTACTAGGATAGCATTTAAACAAAAATAATGTTGTTCTAATATAGCTTTCTTGTTTTCATTTTCTTGTAGACTTCCTAGTATGAAGTTTAAAACTCTGACTGGGAATGCTTGTTTCTCTGGGAGATTATCCATTAACATGCTGACTATATGCTCGAGATCGAAAATATCTAAACCAACCAGCCCAGTATGCGTTGTCAAAATATGCTCTATTGTTTGGAACTGTTTAGGCCATTTTTTCTTCAATTCTAGAAGTTTTCCTAAACTTCGATTCACGCAACTTAAGATCTCCGCATACTTGTCAGAAAAATCGTTAAAAGATAATTTTTGCAAAGGATTTGGTAACCAAACCGTAAAGACTTCGTGCAAATTAGGCGAAATGGCGTTCGCCTGATTTTGAACTAGATTATCATAAATTTTGGTCATCACCCGTTGGACCGTTTCTCTAATTTTATCATGGAGAAAGTTCTCTGATTCGTCCTTATTCACCTTAAGCTCAACCAACATGCTCATTAAAATATTAGCACCTTCTGCAGAACGTAGTTTTTTATAGTTTTTACCAAAAGATGTCTCTACGGCTGCTTTAGCGAACTCTTTCATAGGCTCCAACAAATTGGCTATCTCTTTTTCTAAACCTGCAATAATTTCCCCCATCTGCGTAGACAAAACGCTGCTTAAAGAACCTTGCATTTGGTATGGCGCAGATTCTATGATTGCTTTATCAAATCGAATGTCGGCAGGTAAATACTTTCGCACTATGGCATGAACTTCTCGCAAATCTAGAGACTGTCTTTTCATAAACAATCCCTCTATTTCATCCAACAGTTGAGTCAAACTTTGTAAAGTCGGTAATTGAGTAGAAGCCTCCACATCAACACTAGACCATTTCTCGATGATAGCAAGTAACGTTTGTTTGTACTGTGGAAAAAGTTGTAGCAGAGAATTTAGCTTATCAAGTGTTTTTTTGTATTCTTCTTTTTGAGATCTTTGTATGTCAGAATAACTGCCTTGCAGAAATGATATATCTATACAACATAAGGCTTTAATCAATAAAGTCCATAACAATCCTTCATCTTCTTTCAAACACTTTTCTTCACAAGTTAAATCATAAGATGTTTTCAGATAGTTTAACATCTGGCCTAAAGAGAAAAAATGACCAGATCTTTTGTTTACAGCGTATTTCATTAATACATCTAAATTATTTTGTTTATGGTAATGTGGGATACCTGATACAATAAAAATTACTGATTGGTAAAAACAAGAGACAACGTCTATTTCAGCTTGCTCTGCTAGCGCTTTCTCTTCTTCAAAGACGAGCCTTTCCGAAATGATTCTAATTTTGTCAAGGTCTAATGTTCCATGCTTAACCCATAGGCTTAAACCTCGATAAAAAAAATCAAACCTTACAATCTTCTGAAAGTCATAGTTTTCCTCAATTGCAGCCCGTAATGGAGCAATCAATACGACTTCAAGTTGCTGTAAATTAACTATTTTGCAAGACTTTCCTACACAGATCTCTAGCATAACACTCATTAATGAAGCTAAAATCCCTTCATAGGACTCAACCCGATTCTCTTTAAAGAACTTATTTAGCGCTCTAATTATATTCAGCAAGGTTTGATACTTCGCATAATCAAAGCGAGTGTTAAATGTTGCAGGATATCGTAAAAAAGAAGGTAAATGAAATGGTAGGGTTGGTGTCTTCTTTATTATCGCGTTGGTAAGGGCGTCTCTAGATTGGTTTAGTTCATCTTGATTATACTGTTTATCTGTATGAGTAAATAAGGCCCCTTTAATCTCCTCTTCCCCATTATGGAACTTATAATGTAATTGTGTTCCTTTCTGCGTCCATAAAATACAGCCTGGTTCGGTTATCGGACGAGAAAATTTTTCGGCATCTAATAAAAGAAAGTTTCGTTTTTTAAGGTCAACGATAGAATTAAATTCAAATGATAATCTGCTTCTAATATTTTCTTTGTTTAGTCTAAAAGCGCACGCTTCCTGCAGCTCTGTCTTTTCATTGGAGAAATCATATTGCAAGCCCATCGCTGCGCTCACGACCGTAAAACCTTCATAGCGACTGGCATAGAATGGACCCAGTGCATTCAGTGCGCAACCTTGTAAAAGGGCCCATTGTTCTACTTTATCTCTAGCATGATGCATAATGCTAAGTAAACGCTCTAGACCTAATCGCATATGCAATACATCCTTAAACGGAAAATACTCCAGCAGTTTTAACCCTGGAGAGATTTCATCTAATTTTTCTTGGAAATAACAAAAGCTTTGCATACAAGCAACTAAGCTTATCCAAGCTGTTTTAGTAGATGCAACCGCTTCTAAGCCTAAGTGATGTTGCGCAGTTAATTCTTGCCACCATAGCAACTGAGTGGGTGTAAATTGGATTATTTTTGATATTGCGTCTATAGCTTCTCTAGTTGCTAATTCACTCCAATTTTGAGATGGATCCATAAAATTCTTTTTAAATTTCGCAAAATAGTCGAGATTTTTTGCTTTTAACTGTGTCAATTTTAGAAATAATTCGCATCTTAATGCGATATTACCTTTATAAAGCATGTGCGCTATAGCCATTAAATTATCATTGGTAAACGAGTCATTCAACAGTTCTTTAATTTCCTGACAAAATTTAGCTCCGGCAATTGCTGCTATAATTTTTAGCTTTGTGTCTACCGGCGTATTGATTTCTAACAAACCAAAAAAGTTCCAGCTGAGCTCAGCTGGAACTTCAGTCTCAGATTTATTCTTTTTATGAAAAAACGAACGTGGAGTAACATTAATAGGCTGATAGAGCTGCTGTTGCTGTGCTGAGGAGAAAGCTGGAACTTGAGTCTCAGATTTATTTTTTTTATGAAAAAACGAACGTGGAGTAGCACTAATAGACTTATATAGCTCCTGTTGCTGTGCTGAGGATAGAAACTGCGACATATCTCCTAACCATATTTCAGCTGCCATAGGCTGCTCATCAAAGTTTAGTGTCAACGGTGTCTTATTAGAAGAACAGTCAACTGGGTTATAACTTAAAAATAAAGCGCCTTCAAAATCTTCGTGTACGCTGAAGCCAACAGGTAAATTATCTAAACATAGTCCATAGCGACATTCCCTAATATTTAGGATCAGTTTTTCAGCAGCACTGCGCGTTATTTTTTTTATACCGTATTTGAATTTATCGGCGTTAGTGCCAACGATCAAATCCCAACATACCTCTGCTTCTAATTCGATACCTTGCTGCTTTATAAAAAAGCCCATCTTTTCACTAATATTGCTTCTGTCAATTAATTCTTCATCAGTGGCAAAGAATCCAAATTTTTCTTCATTGGCACCTCTTTCTTCTTCTACTTCTTCATCCACCACTTCACATTGCATTTGCTGTTCTTGTTGCTGTTGTTGCTCTTGTTCTTGATCTATAGCAATATCTAAATTTGCATCTTTATCCCCAAACATAACTAAATAGATACTATTATCTCCTTGTGCAGGCAACACGGATTGACTAGGAGGTGCAATACTATCCTGTCTACGGCGACATTCAATAATATTTTGTATCTCCTTAATGTTTTGTATCTCCTCAATATTTTGTAAGTTTAAACTAAAATTCAATCGCTTTGTGAAATATCCTTTTGCATTTTTATGGTCATGATAATTTACTGTCTCTCTTAGCACCTCTAACAATATTCTTAATTTTTTAGATGGTTCTTTAATATCTATATTGAATTGCTGAATATTACTATTATTATCACAACAAAGCTGGGTAAAATTATCGTTGGTAAGATCTCCTCCCTTTAACTTTAACCCTACCTCTCTATACGGTATATTGTTTTTATTTTCTCGGAGAAACTTTAATGCCCGCGCACTATCAATGGCTTGCATATTTAAAACAATAAAATTCGAGCCACCTAGCCACTTATCTTTATACTCTGCAAAGTATTGGGACAATTTCTGCATCGCAAAATCAGAATTTAATTCTTCAGGTAATGCATGGTTAGGCTTTGAAAAAAAACAATTGAACGCCGCTGCCCAAGGGTCTTGTGTAGATTTCAAACGATCACTCTGTATTTGTTTATTGCGCCAATTAATGCAGTTTATTATTTTTTTTAGCATTGTGTCAGTATTCACACTACTAATTTCCACGCCAACAAGACCGTCTATATCTTCCAGAATAAATTCTTGCCAACACCCATCACAGCCTTTTAAATTTAACTGTTTTATATGAACATTTTCTGCTAGTGCCTTGAATATAGCTTTAATAATTAAAGCTTGGGAGTATTTTGCTAGGGCTTTTAATAATTCATCTATATTTAGATTAATCTCTTTGCCAGCATGTTCCGCTAACGCTGTGATTTGTGGAGCCTTCGCCAGTTCTTTTAATACCTCTTGTTCCATCGCTATTTCTTTTAATTTTTTTATCTGCGCACTCGAAATTAATTTTTCCATTCTTTCTTTTTTAGGCTCTATTCGGGTTGCAGAACAAGAAAGCTCCAAACTTGCTAAAACAATGGCTGAATCAATAAAACGTTTGTTATTCTCATTTAATAGTTCACCAATAGCGTGCATTCGAGCGATTTCATTGTCTGTGAGCTCTCGGCTACAAATCAGTTGGACATAAAATAAGTTCCTTAACTGTTCTGGATCCTGTGTCTGGCGTAAAGAGTCTATCTCTTTGCTAGGTTCTATTACTCCTGCATCCTCTAAAGCAATCACTAATCCCTGCACCGCTCTATAGCCACAGGTATAAGAATCTCTTTGCGTATCTGAGCTTTTTATATTATACGTTATGTTATATTCTGATCCGTAGGCTTGATAATATTTAGCACCGCCCGATAAAGCATTTCCTATGGTTTCTGTATATGCAAAAGCTTTTTTTAGTGTGTCTTCAATTTCTTTCTTTTGCTTGGAGTTTAATTGCACGCTATCCACATAATTTACAACAATAGTATTATTCCTAGGGCTTACCTTAACCAACATTTGTACCCAATGTTGGCACCGATCATCCAGACGGCTATGATTGCTTTTTCCTAAGTTAAGAATCATAGGAATATAATAATCGTCTGCACTATCGCAATGTGCTTCTCTAGAAAAGTGTAGATTTAACCCAATTTCATCCGCTTTAAATCTAACGATGGGAACAGCTTGCAGAATGCCAAATTGTTTAAAGGCATAGGCAATATCTGTATCACTTAGCCATTCTTGAGGGCCTAATCTTCCTGCCAGAAATTTATCGAATAAGCAACTGGGCTCGAGATCTATCTCCTCTGCACGCAATAGATTGCTACGTACGGGCCTTGTGCTTAACCAATTTTGCCAATCCCATTCCGCTGTTTTTTCATCAAAATTGAACGCATCTTCTGCATCAAGATCAGCATCCTTGACAGTAATATATTGGCCAAAGTGTAAGTATAAGCTAGCTAGATCATTTAAATTTGCACGTACTGTGTCAACAGTATCCACAGCCAAAGCGGGTAAATACAGATAATCGCCCTGCACTTCATCAAAATGACAAAAATGATTTATTATTTGCTGATTAGGAACTAGGGTTAGTTGGCCGCCCTCTAAGACGACAGTTTCAAATGTTTTTAGCTGTGCAAATAATGAAGTGCTGGGATCCAGCATATCCATGTAAGATGCTTTAGAAAATTCTTTTAATTGTTCTAGACTGAGTTTTCCCAAACTCACCGCTTCCTGTATCGCCCAGAGGCGGCGTATAAGAACTTTTATAATATCTTCTTTTGATGCATTATTAATTAATGTCATATTTTACATTTTGCTTTTATTCTTGTCTAAAAATCCAAAAATTACATTACTATACAATAACTTATCTTGTCAATAAAAATTTGTGCTTTCACAATAAAAAAGGCGCTTTTAAGCGCCTTTTTAAGTGAAATGATTGCTACCGTTAATTATTACCTGGTGCGATATTGCCACCCGTAAACGTGGTAATACCTGTTACGCCTGCGGTTTGCGCATTCGTACCAAACAAGGTTGCACCACCCATTTGGAAGATGGAAGGCATAAAAATCAAGCCTATACCTAGCGCTATCAGGGTAATACCAATCGTAACCGCAATTTGCTGTGGGTTATCTTTATGCTGCTTTAGCTTAAAGACACCGGCAATCGAAAAAGCAAAACCGGCAATATAAGAGATAGCGGAGATCATTTTTGCTAGATTTGCAAAGCTTGACGTCACCGTGGCAGCAACATCACCTAATGAGTTGGCTGGCGGAGTTGTAGACGTATCTGCATATGCCGCCATTACAAAAAACCCAGCGCCAACGGCCATATAAACAGCAGCCTTTACTATAGACCTAACATTCAATTTCATATCAAACCCCTCACTGATTAAAAAAACTATTTTCCAAAATACTTTTAAGTCGTCAAACCCAATGTAGAGTACAGTATATTTTTAGTTTGTACAATATTAAGCGACAATGTCCCACCTATTAAGTGAATAATACCTTTGCTAAAAAGATTTTGCTGGCCCTGCCCACCAGAGGCCTTATGCAAATGTAATAAACCGCGTACCACCGCTACCAAACCAACAAATTCCACAAAAACCATCAACGTATCCGAAGCTACTTGCCAAGACGTATTCGGAAGCTTCGTATACCCAGTAATAGCATCCGTACCATACACTGTGGCCAAAACAGACTTGAGTGTAGACGGCAGAAATATTAACAGCGCCCCCACCACAAGCTGCATTAGGACAGGACGCAGATCATTCTGCGCTGTCATGGAAACACCCATACCGTATTGTTTAAGTGACCATACCGCCTTCAATATTATACCAAAACCAAACAAATATGCCATTGCCGACACCATATACATGAGTGGCGGGAAGCTTTTATCTAAATTAAGCAGCATAGACACTATATCCGGTGTACCTGTGTCCTGACCCTGGCCAAAGGGTAAATTTATACCTGCTCCCGCTGCCCTCACTTCTGGAGGAACATTAGCACCAACAAAAGCTCTCGCTTGTGAACCCGCCCCTTGAGGCACATTATTGGCCAAACCTGCCGCATATGAACCCGCCCCTTGAGGCGCATTATTGGCCAAACCTGCCATTTGCGAACCCGCTCCTGCAGGCGCATTATTGGCCAAACCTACCATTTGCGAACCCGTTACTGGAGCAGCCAAAACCACCATAGGGATCAATATCAATAAGACCCACAGGGTACGCTGCATATTCTTCATCATTTTTGATATTCTGTTTTCCAACATATTATCCCCCAAATACTTATGGAACATATTGTATATTAAATGTTCATATGTAATATTAACTATTCCTTAAGACCCTTATTTAATAGATCTGCCACAGCTAGTCTTCTATCCTAAAAACCAACTGTTGTGAGTATATATCCTAACTATATTCTATTTTCTTAACAATAGCTTAAGTCCACGTTTTTTTTCACTTTAAATGCTCTATATGCCTCACGACTGCTGCTAAATCATCAAAAACTGGGCATTTTTCTTCCATTTCAATGGTCAAAGTATGCCTGCCGTTGCCCGTTTTCACTAAAATAGGCGTACAAGTAGTGGCAATGGCCGCTAAAATATCTTTCAGTGAATCCCCCACAAACCAGACGTGCTCATTGAGTTTTATGTGTAGTGCTTTAGCAATCTGCAATAATAAGCCTGCTTTAGGCTTGCGACAAGGGCAATCGTCCTCAGGATGGTGAGGGCAATAGGCTATAAAGTCAAAATGCCCTCCTTCGGCGGCTAAACAAGCTTGCATATGTGCTGTAATGCTACACAAAGCATCATCATCAAAAAAACCTCGGCCTACACCCGATTGGTTCGATGCAACCGCGACCAGAATACCCAACGCATTCAATTTAGCAATGGCCTCTAGGCTGCCCGGCAAAGCATGCCAATCTTCAGGCGTACTAATATAACCATTGGGATCGGCATTGATAACCCCGTCACGATCAACGATAACAACCGTGGGCCTGCTGTTTAATTTTGCTTTATTCATTCACAAATACTATTAGTTGTGTTAAACATTGTGCCACCGCTAGATTCGCCGCCACGACACCTGCCTCAGGTGTATCTGCACTGGTAACCACGTTTGCTTGTAGTGCACGTGCTTTTAATACACTTTGTTGTCTCGCATTGGTTAAACGCGCATCCATTTTCACTCGCACCACACTAGGACGTACTGTAAAGTCTTGCACAATGCTAAAATTAACAATGCTCAATTGCAAATCGCTTTTGCCACTGTAAGGTGCGCTGACCACGGCACGAAAACCGCTTTGTTGCTGCAATGTATTTAACAATAAAGTAAAAAGCATCTCATTAGGTTTTGCGGCCCATCGATTTAAACTAAAATAACCAATCTGATGCTGCCCATCTAAATATACCATCTTATTATTATCCATAACAGCATCTAAACGCGGTACCAACACCAACAACACTTGAGGATTGGCCCTGAATGTGTGGCTTATCGGTGGTGTAGTATTCAATACATAATTATTTTTTTGTGCGGTATTGACTGGCGATAAACACGCCGTTAACAAAACCATCACAAATAACAGAATGATTCTTTTTAACATAGTTTAATTCCTCGCCTTGGTTGTATTACCTGTTTCTCCTGGGCCCAATGGTGTAGTCTTCTGGCCGCGAACGAGCATGGATGGATTGTCTGATAACTGCTGGATGAAACCATCTAAACGCAAAGTAACGCTATCTACATCGTCCAATAAATTCGTCATCTGCGGCAACATTTGGCTATTGATAGTCTCTAATGTTACATTGCTGCGTTGTATTGTGAACTGCGCTGAACCCGCCGCATCATTTAAGTGCCGTGAGGCCGAGTTAATGTTTTCTAAAGTATTCGTCAACAATTGCCCATTTTTTTCGTTAAACACATTACCTATGCTACTAGTAACTTTTTGTAAATTTTCCGAGAGGTTCTCGATGGCAACGTCTATACGAAATAATAACGAAGGGGAACTTTGAATAACCGGGTACTGTTGGCCGGGTTGTACCGTCAACGGTGGTGCATTCGGATCGCTATCGCTTAATTCCATATAGGCAACCCCCGTCAGACCCTGCATATTTAGGGTAGCGCGTGTCGCTGTATCAATGGGTGTCTGGGGATCAATCGCAATGATGATGACAACACGCTTGGGGTCCATAGGATCTACCGATATTTTTTTGACAGTGCCCATATCAACGCCATTGTATTTAACGGGTGCGCTAACACTCAGACCAGCTACTGACTCTTCCATATAGATAGTATAATTAGCATAGGATTTTGTACTCACGCCCACAGATAGCCACAAACCGATGAGAATCCCTATTGCGGACAATACGATAACAAAAAAGCCGACTGCGGCATAATAGCCTTTAGTTTCCATATTCTTTCTTCCTCTGCGTACGCGCACTAGTAAAATACTCTTGAATGAGCGGGTGTGGATCTTTAATGAGTTCCGCCATGGGTTTGACTGCCAATACGCGCTTATCTCCTAAAAATGCCACTCTATCTACAGCTGTCCATAGGGTATCCGGGTCATGTGTTACTAACACAATAGTTAATCCTAAGCTTTTTTGCAAATTGAGCACTAATGAGTCTAGGCTGGCGGCACTAACAGGGTCTAAACCAGAGGTAGGCTCATCCAAAAACAGCAATTCGGGATCCATAACAATAGCTCTGGCTAAAGCCGCTCTTTTTAACATCCCGCCACTTAATTCCGAAGGATATTTGTGGACTGAATCTAGCGGAAACTGTGCCATTTTCATTTTCATATAGGATATCGTTTCAATGAGGTCTGATGGTAAAGTCGTCAATTCTTTTAACACAAACGCCACATTCTCTAACACAGTTAAGGAGGAAAACATCGCCCCTTGCTGAAACAATACTCCCCAACGGCGTTGTAAAGATCGCAAATCGGTATCTGGCTTTAAGATATCAATACCTAAGATATTGATTTCCCCATGAACGGGCTTAAGTAGCCCTAATAGTTGTTTTAATAAAACGGTTTTACCACAACCGCTTCCTCCCACCAAAGCGATAATTTCCCCTTGATAAATCGTTAAATCCAAGTTTTTGTGTATGATTTGTTTACCAAACTGGGTCTGTAGGCCCTTAACGTTAATAGCAATATCCTGTTCCATACGCTATATCCCCAACCAATCAAACAAAATAGAAAATGCAGCATCGACAACGATGATCATAAAGATCCCCTGCACCACACTGATAGTGGTACGCTCGCCCACGCTGGCAGCGCTGTCTTTAACTTGAAAACCCTGAAAGGTACCAATGGAAGCAATCAATAAGGCAAACACAGGCACCTTGATTAAACCAATTAAAAAAGTCTGTAGATCGATGGCAGTACTAAAACGGTGCATAAAATCGATAAAGCTTAAGGATAACATTGCTTTGGCCATGATCATGCCGCCGAATAGCGCCATTACTTCCGATAAAATAACCAATAAAGGCAATGCAAAAAACAATGCCGTCACTCGCGGCAACACCAACGCTTCAATTGGTGATAAACCCATCGTCTGTAAGGCTGCCACTTCTTCAGTTAATTTCATCGTACCTATTTGTGCAGCATAACTAGAACCGGTACGACCCGCAATAATAATGGCCGTGATCATAGGGCCAAATTCACGCAAAATAGCAATTCCTAAGAAATCAACCACAAAGATATTGGCGCCATAATCGCGTAATTGCACCCCCATTTGATACGCTAAAACCACGCCTATTAAGACGGATAACAACGCGACGATGAAAGTAGCGCGTGTGCCCGTAGCCTGGATATTATTGCATATGGATTTAAAGCGGATCCGGTGCGGCGCTTTACACCAGCCTAAGCCTTCCAGAAAAATCAGACCTACAAAAGAAACAAATGCCCACAGTTGCAAACCTAAATGAATGGTTTGCTTTCCCAAAATCTGCACCCATGGCAAAGACCGCGGGGGAGATACAGTAGGAAGATCGGCGGCATATTCTTTAATTAAGGAAAAAACATCCTCATGTGCCTCGGAAAAGCCTTTCCATTGCACGGTATAGTCTAAAGATTCCCAATGCGCAGCAGCACGAGTTAAGAGCAAAGCGCCCACTGAATCCAAGGCCTCTATTTTACCGCCATCGATTATAATCGGTTTATTCGCTTCGGGTTGGAATGTACTCAACGCACGCTGAAGCTTTACACTTTCTGTTTGTGTCCACGACCCTTTGCAATAGAAAATCGTCGCTTTTGTTGTGTCCATCCGCGTAACCCCTCACGCCTT
Source organism: Pseudomonadota bacterium (assembly GCA_021781965.1). GTDB lineage: Bacteria > Pseudomonadota > Gammaproteobacteria > UBA1113 > UBA1113 > VFKP01. The sequence goes on from JAJXVU010000002.1 coordinate 145,445, forward strand.
TTCAAAAAAACCCCTGACGGTCGCGGCTCAGTTATAAAAAAATAGGCGATAATTGTATAGTGTGTTTACGATCTGGCCCCGTTGATACTATCACTACCGGCACTTCCAGCAAAGCTTCAATGCGTTTTACATAAGCTTTAGCCTTATCGGGTAATTGGGCCCAAGAATCAATGCCCGCCGTGGATGTTTTCCAACCTGGCATTTCTTCATAAATCGGTTTTACGGGGGTGCGACCATAAAAATCATCGGCACCTTTTTCATAGGCCACCGCAATTTGAATCGTATCGAAAGTGTCTAATACGTCCATTTTGGTGATACACAATCCCGATAAGCTGTTGATTTGTGCCGCTCTTCGCATAGCAACGGCATCAAGCCAACCGCAACGACGCTTACGTCCCGTCGTGGCACCAAATTCTCGACCTTGCTCCACTAAGGCATCGCCTAGTGGACCCGTTAATTCCGTTGGAAAAGGCCCCGAACCAACGCGAGTGGTATATGCTTTAGTAATTCCTAAAACATAGTCTATATAACGCGGGCCCAAACCGCTGCCTGTGCAAGCACCCCCTGCAGTGGTATTAGAAGAAGTTACATAAGGGTAAGTTCCGTGATCTATATCTAAAAATGTCCCCTGCGCCCCTTCGAATAACAAATCATGACCTTGTTTTCTATGTGCTGCTATCAGCATGGGAACGTCTGCTATCATCGGCAGTAAATTATCGGCTAATGCTAAGGTTTCGTTATAAATTTGGTTGTAATCAAAAGTAGAAGTCATAAAATAATTTTGCAATATAAAATTATGATACTCTAAATTCTCTTGCAATAATTCTGAAAAAAGTGTCGTATCCAAAAGATCGGCAAACCGTATGCTGCGTCTAGCGACTTTGTCTTCATATGCAGGGCCTATGCCACGGCCAGTAGTACCAATTAAACGTACCCCTCGCTTGGTTTCGCGTGCTAAATCTAGGGCCACATGATAAGGCATTACTAATGGACAAGCACCACTGATTTTGAGTTGAGATCTAACGGCAACGCCTTGTTGTTCCAGTAATTCGATTTCTTTTTTCAATTCTGATAGGGACAATACAACCCCATTGCCTATCATGCATTCTACTCCAGGATGCAAAATTCCTGAAGGTAATAAATGAAGAATAGTTTTTTCACCATTGACAACTAAAGTGTGTCCTGCATTATGACCACCTTGAAAACGCACCACACCTTGTACACGCTCTGTGAGTAAATCAACAATTTTGCCCTTACCTTCATCGCCAAATTGACTGCCTAGAACCACTACATTTTTAGCCATTTTATTCTCTCTTATATTTAATGGATGTTTGCATCACTTCAGAACTCCGTCATTGCAACAGAGCGAGAAATTAGGCGTCTAATTTCCCGCTCCCTAACGGTCGCAGCTCGGTTATTTACATTGCAAATTTTCTACTTTGCCGCACCTTTAGTTGATTGATTAAAATAATCAAAAAATTGACTTTGCGGTGTTACCACGATGATATCCTTAGGATTTGAAAACGTCTTTCTATACGCTTCTAAACTGCGATATAAACTGTAAAACGATTCATCTTGAGTGTAGGCATCAGCATAAATTTTAGCAGCACGACCATCGCCTTCAGCACGTATATCGTTTGCTTGTTTTCTAGCTGTTGCCACAATCACCGTTGCTTGTTCATCAGCCTTAGCGCGTACGGCCTCACCCTCGGCATGGCCTTTAGCACGTAGTTCCGTAGCTACTTTTTCACGTTCGGCGCGCATACGTGCAAACACAGAGCCACTGACTTCAGGCGGTAGATCAATACCTTTGATACGCACATCAACGACGTCTATCCCCAGTTTTTTTGCGCCCTCATTGGCTTTTTGATTCAATGCTTGCATGATACTCGCTCTATCGTCAGACACCACTTCATTGATAGTGCGACGACCAAATTCAGCACGCAAAGCATCATTTAACTGCTGCTCTAAAAGCTTATCCGTGCTTTGAATGCTACCACCGGTTGTCTTATAAAACTGCGGAACATCACGAATACGCCATTTAACGAAATAATCGGCAATAACGCGTTTCTTTTCAACAGTAACGATAGGCGATGATTTAATATCTAAATTTTGCAATTTAGTACTAAACATCAAAACGTGTTCTATCACAGGCCATTTAGCGTGCAGTCCGGCCTCAGCAATATAGGTACTACCATCATTCGCCCCTTTCAAAGCGCCTAAGCGTTGAATCATAGCTTTTTGATCGGCACGTACGGTATACAAAGACATGCTTGCTAACACAATCACAACGACGGCGCCAATGACTATGAGTTTCTTATGCTGATTCATTATTGGCCTCCATCGCTAGAACTAAGGTAGCTATTGCCAGATGTAGACGAATCTAAATAGCTATTGTTGCTATTATTGGCTACGCTTGCCGCAGCCGCTGCTACAGTTGTGTTTTGCTTATCATCGCCACTCACTTCCGCCGTATTCTCCACAGGATTATCTACCTCGCCTATATCTCCCAACATTTTGTCTAGAGGTATATTCAATAACAATTGATTACTCTTATTCACATCTATAAACAATTTATTAGTTTTAGACAATACAGATTCCACCGTACCTAAATAGAGTCGTTCGCGCATGACACCTGGCGAACGACGATATTCTGGTAACATCGCTAAAAAGCGCGCTGTTTCACCCTGTGCATTTAACACCACTTGTTCTTTGTAGGCTCTAGCGCCCGCTAACAAACGTTGCGCTTGACCCAGAGCTTCGGGAATAACTTTTTCTTGATAACCACGCGCCTGATTCACAATTTGTTCCCGTTCTTGTTCAGCTTTGATGGCATTATCAAAAGCATCTTTAACTTCATCTGGTGGTTTTGCAGGCTGTAAAGCAACATCCACGACTTGCATGCCTACACCATAACTTTTTAGAATATAACTTAACTGAGTTTGTACCCCCGCACGCACGTCTTCACGACCGCTGGTTAATACCTGATCTAAAGTGGTATTCCCTATAACTTGCCGCAAAGCACTGGCGGTAGATTCTTGCAAAGTGGCGACGGGGTCGACCACATTGAACAAAAAGTCACGCGCATCACTGATTCTATATTGTATAGCGATATCGACATTGACGATATTTTCATCTTTAGTCAGCATATCGGCGTTGTAAGAATAAGAAAAAACATGCTGTTCATCTATTTTATAGATACTGTCTAATAAGCTAGGCGCCCAGTGTGGTCCGTCGCCTACCGTTTTGACATATTTGCCCATACGCAGCACAACTGCTTTTTCAGCCGGTTTGACTATATAAAAGCCTGTGAGCACCCACAGCCCAACGATAACACCTACAATCCAACGCCATGGCAGACCATTGCCAGGAGCATCACCAGAGCCGGTAGACTTGGCCTTACCAAACACACGGCGCAATTTATCTTGCATATCTTTAAGTAGCTTGTCGATATCTGCGGTATCATTGCCGTTGGCCGGTTTCTTGCCCCACGGGTCCTTATTTTTTTGATTGCCAGGTTGATTCCAAGCCATGACTTACTCCACTTACTGAATTCTGCCTTAAAAATAAACAATTTGTGCTGTGCGCCACTTTCTCTATTGCACAACGCTTTATTCTATCATTATTCTTGGATTGAGTACTAGCTTATTCTAGGGTACACTTCCTTCTAAATAGCCACTATCTATAAGTAGTATCATGTCCACTTCTAAAACCATTTTTTTTATCTCCGACGGCACCGGCATCACGGCGGCAAATGTAGGCCATAGCCTGTTAACACAATTTCCGAATGTGCACTTAATCAAGCAATTTCGGCCTTTTATAGACTCACTGGAAAAGGCACGCGCTGTTGTAGCCGAAATCAATAGCATCTATGAAAAAACGGGGGAAAAACCGGTATTATTTACCACCATTGTTGATGATGCTCTGCGCAATGAAATCGACCAAAGCCACGCCGTTATGCTGGATTTCTTCCATGGCTTTATAGAGCAACTGGAAAACCACTGGAAAATACACTCGAATACGCGCATAGGTGGTGCGCACGGTTTAGAAAATAATCCCGCTTATAATATGCGTATAGACGCACTTAATTATACGCTCAGCACCGATGATGGTTTGGGTTATCAATTATATCCTGAGGCCGATGTCATTCTAGTGGGGGTTTCCCGCTCAGGAAAAACACCTACATGCCTTTATCTAGCCATGCATTTTGGTATTTATGCTGCAAATTATGCTTACACCGATGACGATGGGCAATACTTTGAGTTACCCGCCGCATTAAAAGAACAACGTCATAAATTATTTGGATTGATCATTTCTGCGGATCATTTGCATGCAATTAGAAGTAAACGCAAACCCAATACCGACTATGCTTCCTTAGCACGTTGTCAGCATGAATTAAAAAACATGAAAAATTTGTTGTTGCGTGAAAATATACCTTTTATAGATGCCACAGTACGTTCTGTAGAAGAAATCTCTACTACGATTGTGACACAGTTGAGGTTAACACGTAGAGATGTTTAACACGCCTTTTTTTTGCCATTTAAAACAACGCTTCACGCATACTCTATGGGAGGCTGATCCCGGGTACCTGCACCTAAGGCAAGGCGGTCGCACTCTGATTGCAGCAATCGCCACTCTATTAATTTGTTTCTGGCCAGAACTATATACGCGTGTATTAGCATGCTTTGCGGCTGGACTCGTCTGCCAAGGGATCAGTGACGCAAAAATAAGCTCACAAAAAGCCTCTTTTGCCATATCAGCGGTAGCCTTGCTCGCTAATTTTACATTGGTCTCTTATGCTAATCCCTACCCACTGGTGATGGCTATTATCATCATTTGCACAAGCTTTGCCGTATTTGCGTTGCGTAGCCTAGGACCACGCTATGCACTCTTTCCTTTGTTTGTTTGGATTATGGGTTTTATGACCAGCATCTTTCCCAGCGTCACTGGTTTTGCGTTTATAATGCGTCTAGGGTGTATCGCACTCGGCTGTGGCATTTCTTTTTTGGTTTATTTTTATCTGCTACCGCCGCGCCCTTTATCTTATTTCTTCAAAAACATACGCTATTTTATCATTCTAGTTCATGCTCGTAGCTTAAGCTTAGAACAACAGTTGCAACAACCCAATCCTTTTAAAACCAAAGGGAAACATTCTTTACAACTACGTCGTTCTTTAAGAAAATATTATTTACATAACCAGACTATTTTGGAATCATTTGAAGTTGCAAACTCTACTCGGAAAAATCTATTCTTTTCTTTATTAGCCACCCACTATCTAGCGGGGAAAGCCTTGTTGATGTTGCAAGATAACCTCATTGCCTTAGCACACAGTCCTTTAATTGAAGGGTCTGAAATTAAAACGGCACTGCGTCAAAGCTTAAAAGAGATGAGTTCTTTCACGCAAAATATACACGTAGATTCGCGTGAGCTTAAAATTGTTCTAAAAGATAAATGCCTTGCTTACCCTAAAAGCATCCATACTTTAAAAGAATTATTAGAAAAGTCGACCTTAAGCATCACGGAGTTAGTGCCATTGTACCAATTCATCAATAGCTTGACTGAATTGTGCGATTGTTTATGCGCTTTTACAGACGAGCCCACTGTAGAGACGAAGGAGCCGGTTTATGCTCAATAATCCAAATTTTCGTTTAGGTCTACAAGCGGCCGTTGCCATGACCATTGCCCTGAGTATACAGCACTTTTATCATTTCGAACGTTCCTATTGGTCTGTGTTTACCAGCATGATTTTGTTTTCACAAACCTTGGGTAGTAGCATTAAAAGGTCATTCGAACGTATCGCCATGACTATATTGGGCGGCAGCCTCGCCACTGGGCTTTATTATATACTCCCTACTACAGAACTACCCATTGTAACCATTACTCTATGTAGTGTGTTTTTTCAGATCTGTTTTATGCAACGATTTTATTTAGGCTCTGCCTTTTTTGCTTCTGTGTTTATTGTTTTCTTTTTTGCTCTAGTTCAATCGTGGAGCGTTCATCTGCTGATGGTGCGTATACTAGAAACTATATTAGGTGCAGCCATTACATTATTTTGTAGCTTTTTAATTTTTCCGATAAAAACGGAAGAAAATTTGCTCACTAAAATCCCCATGTTTATAAAAGACGCCCGTGCTTTGTCGGATCAAATCTTAGAAATATTGCTATCGCCTAAAGCAAGCCCCAAGACCATGCTAAAAAAGGCCAATGCCTGCCTCGTATTGTTGTCTGAACTGGATCAAGAATATGCGCACTTAGGCTATGAAGTGGGTAGACACCACAGCAAAAAAGAAATCAAAGAGACTTTAAAGGCGTTGAGTCATTTTTATCATTATTTGAGTGGCGCCGCTTCTTGGTTATTGCACTTACAAGATAGATCTCTGTTTTTAGCGTTAAAAGACGAATTGCGGGCTTTGTTAGACGCTATATTAGGTGATTTAAACGACATCAACACAGCGCTTATAAAGGAAAAAGATATCCTATTTAGCCCAGAGTTTTCAACGCGGTACGGTATTTTACAACAAAAAGCCGCTACTTTAGAAAAAACCCCGGCTTATAGCCGCCAAGCCTGGCTAGATTATTACGCCTTATTCCGTTTTTTGAAGGATATGGATAACACACTCAAGGTATTGGAAAAATAATTAAAGACATGGTATACTTATAATGTATAGGGGGCGACCTGGTTTCGACGTGGGTTGCAAAACCTAAGGCGCATGTCGAGGATGTAGCTTACCTCGTAAATCACGTTACAAATAAAGTAATCGCAAATCGTAACTTTACCGTCGCTAACGACAGTGAATTCTTAGCACAAGCTGCTTAGTTTTCATCGTTTGCTGCTTAAAACACAGCACGACGCCAGCACCCTAGTCCGCCTGTGGGCTTACGGTGAGGGTAATACAATACAGGACCGCTGACGAAAGTAGGCCCTACTGAGTCAGTTAAATTTAGGGCATCGCTGCTTAGGATCCTGCCGATTGGAGCCTCAGTAGTCAAATTAAATAATACGGCTAAACATGTAGTGCTAAGGGCGGAGAATTTACGGACGCGGGTTCAATTCCCGCCGCCTCCACCAAATTGAAAAATCTAATCTGTCCAAAAATTCTATAAAAATCAATATATTAATGTACTTTCTTCATAGTCAATCGCCGCTATTACTGCTAAATTGTCCATATTTGGCGAGTGGTGTTTTTCGTGCTATACTATATAAAATTGTCTATATTTGGCGAATAGTAAGAGAGTAACATGGCTAAGAGCTACTATAAAAACAGTCTGAAATTTAAAGTGTTAGATCGTATCCAGCAGATATCTGGAAATGTAGTCTTGCGTGTAGATATTGAAGACATGGGAAGCCCCCGTCAAATTAGCCGATGTTTTAGAGATCTTGTGGAAATGGGTGACTTAATTAAAATTGGCTATGGTATCTATGCTAAATCTTACCTATCAGAATATATTAATAAACCGGTGATTAAGGGTGGGTTTGGCCAAGTCTGCAAAGAAGCATTAACAAAATTAGGTGTTAAATGGCAACCCGGTAGTGCTGAGCAAACCTATAATGCAGGTTTATCGACACAAATCCCTGTGCGTACGATTGTGCAGTTAAAAAGCCGTTTTAGAGGTCATCTGAATTATGGTAACAGAAAACTAATTATAGAAAAGGGAATCAATGCTAAATAACCAACTGATTGAATTAGTTACGGCCACCAGCGAACTGTTAGACCTGGAAGATTCAGTATGCGTACTAAGCGGTAAGGTTTCTATAATTTTCTGAGTATTATCTTCAGCATAAAGTACTATTTTAGAAGAATCCTGCTTATTAATATTGCTTTTAATTGATGTTTCTGTTGCATTCAAAACCAATGTTGTGACCAAGATAATAATAAATAATAAAAATTTTTTCATTTCTTCTTCTCCATTATTATCAACAAGGTCGCTTGTAAAAGCGACCTTGCTCTTTCTAAAACTACTCTTCCCCCGTTATTTCAATTGCTTTTGATCTTGCAATTTCTTTTTTAGGGATGGTAATTTCTAAAACACCTTTACTGATGTTGGCAGAGATACGCTCCTCATCAGCGGTTTGTGGTAAAGAGAAACGGCGAAAAAATTTACCACATACACGTTCAACACGGTAATAATTGCTATTTTCCTCCTTTTTCTCTTCAACACGCTCTCCTTGAACCGAAAGCACCCCCTTTTCCATAGAGATGGTGATATCTTTTTTATCGATACCCGGTAAATCTACTTTGAGCGTAAACTTATCCTTTTCTTCTTTTATATCAACGGCCGGACTCCATTGGCTAGTTTCAAGACTAGAACTTTCTGTGGAACCCGCAGTTTGTGGAAAAAAAGTTTGTTCAAAAAGTTTATTGATATCACTCAAAACACTGAGTGGTTCATATTTCGTTAAACGGCTCATATTTTTCTCCTCGTTTTATTAAACTAACTCATTCCCTTTTAAATCATATGGGCAGCACCTGAAAATTCAACCCTACTTTTAAAATTAAAATCCACAAATATGTAGCCTATTTAACACCCCAACATTCCATTGATAAACCTTCCAAACGGCTCGTAATGGTTGGTTACAATTGATCAAAGGCCGCTCTGTCTTAATGGACAACGATTATCTGCAGGCGATGGCACCGCAATTAGTGTGAAAATTTGTGTCATATTTGTTGTCCCGAAGCTGCACAATTTCTTTATTAGACTTATCTGCAAAGTGGCTGGCGTAGCGGGTGAGAACTGGTTGAGTGGCATAGTCCTATACAATGGAAATAAAATGCTCGCCTTTTGGAGATACCTTCTGGGCAATTCCTTTTTCTATGCCAGACTGATTATTTAGTATTATTCAGTAATTCTGGAATTTTCTCGGCCAAATATAGCGGTAAATAGATTAAATCTTGCTGCTGATTCATATAGGGTGGTTTTGCAGATAAAATAATGCTGTGCTTGGGTTTATATTTAGCTTTATATTTTTCTAGACTTTTGGCTCGGGTTATATTGCCCGCTTTTACTTCTATGGGAACAATATCGCCCTGACAAGATAGCAAAAATTCAATTTCCGATCGATCTTCTTGCCAACTGAACAATGGCACTGATTGTCGCACTATTAACGGCTGCCCCACAAAATTTAGATAATTAGATCAACAGTTTTTACTTGTAGAAACTGCCATTTTACTACACTTTCTGCAAGTAAAAAGTGTCGTTCTACTACATTTTTTACAAGTTTGTCAGGGGAAAGATTAAAGGATACTTTACATTTCATTATAAATCAGTTGGTTACAGAAAACCCTGTATTTATCTTAATACTTTTTATGCCTTGAAAGAGAACTGTCCATACAGTAAGATGCGACATAAATTAAAAGCTCCTTTTGAGGATCAACATGCCTTTAACTCTATATGGCTTTCGTATCTGCCCTTACGTAGAAAGGGTAAGAATATTATTGAATGAAAAAAACATCCCTGCTGAACATGTTGATGTAGATATTAGAAACAAGCCAGACTGGTTTTTAAAAATATCTCCTTTAGGCAAAGTTCCAGTATTATTAGTAGATGATGTGCTGCTCTTTGAATCGGCTGTGATCAACGATTTCCTCGATAGTCTTTCTCCTACAAATAGCATATATCCTGCTGATAATATCAAAAAACATCTGAATAAGTCCTGGATAGAATGGGGTAGCACACTGATTCTTGCTGCTTATGATATGACGCTGGCTAAAGAAAAGAATACTTTTTTGGAAAAAAAACACTTGGTTGAACAAAAGCTAGCAACGCTTCAAGAGCAAGTGAAGAATGCGCCCTTTTTTAATGGCGAACATTTCTCAATGATTGACCTAACATATGCACCACTTTTTAAACGCTTTGACTGTTTATTCAGGATATATTCTATTGATCTTCTAGCTAAATTCCCTACATTACAGCTATGGTCAGATAATGTTTTAAAAAGACCCAGTGTTAAAGCTGGCTTTATTAACAATTTTGATGAAGAGTGGGTCTTTCTTCTCAATTTAAAAGGCAGTTGCTTGGTAGAGCAAAATATAGTCACCTAGAGTTCTCGATCGATCGATCCGGACTGTAATTAACCTGCTCTCTTTTACTGCTAAAATCTTATGTTCTTTAATTCCTCAGTATAATTTGCTCTATAATCTACTCTCATTTAAAAGACAATAAATTTCTCTCACACAATCAAGGCAAGATAAAATTCAAAAATGCTGCTTTTTATAATATTTTCCTTTATAATCTACCCAATAATGTGCCCTGTTTCTAGGACAGAACTGGAGCAGATTCTGGACATATACTCACAGCAGTTAGCTTTTAGGTGAGAAAACTAGCTCTAGCACCCCAGGAATGACGTACTCCGTCATATACTAGTGCGAGATGGACGAAGGCAGCAAAGCCTAAGAATCAAATGCGAAGCGTATGCATTAAAGCTAGAAGGAGCGACACTATGAATAAAGATCCCATCTTACATGATCAGCTCGTTGAGCTTGCTCAACGAATAGTAGCTGCTAAACAAAATGCCTTACAATCAGCCAATACCGTCTTGCTTGATCTTTACTGGCAGATCGGCGAATACATCAGTCATAAGGTAGCAGACGCAGAATGGACTGAAGACTCGATAAAAAGATTAGTTCTACATCTTGCACAGACGCAGCCCGGTTTACGCGGTTTTACTTTTTCAAATTTGTTTAGAATGCAAAAATTTTATGAAACCTATAAAGAACATAAAAAAGTTGCGATACTAATAAAACTTTTACCTTGGTCTCATAATCTGATTATTCTAAGCCGAAGTAAAAATGCTGAAGAAAGAGAGTTTTATTTGCGTATGGCATTACAAGAAGGTTGGAGCAGCCGCGAACTAGAGCGCCAAGTTGAATCAAATTTATTTGAACGGGTTGTTTTATTGCCGCGCAAAATAGTTCCCATGATGTTATACAACCCTCCAGGGATCACAGCCCCATTGAGTGACGCTTATATACTAGAGTTTTTAGGAATCCCTATCCAACGCGTCAAAACCAATATACGCCGTGCGTTGATCAACAAACTAAAATCTCTTTTAATTGAATTATGCAGTGATTTTTGTTTTATAGGTTCAGAATTTCCCTTGCAAATTTCAGAATGGGATTTTCTACTAGACTTGTTATTTTTTCACCGTGGCTTGAATGCTTTGATAGCTATTGAGTTAAAGTTAGGAGAATTTGAAGCAAGTCATTTAGGTGAATTATCATTCTATTTGGAAACATTGGATAGCAGTATTAAGAAGACTCACGAACAGCCCAGCATTGGCTTATTGGTTTGTACAAACAAAAAGAGTAATCTTATTAAATATACATTTAATAAATCATTTACCCCAGAACATATTGCAGCATGTAAAGCACTCTTACCCAGCAAAGCAATGCTGCAAGTAAAACTGCAGGAATTTTATGAGGAAAATAACTTCTTAGAGGTAGAGGAATAAAAGGCTTTAGTCTAATTGGAGCATAAAGCTAATATTCTATTCACAAAATCTGATTTTTCTTCAGTATATTTTTCGCGATCTTGCGTATATTGCAGCGCTAATTCTTTTTTCAATTCTTCATATTCACGAACCGCCTCAGGATGAACTATTAAATAATCTCTAAAACGGATCTTTCCTTGCCAATGTTTTGAACTAGGTTCAACGATATGTACATGGTGCGTACGTCTTTCGCCAAAGGGAGGCATTCCTTTTACAAAAAACATGCGTTCTGGATCTGGGTTTTCTGCCCAATATTGGTAATCTAGCGTTTTTAGGGTATCAATCGCAATTTTCTTTATAGCGGGTAAAGAGGCAACTGCAATTTGAATATCGATTATAGGTTTTGCTAAAATACCTGGGATAGCGGTACTTCCCACGTGTTGAATGTCTAAAATACTGTTTGGTGGCAATGCGGCGCGTAGTATTTTAATCTCAGTTTTCGCCATTTCTGGCCATTGCGGATCATAAGGAACGAGCTCGATACCGTCATTAAGAGAACGACTCATATTTTGGAATGCTCTAACTTGTATTCTAGTGGCGGCTATTTTAACTGATTATACCTAAAATGCACAAACATTGATGATTATAGTAAAGTACTCTATAATACTGCTTTATGATTGTCCACGAATAAAGGAAGATATTTTATGAACAAGCTTTTTGCCGTATTATTAGGCGGACGCGCTCCAGGTTGCAATACTGAATTACATGACACGGTCTTTGTGGTTGGCGAGTCCTTGGAATCCTGTTATCCACAATTAGTCGCAAAATGGTTTGGCAGCCACCATCGTTTACACATTGACTCCACCGTTGAGTTAAATCAAGTAGATGGCTACGATATTAGCTTAAGTCCAGGAAAGCCCAATGAAAATGGCTTGAACTTATTTTTTGTAAATTTTGGTGGCTATAAACCTGGAGTCTTTGGCGAGATACATCAAGTACAATTTTATGTCGCCAAAACTAAAGCAGCAGCGTTGTTGCGCGCACGCGAAGAATTGTGTTTAGCTTTACATGAGCAGCATTGTGATGATAACCTGCCTGTAGATGATCTACTTCTAATCGATGCCGTTGATAATTTTTATGTTCATCTTACTGCGGCTACCGAAAAAAAAGAATTGCTTATTGAGTCTTATCTTCGACTGTTGAGTGTAGATAAAATTTCGGCATAAAGATGCAAAGCAGAATGAATACTGAAAATTGTAATAGGAGCTTTGTCATCCTCGACCAAGCCCCGCAGCCTGGTCGAGGATGACACTATGCTGTACGTGTAGATCTAGTACGTTTGCATTGAAACTAGATCGCAACTATTTAATGAGAACAGTCGCCTCTTTCAACTCTGCAACTAGAACGTCGTCCGCTGTGATCCTGACAACGATTCAAAGCATTGTTACGCGCATCGTTGTAATCACGGCCATCGGAACGCCAGCGTTTACCATCATAATCTGTAGCCGTACAATGCCAATTATTATTGTTGTTGTTCAAAACATTGACACTGGGAGTAGGTACGGTAATGGTAGCTTCCGCAAATGTGGTGCTTACACTCATAAGGCCTGCTATTAAAGCGCCAGCCAACAATAAACTTTTATTTTGTATCCTCTTCATTTTTTTTCCCCTTAAATTTCGTTACAAATTGAATTCGCAGTATACACTATTGAGGCAGAGTTTGAAAAACGAATTTTTGTTTAAAATTAAGGCTATATTGGTTTTTTTGTTTATTTTTTGTCTTTTTTATTGCTGTTAGAGTCGTTTTTCAGGTACTATTCTTCTCTATTAATGAAGGGCGGGTAGGGGTAGTCCCTATGCTGTCTTTCACTGTTAAGGTTGCCACATGAATACTACATCCACAGCACTACAAAACCTATTAGAGCAAAAAAAATGGACCATTCGTATTTTGCTGTTGGCTGCTATTGCGGCAGGAACCATGGCATCGGATATGTATGTGCCTTCATTACCCTCCATCGCCGACAAGCTACACGTTTCAGCCATTGCCGTTAAATGGACTCTATCCATATATCTCTTCGGTTTTGCCAGCTTACAACTGGTTTACGGGCCATTATCCGATCGCTTTGGCCGTAAGCCCGTTTTTCTGCTGGGCTTTGCCATCGGTTTTTTAGGCAGTTTTTTGTGCGCCATCGCCACTAACATCTCTTTATTATTAGTAGGCCGTTTGATCCAAGGCATGGGCGTAGGCGCCGGTGCTACTTTGGGCCGCAGCATAGTGCAAGATCTCTATCAAGATGATTCCGAAAGACTCTCTAAAGCCATCTCTTCCTTAATGATGGCGTTTAGCATAGCACCTATCATTGCGCCCGTGTTCGGCGGCTATTTACAGCAGTATTGGGGTTGGCACAGCGTTTTTATTGTTTTTTGTGCTTATCTCAGCATAATAGGCACTTTGTTTTTTTTCCTGTTTCCAGAAACACATTTAGCGCGTAATCCACACGCCTTGCATTTACGTAAACTATGGACCTTGTATAAAAAAATGTTGTGCACCCCTTCTTTTTTAGTCTTTACGCTGTTAAGCGGCGTTTCTTTTGGCGGCATTCTGGCCTATTACGCCATCAGCCCTTTCTTATATCAAACTCAATTGGGATTAAGTGCAGTACAATATGGCTGGTTGGCCTTAGTAACAGCTGTGGTGTTAGTCATTAGTCGTGGTTTAAATATAATTTTAGCAAGACGTTGGGCTATACCAGCGCGCTTGAAAATAGGCTTATTTAGTATGTGGCTAGGTCCCGTCATCATGACGGTATTTGCTTTATCTCACCAATTCAGTATTAGCGTTATTTTATTTCCTTATATGATCTTTATGCTGGGTTCAGGATTAGTCATGCCCAATGCCATGATTTCAGCTATCAGTGAATTTAATCACGCTAAAGGCAGTGCCGCTGGACTTTATACTTTATGCCAATTGACAGTCGTCTTTATCATCACCGTCACTGCTTCTCATTTACAGCAACAAACACAAATAGGTTTAGCTTTATTGTTACTCATCACCACGGTGTTGGCGCAAAGCGTATATGTATTATATCGTCGTTATTAAAGAGGTTAAGAACTATGACAAAAAGAGCTCTGATCAGTGTTTCAGATAAAACGGGTTTAATTGAATTAGCCAAAGTGCTGGTCGACAATGATGTAGAAATACTCTCTACCGGTGGCACAGCGGCTTATTTGCGTGCGCAGCATTTACCGATACGCGATGTAAGCGACTACACGCAATTTCCAGAAATCATGCAAGGCCGCGTTAAAACCTTGCATCCTAAAATTCACGGTGGCATCTTAGCGCGCTTACCTGAAGATAGGGCAATCATGCAGCAATTGGGGATAGAAGCCATCGATTATGTGATCGTCAATCTTTACCCCTTCAAAGAAACGATTGCGAAAGAAGGTTGTACTCCTGAAGAGGCCATAGAAAATATAGACATAGGCGGTCCAACTTTAATTCGCGCCGCGGCGAAAAATAAAGAACGCGTGGCAGTGTTTGTGGATCCCAAGGATTATGTATTGTTAATACACGCTTTAAATGACAAGACTCCCTTATCGATTGATGATCATTGGCAATTAGCAAGTACGGCTTTTGCGCACACCGCCGAATATGATCGCCTCATTGCCGATTATTTCTTGCAACGAAAACAAACAGACAGTATTTTACCAGCAAAGCTTCATTTTAGCTTAGAGCAGAAAAAAGGTTTGCGTTATGGTGAAAATAGTCATCAACAAGCAGGGCTGTATGTAGCCGCAGACAATACAGACCATGATACCTTGGCAATGAGTCCATTATTACAGGGCAAGGCTTTGTCTTATAACAATTTAGCAGACAGCGATGCCGCTTGGGCTTGCTTAGTCGCTTTAGGCACAGACAAAAAAGCCTGTGTGATTGTCAAACATGCGAATCCTTGCGGTGTGGCTAAAGCAGAAACACTGGTAGAAGCTTATCAAAAGGCCTATGCGGCTGATCCTACATCCGCTTTTGGTGGCATCATTGCAATGAATGACACTGTAGACGCGCAGTTAGCACAAACCATTATAGAGCAACAGTTTGTAGAAGTAATTGTAGCTCCGCACTTTGAAGAAAGTGCACTCAACATCTTGCAAAAAAAACCTAATGTGCGTTGCTTGCAAGTAGCCTTGCGAGAGCAAAGACCCACATATGAATTAAAAGCAATCTTCGGGGGCTATTTAGTGCAAACGGTGGATAAACCCTTATTATTACACGATGAAATGAAAGTCGTTACCACCGTATTGCCTACAAAAGAGCAATGGCAAGATTTGAATTTTGCTTGGTGTGTGGCTAAATACGTTAAATCGAATGCCATCGTCTATGCAGCGCACGAACAAACATTGGGTATAGGCGCGGGACAAATGAGCCGTATCGATAGCGCACGCATCGCTGCCATTAAAGCCAAAGATGCTCAATTAAGCTTACAGGGTGCGGTAATGGCTTCTGATGCTTTCTTCCCCTTTAGTGATAGCTTAGAAAGCGCACATGCTGCGGGTATCACCGCCATCATTCAACCCGGCGGCGCCATGCGTGATGAAGAAATTATTGCACGAGCTAATGAATTAAAACTTGCCATGGTATTTACCGGCATGCGACATTTTAAGCATTAGACTTTTTTAAAATCGAGGAAAACCCTATGAAAGTACTGATCATTGGTCAAGGTGGCCGCGAGCACGCCTTGGCGTGGAAGTTCAAGCAATCCAAAGAAGTCACACAGATTTTTGTAGCACCGGGTAATGCCGGCACTGCATTGGAACTCGGCATTGAGAATGTGGCCATCTCTGCTACGGATATTCCACAACTATTAAAATTTGCGCTAGCACAACAAATCGATTTAACTGTCGTCGGCCCAGAGGCACCTTTAGATGCAGGCATAACGGATGCGTTTCAGGCAAAAGGCTTAGCGATTTTTGGTCCTACGCAAAAAGCAGCGCAATTAGAAACATCCAAAGTATTTAGCAAAAACTTTATGGCAAAACACGGTATTCCTACCGCACCTTTTGCCAATTTTAGCGACAAAGACGCAGCGAAAGCCTATGTACATAATCATCCTTTACCACTGGTAGTAAAAGCCTCTGGCTTAATGGCTGGAAAAGGTGTCGTTATTTGTAATGATGAAGCAGAAGCCATCGCCGCTATAGACTCTCTGCTCCGTGATCAGGGCAGCGAAATCGTTATCGAAGCTTTTTTACAAGGTGAAGAAGTGAGTTTTATAGTAATGGCCGATGGTGTGCATAGTATCTCTTTAGCTACTAGCCAGGATCACAAACGCCGTGATGAGGGCGACTTAGGGCCGAATACGGGTGGTATGGGCGCCTATTCTCCCGTTTCTTGGATCACACCCGAATTAGAAGAAAAAATATTAAAAATGGTTATAGATCCTACTTTAAAAGCATTACAGCAAGAAGGTACCCCCTATTGCGGCTTTCTTTATGCGGGGCTGATGATTACCCCAGGAAATGACCTATACGTATTAGAATTTAACTGCCGTTTGGGCGATCCTGAAACTCAGGCACTCTTACCTCGCCTAAAAAGCGATCTTTTTACACTTTGTTGGGCTGCAACCCATAGTCAACTTACAGACAAAAGTGTAGAATGGGATGAACGAGTGGTGGTGTCTATAGTGTTGTGTGCACAAGGATACCCAGGCCCAGTTAAAACCGGTGATTCGGTTAATAATTACACAAACGACTGCGATAAGGATGTCAAACTTTTTGTCTCCGGAGCAATTTGCCAGGGACAACAGGTAATAACTTCTGGCGGCCGTGTATTGTGTATTAGCGCGTTGGGCCAGACTGTGCATGAAGCACAATCTAAAGCACTCTATTGGGCAGAGCAGGTCGATTGGCCTGGCAAGTTTTACCGTAAGGATATTGGTTGGCGCGCTGTCGCGAGGGAATGATATGACGCAACAAGTGAATACCCCAGCAGACATAGAACACATGCTTAGTAAAGAAGCGCAAGCGTTATTAAAAACGCGTGCCGTACCATCGCGACAACAAAGCTTAAAAGAC
>JAJXVU010000036.1 GCA_021781965.1 Pseudomonadota bacterium
GGACTCATTATTGTAGATGAGGCACACGATGTTTCTTATAAACAACAAGATGGCGTGCAATATTCGGCGCGCGATGTGGCGGTACAGCGTGCTTATCAAAATAATATTCCGGTGGTATTGGGCTCAGCAACACACAGCTTAGAAACCTTATACAATGTAACTGAAAATCGTTTTACAGCATTATCTTTGCGAGAACGTGCAGGAGCTGCGCAATTAGGACGCTTTAAAGTTTTGGATATACGTAATGAACGTTTGCAAGAAGGAATTTCCACTCGTTTGATAAAAGAAATAGCGGCACGTATGGAGAAAGGCGAGCAAAGTTTATTGTTTTTAAATAGACGCGGGTTTTCGCCGATTTTAATTTGTCACCATTGTGGTTGGGTAGTGCCATGCCCGCATTGCGACAGTTATATGACTTTGCACTTATCGCCACAACGCTTGCATTGCCATCATTGCAACACGGTGCGCGATAAGCCGGCGCAATGTTTAAATTGCTTAAGCGATGAATTAATGCCGGTAGGTTTGGGTACGGAGCGCATAGAAGCCGTACTGAAGAAAGCATTTCCTAATACAGAAGTATTACGTATCGATAAAGACACCACGCGTAAGAAAGGTAGCATGGAAGCGTATTTAGAAGCCATTCACAATGAACGTTATCCTATTTTAATCGGCACGCAGATGTTGGCCAAGGGGCATCATTTCTCGAATGTAACCTTAGTTGCTATCATTGATGCGGATAGCGGTTTATTCAGCTCTGAATTTAGAGCTACGGAAAATTTGGCACAGTTGATAGTACAAGTCGCTGGCCGGGCCGGACGCGCCGAGAAAAGTGGCGAGATATGGGTTCAAACGCGTCATCCAGAGCATCCTTTGTTAACGACCTTATTAGAAAAAGGATATCATGATTTTGCAGCAGGGTTGCTGGCAGAGCGCAAACAAACGCAATTACCGCCGTATACCTATATGGCGATCATTCGAGTGCAAGGGTCAAAACCAGAAGCTTTACAAGCACTATTAACCGCCGCCAAACTTAGTTTGTCGCCAGAGCAAAGTGAAGCCGTGCGTTGCTTGGGACCTGCGCCATCGCCTATGGAAAAACGCGATAAGGTGTATCATTATCAATTGTTGTTGTGGTCTTATCAGCGTGGAAAGTTGCATCAAAGTTTAGCGCAATTGACACACTTTTTAAGTACGGCTAAGAATGCGCGGACTATACGTTGGTCAGTAGATGTTGATCCTTATGATACGTTTTGATAGACTATTTTTAAACCTAAGGAGCCAACGTGATTAATGTTTTATGGCTATTACTAGCTTTAGTATTATTACTCTGCAACGCATTCTTTGTGGCTGCCGAATTTGGCATGGTGCGGCTGCGGGCTACGCGTGTCGCTACCATCAAAGACAGTCATGGTTTACGCGGGCGTACCTTATTTCGTGTGCATCAACATCTAGACGCTTATTTATCCGCTTGTCAATTGGGGATCACCTTATCTTCATTGAGCTTAGGTTGGATCGGCGAACCCGCATTTGCTTATTTGATCGAGCCATTACTTTCAAGCTTAGGCATAGCTTCGGTTAAATTAATCTCGATCGTTTCTTTTTTAATGGCTTTTTCATTTTTGTCCTTTCTGCATATAGTCGTCGGCGAACTCATGCCTAAATCTTTAGCCATTCGCCAAGCAGAAAAAGTTTCTTTATGGACTGTGGTGCCTTTGTGTGTCTTTTATTGGATGATGTATCCAGCAATTTGGTTGTTTAATAGTTGCTCTAACTTTTTCTTAAAGAAATTAGGTTTAGCAGCTACGCATGAGAGTACAGATTCTTATTCATCCGAAGAAATTAAAATCCTTTTACACAGCAGTCATTTGCATGGGGAATTGACTCAAGAAGAAGTGAAAATCATAGAACATACTTTAGATTTTGCTGATCTCAAGGTAACAGAGCTAATGCGGCCACGCGAAGAAATGGTGATGTTAGATATTAAAGAGCCCGTAGACAGTATCATGAAAACTTTAATGCATTATCGCTACAGTCGTTATCCGGTTTACGACCCAGAAACACAACATGTTCTGGGCGTGATCCACGTTAAGGATATTTTACCGACTTTGTATCTACAGGGAGAGATTACTGAATTAAAGTCTTTTATTAGACCTATTTTAAAAGTGTCTAATAACGAATTGGCTTTAGATTTATTGCGAAAATTTCGTGAAGGAGCGCCTCATTTTGCGCTGGTGTATAACCGTTATAAAAACTTAAATGGTTTTGTTACCTTGGATAATTTGCTACAGGTACTCATTGGTCGTATTAAGGATGAATTTAATTTAACCGGAGATGATTGGGTCACACAAAAAGACGGCAACTTAATCGTAAAGGGCAGTTGTTCCTTGTATGCTTTGGAACAAGCGTTACATTGCGAAATCGATGCAAAAGATAAAGATATAGATACTTTGAGTGGCCTAATTTTACATAGGTTAGGCGCATTGCCCAAAGAAGGCACGCGCTTGGAGTTTAAAGAATTCTCCGGCGTGATTGAGAAAGTGCAAGGTTCTCGTATTGCTAAGGTGCGGGTTTATCCGCGGGTGAAGCAATAAGCATTGAACTGAAAGACAGTATTTTAGTAAGCAATAATGTAGAAAATAAGGGGTTATTTTCTACATTAGACTCTAAAAATAACCCCTTATTTTCTACGTTAACATCAAAAATAACCTTGTATTTTAAGAGGATTGGGTATATAATATTTGTATATGCTCTATATAGGCCTTATAATGAAAAGAAGACTCTTAGCACAACTCATAGCCTGGCAAAAAAAGCCTGTACACCTACCCTTGCTGCTGCGTGGCGCGAGACAAGTCGGTAAAACTTTCCTAGTAGAGTATTTTGGACGACACTATTTTCAAAATATCGTTAGCATTAACTTTGAACAGTTTCCTGAATATAACAGTTGCTTTAACAGCCTAAAACCGCATGACATCCTTCACCATATAGAAATTTTAAGTGAAAAACGCATTATTCCTGGACAAAGCTTACTCTTTTTAGATGAAATCCAGCTTTGCCCCAATGCCATTATGGCCTTGCGCTACTTTAAGGAGCAAATGCCAGAATTGCACGTTATAGGCGCAGGCTCTCTGTTGGAATTCGCCTTAGGGGCAAAAGGCTTTCATATGCCCGTTGGCCGTGTACAGTATCTGTATTTAAAACCCCTGTCTTTCCAAGAATATTTACAGGCAAGAGGGTTAGACAAATTACAAGAATTTATCAATACAGCCACTTTAGAGTCCGACATTCCGGATGCTATTCACGACAAAGCTCTACAAATGGTACAGGAATATATGGCCATAGGGGGTATGCCTATGGTGACTGATCACTTTATTCAA
The DNA here is from genome assembly GCA_021781965.1 of Pseudomonadota bacterium. Taxonomy (GTDB): domain Bacteria; phylum Pseudomonadota; class Gammaproteobacteria; order UBA1113; family UBA1113; genus VFKP01. The sequence continues at coordinate 3,375 of JAJXVU010000036.1, forward strand.
AATCAGTCCTTGCGCGAATGCCAGGAATACCAAACGCTGGTGTTAAGAACCTACAGCGACGATTTTGCAAAATATGCTGATAGCGCCCATCATAAATATCTACAGCAGGTCTATGATCGTACTCCGGGTTTAGTAGGACAACAAATTAAATACGTTAATATTTCTGCCAATATGGATTCACGTTATCTCAAAGAAGCCATTCATAGCCTGAGCAAAGCAGGCGTAATAACGCCTATTTATGCCAGCTTAGCGGCTGGACTTCCGTTAATTAGCCACGTACAAGAGAAAAAATTTAAATTACTGTTCTTAGATATCGGTCTATTAAAACGCGTCACTAGACTAGACATCGATCTACTGCTTAATCCCGATTTAATGCTCAATAATCGCGGCGCGTTGACGGAGCAATTTGTGGGTCAAGAATTGTTAGCCTATCAAGATCCCTACGATGAGGCACAATTGTATTATTGGAGCCGCGATAAAAAAGGCAGCAGTGCTGAGGTGGATTATCTTATCCACGTAGATTCACAGATCATTCCTATTGAAGTCAAATCGGGTAAAACGGGGCGTCTAAAGTCCTTACAGATTTTGTTGCAGGAAAAGAACCTACCCTTAGGTATTCGTATCTCAGCAAAAAAATTATGCCGCCAAGGCAATATACTCTCTGTCCCTTTTTATATGATCGGAGAGATTGCACGCTTAGTAAGAACCTTGTGATGGAAATGATGGTTTTGTTACCTTAGATAATTTGCTGCAGGTACTGATTGGCCGTATTAAGGATGAATTTAATTTAACTGGAGATGATTGGGTCACACAAAAAGACGGCAGCTTAATCGTAAAGGGCAGTTGTTCTTTGTATGCTCTGGAACAAGCATTGCATTGCGAAATCGATGCCGAAGATAAAGACGTAGATACCTTAAGCGGCTTAATTTTACATAGATTGGGTACATTACCTGAAGAAGGCACGCGTTTAGAATTTAAAAAATTCTTCGGCGTGATTGAAAGCGTACAAGGCTCTCGTATCGCTAAGGTGCGGGTTTATTGGCGCAAATAAGAACCATTAAATTACACTTATTGCAAAACGCAGTGAATTTTTGTAGAATGCTATGCAACAATACTATTATGGATGAGAAAATGGCTAGTGTAGGTATCGATGTTCAACAAAGTATGCCAATAAATTTGGCGCGAGCGTTAAATGCTTTGGATATTGGTTGTATTTCACTTTTAAATGAGGATGGCGATAATATTCGTTCTGTTTTGCCAAAAGAACATGCTATAACACTATTTTCATATTTAGATCTAGCGGGGTATTTAAGCCCAGATTTATTTAACAAAGCAATAGACTATTTATCTAAATCGAAGCCATTTGATGTAGATAACGATACTATTTGTAACGACTTTTCGGCCGCATATGAAGCCGCACACAAAGAGGGAACATTTGACGTAGAATCTCTTTTTAAAAATTTTTTTGGTAAAGACTACTTTAAAGTTAATGATATTGTTGACTTGATTGTTTTTTTGCAGCAAACTGCTTTTGATAGAAAATTTGGCGTAGAAAGAGATAAACTACAAGCTAAGTCATGGCTGGAAAAACATGGGGAATTTTTTCGTGAGTTAGCAACAAGCCTAGGTGTCGTTACGGCGCTTCCTCCTAGGCATAAAACTTATTGTGGTACTGCTATTATGGGGGCAGCTTCTGCACGTGTAAAAAAACGCATAGAATATTTTAAGTCGCTTTCACAAGATTGTGGGGAAGTCTGGGCATTAAGTGGAAATCGAGAGCTTTCTAAAGGGCTAGATGAAGAAGATGTAATGGATGCAGTTGCCACGGCTGCAGAAAAACCAATCCTTTTTGTTACAAAGGGTGAGGGATTAGCTGCTCGAGACTATTTAGACCACGTAACCGAAACCATGATGGTCAATTATCTTCTTTTGTCTATGAATGTAAGGCAAAAAATTGCAGTGATTGATAGTAAAGCGGAAGAAGGTCACTGGAGGGTAACGACGGCTCAGGGAGCAAAAGACATAGCCAAAATTCTTGTACAGAAAATTAAAAATAAAGAAATGGTTGCAAGTGAAGATGGTATATATAGATTTATGATTATTGCCGAGCAGCCTTATGCTGGACGTATGGCAAAACAGGTTCAACGTGCATTTAGTATTCAAATTGCGTCTGAGGGTTTAAGTGAACTTATTACAATTAAAGTAGAAGGCGTTGGTCCGGGGATAAAGGAAGAGGACCTAAGCAAAATAGAAGTATTAACTCGGATAAATTCTGATCTCGGGGCTTTAATGGCAGAAAGATATACTGATGCGCGTTCAAATCTTTTGCAGGAAGATCCAAATTTAACTTTGCGTGATTCGAAGATCCTAATGTTTAGTACTCGTGATGAACACTATCGTGAATTAACTCAGGCAAAAGCTTTTAAATTTAGTATGTAGCTATTTCATTGAGGGGGAATGCGTTTGAGATTTTACTTATCCCGTCATTTTTGTGACGGGATCAGGGTAATGAGTTATTGTTTTGCCATTTACACTTAATCCACATCCATAGCGGTAATACAATCAATAAAAACACGCAGCACACACCCGCGTAAGCCAGTGCTTGTATGAATAACCATGGTGCCAACATGGCGATGAGCGTAGGTGGCACATAGGTTAAGGCCATTAAGGCAAGTTTAGGGCGCTTGGTTCTTTGAATCTTCAGTGCGCCAGATAAAAAATCTAATAAAGAAATAGACACACCTAGAAAAGCGGTAAAGGTACAGATGGCGCTGAATATCCAGGCAAAACTTTGTAGCACCGGTTTAGCGGTGATAGTGATCAGTTGTTGTAACAAAGTTTCCGTGGTGTTGCCACTGTTCATGAGCGTCATCAGTTGCTCATGCGTTAGTGCTGCGTGCACAGAAGCAACCCAAACCAAATACAACACTAAGGGAATAAGCCCGCCTAATACCGTCACACGAAATAAACGTTTGCGATCGAATTGTAAATACTCACCAATCGCCGGTAAAATAGTACCGAAACCAAAAGAGGTGATCATGACTAAAAAACCATTTTTAGTATATGCATTGTGGCCTAATGCTAAATTTGGCCAATGGTCACTGGGGAAGATACTGGCGATCAATAAAAAACACGCAGCAATTTTAATGAACATAAAAATACGGTTTAACTTGTCAGCAGCACCTATGCCTCTATATACCACACTGCTTAATAGCAAAGCTGTTAATAACAATGCTAGCGGTTTAGGTATGGTTATATGCAAGTAACTGAGTATGGTATGTAACACATCGCCAGTGGCGACCGTATAAGCACATAATAAACTGTAGAGTAGCAACAACGAAAATAATAAGGTCACTATAGACAGGAGTCTACCTACGGTTTTGCGTGCCAAGGGCATGAAACCTATGTCATTTTGAAAGCGTAGTTGTACGGAAACCATCGCCAAAGCACCTAAGGACATTAATGCCCAGGCCAATAATAGATACAGCGTGATGGCCATAAAGTTTAAATCTGCGGTGACCGCAGGCAAAGCCAACATACCGCCACCGATGGAGGTACCGAGAATGAGTAATAGCGAGCCTAGTTCTTTAGATGACATAAGACCTCAATTAGGGCATAATAGAGCCAACTCTGTAATGCCCCATTCTAGCCTAGCCACCATCGCAGAGCAACCAATATGTGGACAAATCATGACAAACTATAATTTTAATCAAACCCTTTTCATCAAAAGTGCTGCCGAATGGCATCAGCTGCCGGACAATCCCAGCTTCGAGGTCGCTTTTGCAGGCCGTTCTAATGCAGGCAAATCCAGCGCTATTAATACCATAACGGGGTTAAGCAAATTAGCCAAAACCAGTAAGTTGCCGGGGCGTACGCAACTGATCAACTATTTTCAATTGCACCCGAAATTATATTTAGTCGATTTACCAGGCTATGGTTATGCCAAGGTACCTGAGGCAATACGGGAACGTATACAGCGTATGTTAGGGCGTTATATCTTAGAGCGCTTGCCATTAAGAGCCTTGATCTTGGTCATGGACAGTCGCCATCCCTTAAAAGAAAACGATGAAGTCATCGTGGAATGGGCCTTGCAAAGACATATAGCAGTGCACTTATTATTAACCAAGGCGGATAAATTAAGCCACAGACAGGGGCAAGATACCAAACGCGCTATAGAGAAGCGCTTTGCCGAACAAAGTGATTTGATCAGCGTGCAATTATTTTCATCCCTTAAAAAACAGGGCATAGAAGAAGCGCGTGCTTTTATCAGTCGTTGGATTGTAGAGGAGTAAGCCATGACTACATTACCTACGGATCCTAAACATCCTTTTATTTTAGTGGATGGTTCGTCTTATCTGTATCGTGCTTTTCATGCTTTACCACCTTTAATCAATAGTCAGGGGCAACCTACGGGTGCTGCTTATGGTGTAATTAACATGTTGCGTAAACTCATCAATGAATATACCCCTACTTATTTGGTGGTGGTTTTCGATGCCAAAGGGAAAACATTTAGAAACGATCTATACCCGGAATATAAAGCCAATAGAGCAGCTATGCCTAATGACTTAATTTGTCAAATTGAACCTTTGCATGCTTTGATCAAAGCGATGGGCGTGCCTTTAGTGATGATAGACGGTGTTGAGGCAGATGATGTTATCGGAACGTTAGTTAAACAAGCCAAACAGCGTCAATGGCATTGCTTGGTTTCAACGGGAGATAAAGATTTTGCGCAAATGGTGGATGATCAAGTGACCTTGATCAATACCATGAATAATACATTATTAGACGAAGCGGGCGTGGTGGAGAAATTTGGTGTAACGGCGTCGCAAATCATCGACTATTTAGCTCTAGTGGGCGATACCGTGGATAACGTTCCTGGTGTGAGCGGTGTGGGGCCTAAAACGGCAGTGAAATGGCTACAACAGTATGGCACTTTAGATGCGCTGGTCAAAGACGCTGACAAGATTACTGGGAAAGTAGGTGAGAGTCTACGTGCTACTTTAGACTATTTACCCTTGGCTAAAAAATTAGTGAGTATAGATTGTGATGTGAAGTTACCCATCACTTTAGAGGAACTTAACACCAAAGAGCAAAATAAAGAAGCTTTATTACAATGGCTAGAAAAATTAGAATTTAAATCGTGGTTAAAAGACGTAGCAGGTGGCGCTAAACCCAAAGCGCCTACGGTCACAGCACAATACGAGTGCATACTCAGCTGGAAGGATTTAGAGTCCTGGTTAGAAAAATTAAAAAAAGCCAAAATATTTGCTATAGACACCGAAACCGACAATCTAGATGTTATGCGCGCCAATATCGTTGGCTTATCTTTTGCTGTGTCTGAATATGAAGCCGCTTATGTGCCTTTAACGCATCAATACGACGATGTTCCTGCGCAATTGCCCCGTGATGAAGTGTTACAGAAAATAAAGCCTTTATTAGAAGATAAAACTTTAACTAAGATAGGCCATCATATTAAATACGATATCAATCTATTTTCTCGCTATGGCATTGTTATACAGGGATTCTTAATGGATACCTTGTTGGAAGGTTTTATTCTGTCTGCAGGCAATCGCAATGATATGGACAGTCTGGCTTTAAAATATTTAGACTATCGTACTATTACCTACGATGAAGTTACGGGCAAGGGCGCTAAAAAAATAACTTTTGATAAAGTCGCTTTAGATACAGCGACCACCTATGCGGCCGAAGATGCGGATGTGACTTTACGCTTACATAACTATTTTTATCCACGTTTGCAACAACAGCCAATACTATTAAAGGTCTATGAAACCATAGAGGAACCTGTGATCAACGTCATTGCACGTATGGAGCAAACGGGGGTGCTAATAGACGGTGAGAAGCTAAAACAACAAAGCATCGTTTTTGAAAAGCAATTGCAAGAATTAGAAGAAAGTGCTTTTAAAATATCGGGCGTTTCTTTTAATATCAACTCTCCTAAACAACTGCAAGAAGTATTGTTTGAAAAAATGGGCTTGCCCGTGTTGGAGAAAACACCTACGGGGCAGGCCTCTACAGCGGAATCGGTACTACAAGAGTTGGCGCATGATTTCCCCTTACCTAAGATTATTTTGGAATATCGCAGCATCAGTAAATTAAAATCCACTTATACCGATACCTTACCCTTGCAAATTAATCCACACACCGGACGAGTGCATACTTCGTATCATCAAGTGGGTGCGGCGACAGGGCGATTGTCATCGTCTAATCCTAATTTACAAAACATTCCTACACGCACTGTAGAAGGGCAGCGCATACGCCAGGCTTTTATTGCGCCATCCGGTTGTGTGTTGTTGGATGCGGACTATTCGCAAATAGAGCTGCGCATCATGGCGCATTTATCTAAGGATGAAGGCTTGTGCAAAGCTTTTGCGGAAGGCTTAGATGTACATAGTGCTACTGCTGCTGAAGTGTTTGGAGTAGAGCGCGATGCAGTTACTTCTTTGCAAAGACGTCATGCTAAAGCCATTAACTTTGGTTTAATCTACGGCATGTCTGCTTTTGGTTTAGCGCGACAATTGGATGTAGACAATAACACCGCTAAACGTTATATGGATCTGTATTTTGAGCGTTACCCCGGCGTGGCACGTTATATGGAACGAACTCGTTCCTTAGCACGCGAACAAGGTTATGTAGAAACCATTTGGGGCAGGCGTTTGTATTTACCCGACATTCAATCTAAGAATAAAGGCTTGCAACGCGCCGCAGAAAGAGCGGCTATTAATGCGCCTATGCAAGGCAGTGCGGCTGATATCATTAAACAAGCGATGATCCGCGTCGATGCGGCGATTGCCAAAGATCACATTGCCGCACGCATGATCATGCAAGTGCACGATGAGTTGGTCTTAGAAGTACGCAGAGATCATTTAGAACTAGCCCAACCCGCTTTACGCACGGCAATGGAGGGTGTTGCTCAGTTAATAGTACCTTTAGTTGTGGATATGGGTTATGGTGACAATTGGGGTGCGGCGCACGAGGGCTGAGCTTAATTTTGGTATTGTTGCTAGCTATAAATAGCAAGTTTTTATGAGATCTATATATTCACACAAGTCAAGAAAAGACAGGGTTCTTTTTTGTGCTTACTACAGAAAAGAGCCCTGTCTTTTCTTGACTTGTGTGAATTATCTGCTAAAATAAGGGGTAGCAAATAAGATAGCGGGCAAATTATGCACAGAATAGCTTTAATATATCTGCAAGACTGGATTCAATCGCCGCAGCGTAAACCGTTGGTGCTGCGCGGCGCTCGTCAGGTGGGTAAAACTTGGCTGGCTAGAGAGATTGCAAAGACGAGCGGCAAGCAACTGATAGAACTCAATTTTGAACGTTCACCGCAATTAAAAAGCCTATTCAACCAAAACGACCCCACGCACATTTTAAATAACATCAGCGGCCTACAGAATAAAACGATACACCCTCAAAATAGTTTATTATTTTTGGATGAAATTCAAGCAGCGCCCGAAGTGTTTGCTACTTTGCGTTGGTTTGCTGAAGAAATGCCCGAGTTGGCTATTATTGCCGCGGGATCTTTGTTGGAATTTATGCTCAATGAGTTTTCATTCAGTATGCCCGTTGGCCGAATTCACTATTTATATGTAGAGCCGCTTTCTTTCGAAGAGTTTTTATTGGCAGATGGTCAAGAGCAACGATTGCAGTTTTTAAAAGAATATACGTGGCAAAGTGAAATTCCAGATATTATCCATCAACAGTTCATAATGGAATTTAAGAAATATCTTATTGTGGGTGGGTTGCCAGCCGCCGTTTCGGCATGGCAAGAGACGAAAAACATAATAACCGCACAACAAATACAGTATAACTTGTTGACAACCTATAGGGATGACTTTAACAAGTATGCGGGAAAGTTATCCATAATGCGTTTAGACGAAGTATTAATGCAAACACCGCACCTCTTAGGAGAAAAGTTTAAATATAGCCGTATTAATTCAGATGTGCAATCAGCGGCGGTTAAAGCGGCTTTAAAGTTATTAATACAGGCTAGAATTTGTCATCCTATCTATAGTTGTGCTGCGAATGGTTTGCCGCTGGGCGCTGAAATGGATATCAAAACATTTAAGGTTATCTTATTGGATGTGGGTTTAGCGTCTATCGCTTTGGGATTAAACTTACAAGGTATAGACTCTATAAACGATATTAACTTCATTAATAAAGGCGTTATTGCTGAACAAGTTGTAGGGCAGTTACTCAGAACCATTCAGCCACCTTATATTAATCCTACCTTATATTATTGGAACCGAGATAAGAAAGGCTCTTCAGCTGAAATTGATTATATTATTCAGCATGAAAACGGCATACTTCCCATTGAAGTAAAATCGGGCACTACAGGCAGTTTAAAATCATTACACCTATTTATGCAGTTAAAGCAGTTATCGCGCGCGCTTAGAATAAATTCGGATAAACCTAGTTTGGTAAAAGTGAACAGTCATCTCGCCAATGGCACAGCCGTAGAATATCAACTTTATTCATTGCCTTTTTATTTGTTAGGCCAAATTCATCGGCTGTTATAAAAATATTTTAAAAAAATGACAAAAAGCTATTGACAAACTTTGAAGCTAAGGCCTAATATGTATTCGTGAATGATAATAAATCGTGTCACTACGGTTGGGGATCATTCTGCGGTGGAGCTTACTGGGGGCAGTAAGCGCGCCGGGCTGGTGTATCACCACCAAATCCCAGCGCTAACCATCACAATCAACAAGAGGAGATTGTAACAGCAATGAATATTCTAGCTCACATCAACGCGTCCGCACAAGGGAATTGTCGTCCACTCGGCGCAATTTCCAAACACTTTGTAAGCATATTACTCAAATATGCCAATTTTTCAACATTGTATTACGCTTTATCGTGTTTAATTACGCGAAAGGGTGTTTTACATTTGCGAGAAATGCCCGCTTAGTGGCTTTAGTTTCTACTCTTACGTTAGTCTAGGCATATACTCAAGCAGTTGATTTTTAGGCGAGAAGACTAGCTCGCGAGCACCAGGAGTGTAGTACTCTACATGACTGGTGCGAGATGGGCGAAGGCTTTAAGCCTAAGAAGCACATGCGAAGAGTATAAAACGGCTTGAGGGATGGAACGTGCCGCTTAGGGTTGTCTCGTAAACCGGAAACTGGTCATGGAGTTTCTTGCGGTAAATACATTCATCTTAAGTTCGTTAAGTAAGGGCCTAGGTGCATGAAGCGTAACGGATAGTATTAAAGTTAACGTGTAGACGTAACGCCATCCTTACTTTTTGGGCGTGCATGTCGTTAAGCTGTGTTAGAGATCTGCAAAAAGCGTATTGTAGGTTTCGACGAGAACATAGCTGTGCATAGGTGAGTTGCAGTTCAAAGCAAGTTGAATTTGATATGACTTATATCAAAGAGCATTATATCCGTGCTGATATTTTTGAGCATTATGCTAGATATAGCAGTAATGACAATTACTTCTATCTGTTGGCGGATGGTAAGCCCATCAATTTTCTAGATGATGGCATTATCCATGGCAATCGCATGAAAAATAGAAAAAAAGTTAACTTTTAAAAAACCTAAGTTTCTTAAACATTTAAATTTCATCGTACAAACATTGTTCCATTTTTATGATTGATGCTGTTTTCTTTGAACAAG
>JAJXVU010000012.1 GCA_021781965.1 Pseudomonadota bacterium
CGTTGTGCTGGGGATCGCCGCTTTCTATATTGCTGACGCCCATAAAATAAGGCAATAATTTTTGTTCTTTATCGTGTACATAGAATGCTTTTTGGTGTTGCTGCATCGCTAAAATTAAAGCTTCATGCGGCACTGTTAAAAAGTGTTTATCAAATTGACCCAAAAAAGGCACTGGCCATTCTACAATAGCCGTCACTTCATCTAAGAGTTCTTCATTGAGGGTTACTTCGCCTTTGACCGTGGCTACAACCTCTTTCAAGCCGCGAACGATCAATGCGCGTCGTTTTTCCGCATCGGCCACCACATAAGCTTTTTGCAATGCTAATTCATAGTGTTTAGGTTCATCCAAAGAAATCGCTTGTGGATGATGAAAGCGATGGCCATAGGTCAGGCGATCACTGTTTTGGCCTAAGATTTTTGCAGGAATAATTTCTTTACCTAATAATAAGACGATCCAATGCACGGGTCTCGCAAAGCTGACCTCGGAATCCCCCCAACGCATTGCTTTAGCGATAGGCAAAGCGGCTATCACCTTATTACACAATGCAGGCAACAGTTCCGTTGTCATTTGTCCGGGCATTTCGCTGCAATAATATAAACATTCGCCTTTATCGCTGGCTATGCGCTCTAAATTTGCAAACTCAACACCACACGATTTAGCAAAACCTAAGCCTGCAGGCGTAGGCTTACCTTGTGCGTCTAGAGCCAAGCTTAATAAAGGCCCTTTACGCTCTACTTTTTGTGGGGATGTTTGTTTTTGCAGTTTTTCAATGAACACAGCAAGACGGCGTGGCGTAACGTAAGGATGTATAGTGTCATGTGCTAAACCACAATCGGCTAAAGCCGTTTCAAAACCTTTTGCTAATGCATTGATTAAAATCGCTTGTGCACGAGCGGGTAATTCTTCACAGCCAATTTCTAATAAAAAATCATCACTCTTTGACATGGTGCCGTCCTTGCTGCTGTGCTTTTAATAAAGGAAATCCTTGTTCTTCGCGTAAAGCATAATAACGATTGGCAACACCCACAGTCAGTGTGCGTAACCGTAAAATATAACGCTGCCGCTCCGTCACCGAAATGGCATGACGTGCATCTAATAAGTTAAATACGTGCGAGGCCTTAATGGCCATCTCATAAGCGGGTAATATCAACCCTATTTCCAGTAAGCGCTGCCCTTCTGTTTCGTAATATTCAAATTGCTTGAATAAGGCGTCTACATCGGCACACTCGAAATTGTAACGCGACATTTCTTCTTCGTTTTGTAGAAAAATATCGCCGTAATAGATGGGGCCAGAAGGTCCCTCATGCCATAGGATATCAAAAATGCTATTTACGCCTTGTAGGTACATGGCCAAACGCTCTAAACCATAGGTCAATTCGCCCGTAACGGGGCTGCAATCTAAGCCGCCGGTTTGTTGAAAATAGGTAAATTGGCTGACTTCCATACCATCTTGCCACACTTCCCAGCCCAAACCCCAGGCACCTAAGGTAGGCGAAGCCCAATTGTCTTCCACAAAGCGAATGTCGTGTACTAAGGGATCGATGCCTAAGACGCGCAATGAGTCTAGGTACAGCTCTTGGATATTCAAGGGCGAGGGTTTTAGAATCACTTGCAGTTGATAATAGTGTTGTACCCGATTAGGGTTTTGCCCATAGCGGCCATCGGTGGGTCGTCTACAGGGTTGTACATAGACCGCAGCCCAAGGCTCAGGGCCTATAGATTTTAAGAAAGTCTGTGGGTGGAAGGTACCTGCACCCACTTCTAGATCCAGTGGTTGCAGTATGAGGCAAGATTGCTCTTGCCAAAACTGTTGTAATTTTTGAATAATAGCCTGAAAACTGAGTCGCTCCACCGTCATTCGTTCGCAGCACCCAACATCGTCAGTTTTAAGGAAAATTGTCGTAGCGTTTGAATACCGGCTTTTTCAGCATCGACGCACCATTGTTTTAGTTGTTGCACCAATTCAGCATTATTGCTCACTGTCTTAGTCCAAATGTTTTGTAAACGCAGCTTGTATTGATAAACGATATCTAACTCACTACAAGAAGATACCAAGGCTTGCATGCTTTTACGGCTGCTAGGATCGATGCTGCGTTCGTCATTACGATTTAACCAATCTTGCGCTTGACGCCACAATTTACGTTGCTTTTTGTCTAGTAGCATTTGTCTTTTCAAAATAGGCTGTATCACTGTTTCACCATACTGTTTTAATAATTGAAAGCGATGTGTTACTAATGCCTTTATGGTCGAAACATCGATATCCTTGGAAAAATCACTCTGTTCCAATTTCGGTATAACACGTCTGGGCTTTGCCAGTTTACAAAATTGTAATGCGCGTATGTACATCCAACCGATATCAAACTCAAACTTACGCACTGATAGTTTTGCCGAAGCACCAAAGGCATGATGGTTGTTATGCAGCTCTTCCCCACCCGCTATGATGCCCCAGGGCATAACATTGGTAGATGCATCCGGTGTCTCAAAATTTCTATAGCCAATATAATGGCCCATACCATTGATGATACCCGCAGCTAATACAGGCTGAGTCATCATTTGTACTGCCCAAATCACGATACCCGGTAGACCAAATAATACTAAATTCACTACAAACAAAATACCTATACCCAAACTGCTGTGCGGTGTATAGATATGACGTTCTAGCCAATCATCGGGTGTTCCGTGGCCATAACGGCTTAGGGTCTCTTTATTCTTTGATTCTTTTTTATAGAGTTCATAGCCTTGTGTCATCACTTTTTTCAAGCCATAAATTTGTGGGCTATGGGGATCGGCTTCTGTGTCACTGGTAGCATGGTGTTTGCGATGTATCGCCACCCATTCCTTGGTAACTGTGGCAGTAGCAAACCACAACCAAAATCTAAAAAAATGTGCTGCGATAGGATGCAATTCTAAAGCGCTATGTGCTGCAGTTCTATGTAAATAAAGTGTAATGGAAATGACGGTAACGTGCATTAGCACCAAGGTTACTACGATGTATTGCCATAATGACAAATTCAACAAACCATAAAAATACGTCATGATTAGCTCCCCCTCTGTTTTTCGCGAATTTCATCCAATGTTTTGCAATCGATGCACAAGGTCGCCGCTGGTCTCGCTTCCAAGCGTCGAATGCCAATTTCCTCACCACAACTTTCACAATAGCCATATTCGCCATCGTCCAAACGCTGTAATGCTTCTTCCGTTTTACGCAACAATTTGCCTTCACGATCGCTGGCACGTAACATCAAAGCAACGATTTCTTCGTGAGTAGCTTGATCCGCAGGATCCGCCAACTCTCTATCGCCGCCACGCAGCCGTTCAACGGTGGCATCGCTGCCTTCCATTAACTGCTGTTTAATCGCTTCTAATATAACACGAAAGTGCTGTTGCTGTCCTTCGCTCATGTATTTTTCGCTTTTTTTAGCCTGATATGGGGCTATACCGGGTAAACCGACTACACTGGTGGTCACAACTGTTTCTTGCGCCAATTTTCTGGACATGATTGACTCCTACAATTAAAGACTACGCTCAATGTAAACTGAGCAAAAAATAGTCATTATCACTAATTCGTAAGCATAGCAGGTATGAAACCTTTCTACCAGCCTTTTTTTGTGCTTTTATTAACCTTTTTGCTGCCTTAGCGTTTAAAATGACCTTAAATATGAATGAATTAACGATTTTAACGGTCACATAGCCTAGTTACACTTTTTTTTGCTTCCCCCCCTTGACTCCAACCCCCCAGTCAAGGTCTAATATGGCCCTTACCGCATTTATGGCCAGATAGCTCAGTCGGTAGAGCAGAGGACTGAAAATCCTTGTGTCGCAGGTTCGATTCCCGCTCTGGCCACCATTTTTGATTCAATGAGTTACGTGTGTTTCTAAATATGGCTTATTTGTTGGTGCTAATGCAGGATGCTCGCGGTTTTTAGCTAGAAGGATCTAAATAAAATGTATAAAAATCATTTTTTCAGCTTGGTTATCTTATTTTTGATGTCATTCGCGATCAGCGCTATTGCAGCAACAACAGAACAGCTATGCGATTCAAAAGATATTTTTCATCAACAATGGTATCAATTAGGATATTTAAAAATCGGTGATGAAAAAGAATTAAATGTCGCTTCTTATATAACTCCAATCAAAACTTTAAATCGAAGCGGTTGTTGTTCGTGGCATGAAGGGGTTTGTGGTTGTAGTAGTGGTAGAACTGTTTGTTGTGATGGAAGCTACTCTCCTACATGTGGGTGTTAAATGATATCCATGGGACTAATAAACAATAATGAAACATGCCATGTGTGCTACGAAAACACAGATGGCAAAATTAAATGTCAATATGAAAAAAGTAAATTATTTGACTATGACGGTAAAAAATGGTGCATGTTTCACAATCCAGATCAAAATATTTGGGCCAACACTTCATCCATAGTCCATTTTAATGAGGAAATTGAGCATATTTTAAAATGGGCGACAAAAAACCAGGAAGAGATCGTTGATTTTTCTTATACCAAGTTTCCGAAAGAATTCAAAATTCCTCAAGAACTTTATACTACCTGTAAATCAGATATCAGTATTAGCTTAAAGAATTGCGAATTTTTTGGGAAAATAATATTTAAGAGTGGCACAATTAACATTGACTTTAGTAACGCAATATTATATGAATCAGTTATATTTATAGATTGCACATTAAAAGACAGTAGTTTTAACAATACAAACTTTCACTCAAAAACAATTTTCACTAATTGCACCATGGACTTAACAATTTTCTATGAAACGCAGTTCCGTGAAGCTGTTCTCTTTTATTGGACTACCTTTTGTAGCCTTATAGCTACCGAGAAAAAGACAGTTTTCGAGAGCGTCACTTTCTGCAAAGATGCAACTTTCACTAACACCGTATTTCCTCCTGACGGTATCTTTAAAGATGTCACCTTTAAAAAAGAAGTCGATTTTTCATATCAAGGATCTCCTTATCCAGCCCGCGTATTTGCCTTCCTCACAAACCTACAAAATACAACAGAAACCTATTTTTCTAGCCATTTTAAAAAAGAACCTATCAATGAAGTATGGGGTATCTCTTTCATCAACTGTAAATTCAATACATCAACCTTTGAAAATAGAATATTCACTGCAAAAACCGATTTTTCCTCGTCTATTTTTTATAAAGCGCCTTTTTTCTATGGCTGTAAATTTCATCAACACACAATTTTCCCAGAACAAAGAAACTTCAAAGATACATCTAGCCTGGAAGCTGCACATGCATATAGAACTATATACCTAGAAATGATAAATCTAAAATCAAGAGACTATGTGAATATGTTTTATGCATTAATGCAAAAAAGCGAAAGAAATAGCGGAGCTCAGCCGCACTGCATCAGAATTGCTTCATGGCTTTATGAGAAAACAACAACTTATGGTCAAAGCATATCAAAACCGATATGTTTATTAACTATATTGACTATATTGTTTGGTGTAGTTTATGCCCTCTTAGCTAGCCCATATTATGATTCATCTAGTTCTATTGACTGGGACATCATTCTTCATGGTATGGATACATCGATCCAACAAATCGTAAAACCCTTTAGTTATTATGCAGAAACTCTCTCCAAAAAGAATCTAATGCAACATACAATAATCTTCAAAATTGCAGCAATGACTCAATCAATCTCATCTCTATCCCTTATAGCTCTTTTCTTATTAAGCCTGAGATGGAAGTTTAAAAAGGATTAAGCGCTTCAAAAAATTACTGCCCTATTTGATTTCATATAAGTTGCAAAACTTATAATGTTTCTAGCATAGGGTAATTTGGTCGTTTTTTATCTTCAATCAAAGAGCAATAATAATCCTCTTTACCCTTAGGATAAAAATACAATTTATTTTCTCTTATAAAACTTTAACCACTGCCACCTCCTGTTACTTTATTGTTAGTACCGATTGCACACCTAAATGATTTAGAATTGTCAAAAAATATCCAATTTTAGGCCCTATATATAGCTAAAATATGGTTTAAACTATTCATCTGATCTTACAGCTTCTTATCTCTCATGAATAAACATTGCCTATACCCTTTCTTAAATATCCGCTATTTTTTTGCTTTAGATGTGATAACTCTAAACGATTGTAATACCAGATACATCACGCCATGCAATGAATAAAAATATTTTTAAAAAACAGCGTAAAAGGGGTTGACAAGGATTTTAAAAGGTTCATAATTGGCTTTGTGATAAGCGCTTGTTTTATAACAAGTGTGAGCTCACAATACGATGGGCGCTTACTGAGGAGTAAGCGCAGCAAGCCCGGTGTTGGCACACCAGGCAAGCTGCTGACCCGAACATCTCTTAAAGTTATCGGAGACGTCGAGCTATGAGCATATTAACGCATTTGAGTACTTTCGCACAAGACGAATATAGTCCTCACTATATTCCTACACACTTTGTACGCATATCGAACAGATATGTCAAAATTTCCCACATAACATCGGTTTTATGGCACATAAAGAAAGCGCACCATAAAGCTTTGTTATTGCGAAATGAAAGGAGCGATACGAGGGTCGTTCCTACTTAGTGGCTGTTTGTCCGCGCATCATGCGCTAGCCTTGCCGTAAATGGTGGAGGTGGACAAATGCCGCTATTAAGGTTCTTTATTTCGCAAGACCGAGGGCGTGAGTAGCTGCACACCTTCTTAGGGAGTATTTACCATTTTACCGTTGAGTTCGGGGTTGAGGTGTTACACGCATGACAATGCCAGGACAATGAAGCGCGAAACGCGTGCCTATCCAACTTACGCGCGAGTCTGCGTAGAGCTGATTATTAAGGTGCAATCTTAAATCCTGCCCGGATTTGCCCTTAGCGAAAAGATCAGCCAGCGCAGTGCTTAGTAGAGTCTAGCAGTAGAATAGTGCTAGACGGGTTCATGCTATCGTATCTTGTTCGGTTTGGGGCATCATGCCCCAAGCCGGACTCTATTTTTTTGACAATATGCTATACGGAATGGGCGAGCTTGCACCAACCAGAATTGCTAGAAAATTGGGATTTGGCGAAAGAGTTTCACGACCTACACCCTATCGCCCCACTGGAGTAAATATTATGTGTACCTATGATGTTGACGTTGTTAAAGTAAAGGTTCTAGATGGTTACCGCTTATATGTGCAATTTGCTGATGGCAAAGCGGGCGAATTAGATATCGCTAAATTGGTTCCCTTCGTCGGCGTATTTGCATCGTTAAAAGATAAAGAATTTTTTAACGCCGTAACTGTCAATTCTGATATTGGTACCATCTGTTGGGCTAATGGAGCTGATTTAGCACCAAGCTATCTTTATGAAAATCTGGTGTAGTATCCGAATAAATAGCATCTCAAACCATCTAGATGCAATTATATTTACTGGTGACGACTATATCCGATGACATTATATTACCGGCTTAACCGGACAGAAAAACAAAGCTAAGAGGTAGATATGGCAAAATTCAAACACATCGGCAACACCTACAGACATGAGTAGTTACGAAAAATGAAAGTTCCCAAACTTAACCCTTTAGTGCTTGGCAAAACAAGCTATTCAAGTAATT
Source organism: Pseudomonadota bacterium (assembly GCA_021781965.1). Taxonomy (GTDB): domain Bacteria; phylum Pseudomonadota; class Gammaproteobacteria; order UBA1113; family UBA1113; genus VFKP01. Next base: position 7,556 of record JAJXVU010000012.1, read on the forward strand.
TTATCCAAGGACCTTTGGCGGGTATTAGTTGCGCTCCTTTTAGAGTTCTGACTACTCGCTACAGTCAACCTGCTTTTTCTTGCACAGAGATGATTTCTTGTAAAACGCTGCTTCATCAATCTTCGTCGGCGCAAAAACGCTTAGTGATGAAAGACAGTGAGGAAGGGCCTCTTTGTTTTCAATTAGCAGGATCAGATCCCAGTGAATTAGCGTTGGCCACTAAAATCGTGAGTGATTTAGGTGCTGATTTAATTAATTTAAATTGCGGTTGCCCAGTCAAAAAAATTCGTCGCAAAGGTGCTGGCTCTAGCCTTTTACTGGAGCCATTAAAACTATTGCAAATGATTGAAGCGATGAAACAAAGCACTCACCTGCCGGTGTCCATTAAAATTCGCGTCGAAAACCACGATGAGCTTTTCCATGAGGACTTATTGAAAGTACTGAAGGATTCGGGGCTGGATTTTTTGATAGTGCATGGCCGACATTGGACTGAACATTATGATATCCCTTGCCGTTACGACAGCATAGCGTTTTTCGCTCAGAATTTAAAAATACCCGTAATTGGCAATGGCGATGTGGCATGCACTGCTTCTTTAGAAAAAATGCTGGCTACAGGTTGCGCTGCAGTGATGATCGCAAGAGCCGGTGTGGGCCAACCCTGGTTAATTAAAAAATTAACGGCAGAAATAAATCAAGAAATATTTATAACACCCAGTTTACAGGAAATAGGTGCTATTTTTATGGAACATGTATTACGGTTAAAAGATCTCCTTGAAGATGAACGATTCGCTATTTTACAGGCGCGTAAATTTGCGAAATACTACGCACGGCCTTTAGCTACAAGAGCTGAATTTTCTATGGCAGTCAATGAATGCGAGAATTTAAAAGATTTAGAAAGACTTACCGCGCGTTATTTTAAGGATTCCAGATAAAAAATAGCTGTTTAAGGACTCAGGGTAGCCGGTATAACTTATAAGAGGGCTAATGCGCTCACAAGCTCAGCCAAAATAACCGAGCTTGTTACACACATCAATCAATGAGCTTAAGCCGGCGCTTCTTCGTCGCTAGATGTTAAAGCTGCTTTTTCTGCTTTGATCCTTTTGTAGATCTCTTCTCTATGAACCGACACATCGCCGGGGGCATTAATGCCTATTCTGATCTGACTGCCATGAACCCCTAAAACCGTTACTGTAATATTGTCACCAATCATGATTGTTTCGCCAACTCGTCTACTTAATATCAACATACTATATCTCCTTCTTTTTAATAAATAAAAAATAACGCACTAAACTCCTAGCAAGAATAGCCTTACTAAATCTTTTAAATGCGCCGCTCAGAACTCGGTTGCTTATAAAAATTGAATTAATGCCCATTAAACCCCTCCACCACTGTGAAAGGGTATTATTAGGTCCCGGGCAGGGTAAAAAATCAGTTGAATTATTTTGATGACCATAATGTGTATTCCCCTATCGCTTTCTACTGACGCAAGTCTTGATTTCTTAAGTGTAAGAAAAGATAGGCAAGATTATCCTCACCCACACAGTGTTTAATGGTTGTAGGATTTACTTTCTTGGGATAGGTGGCCATCAATAGCACAGATTCCATAAGGTTGATTTGTTCTTGGCTTGGGCTGATGCCTAAACGCTCTAGTATTGAAATGGCGGTATAGTTAGTTAAACACAACTCTTCTACCGCATCTATGTCTATGTTCATATATTTATCTCCTTATTAGCTAAAAGAACGCTCTGAAGGATTTCAGAGCATTCTATACTCTATTATTCAGGTTGAGTGGTTCTTTTCGCTTGTTCTATTTTTTGATGAATTTCAAGCCTGTGAATAGGCACGTCTTTTGAGCTGTAAAACCTAATCTCACTTGGTTTTCACTGACTGACAAAACAGTAACTCTAATCTCGGCATTTTCTCCGATGATGATTTCTTGTGACCGATTTCTAGATAGAATTAACATAACTTTCCTCCTTAAAAAATTAATAACATTCACATGATTCTTTTAAATCATTTGATCTTTTGTAATATCGATAATTACACATTTATTCTTACATCGTAATTAAAGCGCATTTATTAAAACATGTATACAATAACAATATGCAGTAAAACGTCATATTAATTAAACATAAAATTTCAGATTAATTAAGATAATACATTGAAATATAATGATTTTTTTATAAAATCTTACCCTGTTTTCTATGCAAATAATAATAAAACTAAATATCGCCATGTACGTAACTTATTGATTTAAAACGATTTTAACTCCATCTTCCATTAACAAAAAAGTGGCTAAATCATGTTTTATATGCTACAATTTGCTTATTTCTCATGAGAAAAAGGCCATTTTTAATGAAAAATAATTCGAATATAGAGATAATTAACTGGGAGCAAGCTCGAAAATCGGTAAAGGCTGCCGAGCCTGAACTGGCCGACATTATAGATAATTGGCAAGTTCGGCACTCTTTTATCAGGGTACGTTATAATTACGGTGACAAGGTTTTAAAAGGAGGAATTTTGCATCTTACGGATAAAGATGGTGTATCACATCCTATTCATTCTGCTGATATTTCCGAAGAAATCAAGGAGCAACTCAGTTATAGCAATATGCCTCTAGGTGTCATAACGGCTGGCAGCAATGAAGTTTTTTTAGAGACCGGTGAGCGGGTGATCCCCTTAGTTTTCTTTAAACCGGGTGTTATTATGGGTTTATGGGAATCCTTAGAAGAAAAAGCATCCTATCTTATAAAGCAAATATGGGATGTTAGTGCGGGTGCGCGCAGCATCTTTATGCTGCCTAGTATTTCGCAACGAGTACCACATGAACAACTGAAGAAACATTACGGAGTCAAACGTTCAGCCCCAAGTACCCTCTACGATCACCATCAAGTCTTCACACAAATCATTCAAAGTCAAAATTTTAAAAAACCATGGATGCATGAAATACTTTTTTTGGGAAAGGATTGGCTTACTCCCAATAACCAGGATATAGGCTGGTTACGATTTCATAATTATTTGTTAAAAAAAGCGTGGCAATTATCGGCCTATAATCGTAACATAACCACTTTTGATAGAATTTGGTTGCTGTTTAGCCAAGAACTTGAGGCAAAAGGGATTAAAGTAAATCCGCAGTTAATCACTATTTTAAAACAAATTGTTGCCATTGCTATAGGTGCAGCGCCTGGGTTTAGACCCATAGTGAAAACGGATGTTGCGGCACCCGCAGCGACACTGCAAAAAATTTATTTAAATACCTATGGACTTAAAAACTATATACCCACCATCATGGCACTGGATTATTTTAGTTCACCACAAAACAATGAACCCATATACTATTCATTGCAGATACAAACGCAAATGGAACCGATTTGCAAATTCAAGAACACTTTAAGTGAAATACGGGAAATTAAGATGCTACTAGAGTTTTTTATTGAGCTTGTACTGGAAGGCAAGTTGAAAGTTGCTGGTACCTTAATAGACTGGGTTGCTAAAAATGTTCAATTTGACTTTTATCATCCCGACACAACGCGCCATGATGACATTCAGAACAGCAAATACTTGCCCTCAAGAGATAAAGCGCTGATTGAAGTACGCGGCGCTAAACGCGGCAGAAAGTTTGCACATGCGAGTCCCTTGGCTAAAGGTTGTGTGCAAATCCGTATGAAATAGTTTATTGTTGTTCTCATTTAAGATAAAAATCACCGTCCAGATACAGACCATCTAGAGACATTGTTAAAAAATAATCAACCGCATCTTCCGGAGTCTCAACGATGGGTTTGCCGGCAAGATTAAAGGATGTATTCAGTATTACAGGAACCCCAGTTAGACGGTAAAACGCCTTGATCAGACTATAGAAATCGGGGTTCATTTCAGCATTAACCGTTTGTACTCTAGCAGTATTATCCACGTGAATGGTAGCGGGTATCTCATTTTGTGCATTTTCTTTTACATCGGCAATGAAAGACATATAAGGTGCAATATGAATATTTTTAAAATAACGGCTTACTTCCTCCTCAAGGATCGCTGGGGCAAAAGGCCTAAAACTTTCGCGATGTTTAATTTTTTGGTTTAACACATCTTTCATCTGCGGATGACGAGGATCCGCTAAAATGCTTCTCGCACCTAAAGCCCTAGGCCCTATTTCACTTCTACCATTAAACCAACCTATAATTTTTTTATTGCTGATTTGCTTGGCAATTTCGGTGTATAAATCTTTTTCTGCCAAATTTACACGATATTGCTCAATTCTATTTTTTTGTAGTGTGCACTTTTCTGTATCTTTATAGCTTTTACCTAGAAAAGGTGAAAATAATTTTGTAGTGTTTACATTGGAACGGGGTAAGTTGTTCATTGCATGGGCGCCATATAAAGCCGCTCCTATAGCAATACCAGCGTCTCCGGCTGCGGGTTGAATAAAAATGTTTTTAAAAGGGGTCTGTTGTAATATTCTATAATTAACAGCGCTATTTAAAGCCACACCGCCGGCTAAGCATAGATTTTCAGATGGTGAGATTTTATATAAATAAGTGCATAAGTATAACACCATTTCCTCTAACAGTTTTTGATGCGCATACGCTATATCTGCTTTATATTGGAATAATTCATTTTCCGTTAAACGGCTATGAGCGCGATCCAGCAAATCTTTAACAAATAGGAATAGTGCTCTATTGTCAATTTCAAGCTTGCCATTACTTAAGAAAGTAACATATTCTCGAACTTTATTTAATTCTGGATTGGCTCTTCCATAAGAGGCAAGTCCCATCGTTTTTCCTTCGCCGTAATAGCTCATTCCTAGAAGCATAGTAACATTTTGATAGAACGCACCTAATGAATTGGTAAACACCATATGCGAGTCATACGCTCCTTGTTTTAATTCTTCTTGGGTATGATCATAGCGGCCGACAATCGTATCTAGTATACTAATGGCATTACTATCCCCTTCTGCAAACAAAGTGCAAATTGAAGAACCATCTTTATTGAAATCGCCACAACCATCCATCACTAATATTGCAGCCTTTTCAAAATTAGAGGGATAATAGGTGCTAGCACTATGCGCTAAATGATGATTAATAAGAACCGACTTTCTCTCGTAAATAGGGTCATCATATAAAGTCGAGACCACCGTTGCTGAGATATCTTTAACGGAGGCATTTGCATATTCTAAACAGTAATTAATTGCACTATTAAATTGATTTTCACGATAGCCAACAGTCCATTTCTTTAAAACATTGTGTATGTTTTTGCCTTGTTCAATAATTGAAAATAAGCCACTATCTAATTTCAGGTTATGTTTAATCTTCGTTAATCGCTCTAATTCAATGGCAACTAGTATTTCATTATTTTTCATTAGGCAAACAGAGGCATCGTGCGTAACATCGCCAATTCCTAGTATATACATTAAGTATTCCCTAAATTTTTTAGTTTATTCTTGTTTTTTTGAAAACTAATATTTTTTATATAAATCAAACTATCACATCTGTTTACCTTTGACTCGAAGCACCCAGGCTAAAAACAGCGCTATTGTAAAAGAAATAGGGAACACTGTAAAGGCATGCTGAAAATCTACAGCGCCATATTGCAGTACATCTTCTGCTGCCCCTACTAGTCTATTTTGGTCTAACAGCATTCCAATGTACGGTTGTAATAACGCGCCTCCGCACATAACGACCATTCCAGTAAAGCTCATTGCAACACCAATCCTATGCAGGGGATTATTTTCACTTACTACTGTGTAACCTAAAGATTGGACGCTTGAAGCTAAACCTAAAAATAAGAAAATTGTTGCTAGAATAATTGTTGACTTTATGGTTATATAAACAATGCTTAAACTAAGAATTAGTGAGGCTATGGCACCTAATATCATAAATAATTTTCTAGATTGGAATTTATCAGAGAGTGAACCTACCAATGGTGATCCAATAATAACGCCTATAAACATTAAAGACACAATAAAGCTAGATGTCGCTGCAGACAAATGATCCACCGTTTGCAGATACGGCTGCCCCCATAGCGCCCCTATCAATGTAACGGGCAAATTCATCAGTGAGGCAAATAAACCACCGATCCAATTAACTGGGCATTTAATTGTATACCAAAAATTTTGTATTGTTTGAAATACTGACTGTTTAGCAGATTGCTTAATTTGGTGATTTCTACTATCTTTTATCAGTATCAACGACATTATAAGTATTAATATTTCAAATGAGGCTAACACAAAGAATAGCATGCGCCATGAATAATGCTGAATGAAATATAATACCGGTGTTTGTGCTAAAATCCCACCCACCATTGCTGAACTGACTAAAATCCCAACCATGAATGCTAGATATCGTGGTGGGAACCATTCTTTAATAAGCTTTGCCGCTAAAATAAAACCAGCGGAAGCACCCACACCCGCAATAAATGAGAAAATTAACATCTGCTGATAATTTCTGGATAGCCCTAATGCAACATTTGAACTAATACAAATGAGTACTGCTGTGCAAATGATAGATTTTGATGAAAACCTGTCTAATAGTATCCCAAATGGAATCAGAAATAGTATATTGCCCCAAAGATATGCAGAAGATATTTTAGCGTATAGGTAAGCATTGATGTTAAAGTGGTGCATTATAATTAATGCTAATGAAGCAAAGCTATTCACTCTAAGTGACTCTATAAAGAAAAATAAAATTGGGATACTGCAAATAAGCATGGATTTTTTAAAATTAAAGGTGTCACTACAAGACACTGCGGATATATTGAGTTGATTAACATTTGATGACATACAAGAACTCCCTTAATGAGCAACGCATACTAGATGACAAATCAATTTTCTCAATATCGGCAAATATGGTTGTTAATTAATCATTATTATGAATTTTTCAGGCTTATCTTAACCTCAACTCATCATAAAATCAAAGATTAGATTATTTAACTTAAGTTCAGACACTAATGGTATGGTTTATCCTTGGAGCATTACTTTTAATAAGTTGCAATAAAAACATTTATATTTTTCAATAGGTTACGGAACAGTATGGTAGCCGCTCTGTACGGGGTGATACTCAACTTCCCTGAAATCTCATGCAGACCATATAGGGTCCTTCACAATTACTGGGTAGAGCTAAATATGATTGATTCACAGAATTTTTACAGCAATTTCTTGCTTTTAAAATCCTACCTATCTTTCATTCGCCTTACATTCAAGAACTTTTTTTACTTTTCACACACTTCAGTGAACACTACCTATTCTAAGTTTTTACATAGTTGAACCAGAACTTATTTTTTACATTTTCAACCTCATTGGAGGTGCTGCTATACCATCACTTGCTGCATCAATAGTCTCTGGCGGTACTTCGATACCAAAAAATCCTAAAGCATATTTTACAGGCGCTTTTAAAAACCATGTATTTGCTGTTCTATCAACGATATCTTCGGTGGCATCCATTAATGGAAAGAGCATCTGTTCGATAAAGCTTCCATGGGAACGCACTCCTTTTATAAATTCTACTGCCCAGGGATCACCCGCTTTATAGAGCTTTTTAATGATAAGGTGTGCTTCATCCCATTCTTTCTTAGCACTGTCGCTTCCTTCACGATCTCGTAACATTAATATTTGTGCAAGTAGACTTTCTCCCCAAGGCTCGCCTGCTTTAACGGCTGCGCGAGCAGCTTGCAAAGCTTTTTGGTGGTGTTTTGCTGCTATCTTTGGATTAGTCGTCTGATATATTAAATATTTATTGGCGTGATTGACGATGTCTGTCTGTTTTTCATCTGTCTTTTTTTCATCTATCGGTTTTTCGTGAACTTCATTTTCTTTAGGTAGCGGTTCTATCTTACTTAGTAAATCGGCGAAATCTTTCTCACTAACTTCCTTACCCTCTAATGTTGTAGCACTGACAAATTCAAACATATTGGTATCATTGATTAGGCCTATATTGACAATAATATGTTGATGTGGTGGTGTGGTAGTGGTATCGAAATTTATTATATCACTATTTTGAGGGGTATTATCATTGTCTTTTCTGTCTGCATTTTTCACTTGAGCCATCGCTTGTCCTGTTAATTGACATACTATTGAGAGAGCGAATAAATAAGCAGCGATACGAACCGCTTGACGATAACGGGGTGATGCAGCAATACCTAAATACATACCGATAGATAACAGACTATGTCCCATAGCCATTTGGGTATTTTCAAAAGTAATATGAGGGGAGATGGGCGTTATTTTAAAATCAGCCTGCCGTTTTTGAGTTTGTTTAAATTCGTGTTTTAAAAAATCTGCTCGCCGTGTTTCAACTCGTCGTTGTTGTTTCTGGGTTTGTCGAAATGGTTTTGCTGCAAATTTATGTTCAAACATGACTTTTCCTTATTTTTGGCCGATAATCAGTCTAAATTTTACTATATTTTTGATTTGTTAGCAATCAATCCATATTAGCAGGCGCTCGCGCACATACAATCAAGCCTTCTATAGTAACAAGGAGTTGCACCTGGGGGAGTGTTCACAGACAAGTGCGCAAATATACGAAATCCAAAAGGGCCTTTACTTCTGAAGGCGCTTTGGTTAAACTAATCTATAGTGCTTACCAACGCATCAAGGCTAAATGGAATCCGCCTATGCATAGCTGGGCACTGGTAATTTCTCAGCTTGATATCTACTTTGCAGATAGATTGAAAATCGAGCTTTGATTGGGCTGACCAGTTCAGTGAACCTTCTCTTAAACACAGCTTAACTCTCAACCAACTCTTTATATTCTTCAGCAAAAAGCTTCACTTCGCCATAAGCCAATGAAAACAGCAGATCTATGCTCCTAAGGTCAGAACTACGTTTTACTTCATCGTGTAATACTCTGAAGGTTTCTTCCAATCTAGGGGTGCCACTGTAATATAAACCGCCGCGTATCTTATGTAAGATTTCACGGGCTTTTTCAATGTCATTGTTCTGCTCTGCTTCTTGTAAAGCAGGAATATCCTCTCGCAAAGTTTCATATAGTATACTTAAAGCTTCTATGGCTGGGCCTTCCTCCTGCACTGAAATACGTTGCATGCCTAAGGCTAGATCGATTACTGCCAAACCTTCATTTTTAGGTTGTTCGGTTCCAGGCACAGAATAGATATTTAACAGTTCTACCGCTGTTTCCGTAGTTAAAGGCTTCGTTTCTGCTGCTGAAAAGCCAGCATCCATCGCTTGTCGCAGCTTTTGTTCATCATTATGCGCCGTCATGGCCACAAAAGGCGTTTTATAATTCAGCGATTTTGGGACACCTTTGATCTGCGTTACAATGTCACAACCTGAACCATCTGGCAAACCCAAATCAGAAATGACCAAATCATAACGCTTAAGCGCCAATTTCTTTAGCGCGTCTGCCACATTTTCTGCGCTATCAATTTTGTTGGTAAAAGCGGTCATTAATTGCTTTTCAGCAAAAAGACAGGTTTTATCGTCTTCGACAAGCAAAACATGATGTGTAAATGGTGTTTTAGTGTGTGCTGCTTTTTTAACATTTGGCTTTAACTCTTCCACAATTTCATTGCTAAGCGGGGAGCTAAATCTTTCGTTAATTTCCACACCGGACTTACTCAAATCCTCCCAACGCACTTTAAAGGGAATACTCAGCTTAAAAGAAGAACCTTCATTTTCATAACTGTTCACTTCAATATCGCCGTTTAATTCATCAATAAAGGTTTTTACCACATAAAGACCCAAACCTGTGCCGGGGTATTTATTCGTATTAGAAGCCACGGCGCGGGTAAATTTTTCGTAAATACTTTCAATTTTGTGCGCAGCAATCCCTATCCCGGTATCTTTTATTTCTATCGTTAATAAACCACGACGCGTATCCTCATCTACTTTAGCCTTGAGGTTTAAAGTTACAGTTCCTTTGTTTGTAAATTTTATTGCATTGCCTACTAAATTAACTAAAATACGGCTAATGCGAAATTCATCACTCAGAATATGCATAGGAACTGAAGCATCAACTTTAAAATGAATGACCAAATCTTTAGCAAAAGCGGCTGGTTTATTGAGTTCAACCACAGATTGAGCGAGGTCACGTAAATTCAGTGTTTTTTCTAGCACTGGCCTAGCATTACCACTTAAATCACCAAATTCCACTGCATCATTGCACAAATCTAAGAGCCTTTTACTGGCACTCAGCGCCATATTTAATACTTCTTTCTTGTGACTGTCTGTTTCTGTCTTGGTCAGCATATCCAGAACGCCCCACATCCCCGCTGATGGTGTACGTATGTCGTGCTGCATATTTTGTACGAATTCTGTTTTGGCTATGTTGGCAGCTTCAGCTTTATCTTTAGCTTCAGCCAATTCATCTTGGGTCTTTTTTAATTGCGTAATATCTGTTGAAATTCCAACTACCGCAATGACTTGTCCTTCGCTATTAAATACTGGAACACGAGTAGTCAAAAAGTAAACTAAATGGCCATCAGGATCTTTAACCGGAGGTTCTTCAACATTTGTTTTCGCTTTCCCGGTTTTAATAACTTCAAAAGTATCTGCTCTAAAAGAAGCTGTAGTTTCCTCACTCCATCCAACTATCTTACCCTGCTGTTCATAACTAAGCCCTATAAATTCATTAATTGAATTAAGCCCAAAAGAATCTAGAACATTTTGATTACAGCCTACTGTACGCGCATCTGCATCTAGCCAATAAACATGTCCTGGCATTTTTGCAATGAGTCTTTCATAATAGTTAGACACTCCTGACACTATCTCGTCGAAACTAAGATTAGCAGTTTCATCTGGAAACCCTAGCAATTTACGTAATTTTGTGTTATTAAGACCGCTCTCTCTTTTCATCAAAGCCCTTCCCTAAATATATTCAAAATTCTACAAAACAATAGAATCGCTAATAAGCTGCTCACCAAAACCGACCGTACGAGTATAATCTTCTCTAAACACACTCTCTTTATTTGCCAGCGCATTATAATGCATTAACATTCCATTACTCAAGGAGGTGCTCAGTTTACTTGAACAGGGTTGAAAATAAAAAACATTTCCCGTAGATATACGAGAATAAAAAATTAAATCCTCCAGCCTAACCAAGGAAAAAACTTCAGGATATTGTATTCCCGCAGAAGTGAATTGTTCATGACACCTTTTATATTTGTTGAATATTGGATTTTCATTAAATGGCAAGAAAGAACAAACGGCATGGTCTTCAAAATTTTTAGCAGCTACAGCAATCATCATTGCATTGGCTATTTTAAATAGTGACTCTATATCCCTTATTTTATCTCTGCCGAAATCAATTTTTAGAACATCTTTCCAAACAACAGCATATTCAGGTAGGATTTCATTATTACATAGTCCATTTAAAATTATTTTAACAACTTCTTGTTCAAGTTTTTTATGCTGAATAAATTTCGTATTTTGAATTGGGATCTGAAGATAAAGCAAGAAAGCATTCAATCCTCTTGCATGGCCTTTGTCTATGATAAAGTCTAAAACCTTTTCAGTTACTTCAGATGTTTCTTGGGGAGGAAATTCTTTTGCTGCGTAAACAATATTGGTAGAACCTTCTTCTTGCCTGCCTGCTGGACTCAATATTTTATACACTAAAAATTCATCTTTAACTGCCACATACACTTTATTTTCTTCTACAACTTTCTTGCTAAATTCATCTAAACAATCTATATAGATGACATCATAATTACTATCAGAAAAATCCTTTAATAGATTCGAGAATGGCGATTCTAACCGAAGAATAAGACCGCTATTTTTAAAAATATCCTTGATTATTATGCTGTGCTTTTTTGCCCGCTCTTTTACCGCAACGTAAAAATTCAGAAGAGCTTCATATGAAATCCTATTATGAATAAATAATTTGATAGCAGATAAGATATAATCAATATGTGGTAAATGATATAAAACTTCAACCGGAATATCATCCTTAGCCATTTTTTTCATGAGAGATACATTGTCTTTAAGATAACTAAACTGAGCAAGCTCATAAGGATGTAATTCTTTATCCGGCGGGTTAAGTTCAACTATTTGGTCCCCTTCAGCAAAAGCAATCTTATGCTGTATGATAGGAAATATAGCGCCTTTTTTGTCAACTGCCTGTAATGATGCCCCAAATAAGCATCCTGCAGTTACAAAGCGTTTGAATCCATTAAATCTCTCTCTAAAATAACCACATTTAGTTAAATCATTTAGCGCCACTGAAAGGTAAGCAGGAATCATATTTTTGCTACTTTTCTCAAGCAAGAATGGCATAAAGATTTCTTGTTTTTCCGCACTTTCAAGATAAAACTCTTCACCTTGCATCGGTTGCATTAATAAAAACCCGCTATTCTTTTTAGAAAATTCATTCAACGTAGAAAAAGTGTCGCACGCAAACTCAAAACTGTTTCTATTTATTTCAGATCCATTTATACGATCGACTGATTGGTTTTCAAATTGCAAAATCTCTTCTTTTCCTTGAATACAATGTTTATATAAAGTCGTCCTATGGTTGACTTTGAAAAAATTCTCTCCAGCACAGTCATAATAGTTTTCATTGCTGCATAATATTTTCAGGCCGGACTCCAACCACCGTCGATTTAAGTGGACACCGTATTCTAATTTAATCCAATCGCCATTCATTTCTTTTTTTTTCATTTAATTGCCTATAATAAAAATATAATCCGCCTATTTATACCAACATCTGCTCTTCAAACAAATATTTTTCTTTTTAGAAATATATCTTCTTGGAATCAACGGTATCTTCGCCATTCGTACCACATCAGAATAATACCACCATAAAAAATATTCATAACAACGAAAATCAGGTGCTAGAATGATAAAAATCGTTAATAAATCAAGTTAGGAACCAATCAATACCTTAACCCACCCATATAACCCATCGCTAACCATTTGTGATAGTGGCTATTATAACACTTTATGAGGGAATTATAAACTTTCTTGCTTAATCTCCTTGTATTTCATCTATATGTTATGTTCAATTTTCTATAATCAAAAGTTCTAGCAGACTCTATCCAAACGTTCAAGACAACATAGCCAATTGCGCTTGTAGCACCAAAATACGCTGTGTTATTACAAACAGATGCTCTTCACAATCTGCAATCGCTTGTCTGCTGACCGATATCTTATTCATTATCTTTACAGCACGTTCTTCACGATTTTTTGAAGGGGGTACTAAACGCCAGAATTCTTTCAGTATTTTCAGCTGAAAACGCAATTCCTTTTGATGATGGGCCATATCTTGATTTATTAAATCAATACAAAACAAAGACTTTTGCAGCTCTGTTTGTACTATGTCTTCAAAATCGGTGACAAAGTTAACCGTGCGTGTAAGATTATCCTTATTGCCCTTAATCAGACGTAGACCGTGCTTATTTCCTTGTGCAAAAGCCCATTCATTTTTATCCACATTCATGACTAGTTCCATTTTAATCCCCTTTTTAGCGTTGTACCCTACTTATCCTAACCATCCTTGCCCTGGGCTTAAGCTTCATCCTGAAGCACCCATTAATGAACATATAATGTACATATGGAACATAATAGAGCAATTTAACCGCTGTTACAAGATAGTTAAGTTATCAGTTAACACATATTTAGTTAAAAAATAGCCTTTTTAATCATAGATTTGCACATAAAAAGAGCTGATTTAGCCGCTGAGCATAGCACTTCCTTTGAGAAATATCGTACAATAAATAGTCATATCATCCCACGCTTTCCCAGCCGCCAGCGTATAGAAGCAATGGTCACGGGCACAATTTTTTGATTGGCATTCAGAAATGGCTTTATTGCCCGACAAGCTTCTTTCAGCGTGGCGCCTGAGCCGGTATAGTCGTCCAATAACAATAGATTACCCTTAGGCAGTGGCGAGGATAGCTTCAACTGCATTTTTTTGTCTACATTAAAACGGCGTTGATCGTTATTTAATAACTCACCCTGACGACTCTCTGGTGTAGTGATCCATTGCAATGCATCCAAAAACAGTGGGATTTTCAAATACTGTGCGATAAACTCGCTTATAAGGTGTTTACTGGTCCAAGTAGATGATGGCAGGGTTAACAACGCGCCACAGGAATAGCGTTGCGATAATGTTGCTAACATATCGCGGATAAAATTATAGAGTTCTAGCTTTGGGAGTGGGCCCGGTAACGCGCGATTTTTCATAAATTCCATAAAAAGAGGGTGGCGCATTTGACTATCAAATAGGGCTAATCCTTCTTCCGCCGCGGCCGAAGCGCCCAAATCAATAGGCACATGTCGTGACAATAACCAGGACTGTATGCCACTAGAGCTGGTCACATTCAGCTTGAATGGCGATGGCTGACAATTAGCACAGCAACCGCATTTATAGACACTGTTATCCCCCAACACCTGGCTTAGGCTCAGCATTAAACAATGCTTTTTCTCTTGGGTATAATCGATCATGGCATTGAGCTCGTTTGTTTTTAGCAAAGCCTGTGTTTCATATCGTGACAGATTGGGTTTGCCACTTTTGTGGGTTAACACATAGAGTTGCTTACCAGAAACCAGCTGCTTTTGCACAAAGCCTTGCTCAATCAATTCGGCCAAAATGACAATAACTTCTGTAGGGTGTAAACCACTGTGACGCTTGATGCTTAATAACTGTAAACTGCCATTCTCTTTCAGCGTATCTAAGATCAGCTGAAAACTTTTGGCGCTGGGTTCGGCTGAATCTATAAAGTATTTTTGAATTCTAATGTCACTTTTGTTAAATAACAAAACCCCATATGCAGCTTTACCATCGCGCCCAGCACGACCCACTTCTTGATAGTAGGCAGTAATGGAGCCAGGCACGTCAAAATGAATGACAAAGCGCAGGTCTTGTTTGTCTATACCCATGCCCAAAGAGTTGGTTGCCGCAATGGCCTTGTAATGATTCGCGATAAACTCTTGCTGTAATTGTTGTTTTTTGTCGGCAGGATAGCCCGCATGATATGCCATTACATTGATCTGCTGCGTTCTTAAAAAATTCGCAACCAATTCGGTGTTGTCTCGGGTAGCGCAATAAATAATACCATTGCCTTCTATCTGCTCTAATAATTGTTTCACGAGTGAGAGCTTTTCACTGACGTTATCAGCGGTCATCACCGATAACTGTAGATTATCACGCCGCATACTATGCCGTTGTACTTCAACCTGACCTTGCTTAAAAGCCAACTGTTGTTGTATATCGGCCTCTACTTTTTTATTGGCTGTTGCCGTGATGGCCAGCACATGCACATTAGCATTGATTTCTTCTATAGTATTAATAAAGCGTACAATCTGTCTATAACTAGGACGAAAATCATGTCCCCAGGTAGAAATACAATGCGCTTCATCAATGACGATAAAGCTAATGGGCAGTTTCACTAGAAACTGGAAATATTGTAAATGATCGAGTTTCTCAGGGGCGATGAATAATATTTTAATCTTGCCAGAAAAAGCATCACGTTGTGCAGCGGCGTTTTCGGCATCGTTTTGATCGGTATTGATGCTGGCTGCGGCAATATCAAAACGCTCCGTTAAATGACGAATTTGATCGCGCATCAACGCCAACAAAGGTGAAATCACCACCGTGATACCGGGCAATAGTGTAGAGGGTAATTGATACAAGAGGGACTTACCGTGACCCGTAGGCTGTATACACACCAGGCGCTTTTGTTGCAATAGACTGACTATGGCCTCTAACTGCCCTGCTCTGAATTGTTCTAAATGAAAGCGTTGCTGTAATTGCGTTAGCAAATTTTCTTTTAATTTGGCGGCAGATAGTGTGTGCATAGAAGCCTTGATGTAGTTTACATTGGGCCATTGTAATGGAGAATAGGAACCCAGTCAATCTATGCAACATAATAATTTTATAAAGATATTTATTATTTCCGTGCATGAGAAGAATATGGTCTAGAAGATGGGCCGCTGCTTGCTTCAACAGGTGCTGCTCTAAAAAACATACTAATCGGTACTTCTTGTGTTTGAGGCCCCAGCTGCTTTAATTTAACAATAAAGCTTGCCATTTCTTTAGCAAATGAAGCCGATTGTGTATGATGACCATCTGGATCATGTGATGATTGATTACGTAGAACTTTGGCCTCTATTAAAAGGTTATATAACGGCATACCCAATTTTATTTTCGCATCTTGAGCATTATCCTTATTCAGGATATTAAAGCATTCAATAGTTTGATCAATAGCTGCACGCACGACTAAGGTATGCGTTACTATCCATTTTTCGAAAGATTGCATTTTATCTTCAACAGAGGAACCGGGCAGCTGTTCATGTTCTTTAAAGAATCCTTTGAGTGTCTCTATTCCTTTCTGTATTTGATTAGCACATTCCTGCTTATCTAACCTTGAGAATAAGGGATCCTTCTGCGCATTGTGGCAAATTCCCATAAAATCAACAAATGGCACATTACTTCCCCATTGGTTGATAAGGTCATAAGCAATACCCGCAATAAATTGGCCACGATCTGGCACATTCATTAAATGAACAACCATATCACGAAGTTTTGTTATACCCTCACGCCCATCATCGTTGGGTCGAATCTTTAGCCAATCTATAATTAGTCCATCTGTTTTCAATAAACGTCTAGAACACTGCTTTAGTATTTCTAGCAAATCTGAAAGACTTGTGTACAATTCAAGGCTACGCTTTTCAGCCTTAACCAAATCACGTTCTTTTTCTATACTCCATAACTTTAAAGTAGATTGGATATTTTCAAGTGCAGATAAAATTTGTTTCTTTTGTTCTTCCTGAAGGTTTTGTAAATCAGGTCTAGCCACACTGAAATTTTGTTTTCTAGCATATCGGGTTGGGTTTCCCTCTTCTTTTGGTTTGAAGAAAAGCACTTGTCCTGTTTCTTTTGGTTTCTGCCTTGTTTTCTCTTTTTCTTTTACTTTAGCCTTTTCTTCTGATTTTTCTTTCTCTTTTCTTCTCTCAATATTTTGCTTAACCAAATCTGCTGATTCTTGTATGATATGAGCCTCTTTTAAAAGATAAACAGCATCTATACTAACAGATGTAATATTTTCACCTTCTATCTCCAAAGAAAGAGCCTTGGCTATTTTTGCCAGATAATCCTGTGCTGACAAAACTTTTTCATCGATCTCAACAGCGCTACCTACAATGATATAGACTAGCAACTCATCATTATCAATCCCCAGTCCCCACTCTGCACCGGGATAAAAGTTACGTAATTTATTGAGTCCAACTAAATGCTTCCCCGAAAAAGGAACTGGTATTGGAAGCACGTTTGGCACAACAGATTCATCTAATCTGATAATAAATTGTCTATCTCTATTTTCTATCACTATTGGGTTAATTTCTGCATTCTCATGCAAACCCACAACTTGCATGAGATTATATTGTACAAAGGCACTGATATCATCTTGAAAAAATCCAGAATTACTCAATGTTGTTTTATCATCAGGCTTGATTGTGAGGATAAAAAAACCATCTACAAAAGTCCATTCTAAAAGCTCAGTATTTACGGGTATACAGGCATTAAGGCAAGCTAATTTCTCTTGTATTGCATGTTGCTTCTGTCTAGCGTCTTCTTCTTGTTGAATGTATTCTCTAAAAGGAAGCTGCTCCATGCTCTCTTTGCTTGGTAATTTTTCGAGGGTTATTCTATTTGCTACTATGATTAAATCTTTATCTACAAGTCTACATTGCTTTTTCAAGTAACCAACTAGATTTTTTAACATGGCCGGATTACATTCAATAATCAAGTTTAACTGTCCGGATTCAAATTGCAAATAAGTATGATTTAATCCGGGCTGAAATTTAAACAAATTCAATAGCTGCTCTACACCTTCATATTGATATAGTTTGCGCTGTTCTTTTTTAGTCTTATCTCTCAGTAATGGCATTGCTGAATATTCTATGATAATTTCGAACAGGCCATTCGCCTTATTCAATGAAACAAAATTACTCTTTATACCCAGAGACGTTGTTAATTCATACAACATAAAATGAATTAATGACTCCGCTTCAAGTTGTTTGTTTGGCAATATATCTTGAACATTCCAACTTATTATTACCTTATGATCTATTATTTTACAATCAATATTACCCTGTAGATAAAAATGGATCCAATTATTTAAATTTTGCAATTTAGCGCAGTCTATTCGCAATCTATTCTGCATTTTTTCGATATAATCCATTCCTTTTTTTTGAAAAATTTGGTAATAGAACGTAGGTATATTCTGCTGTTCAATCGGTGTTTCCAAAAGCATAGCTAAAACGGCTTCTATAGTATTTTGGTCTAACTGATAATTTAGCCTCCAAGCGTCTGTATGAATAGCTATTACCAATGAATCTGGATTTAACTGCCAATATTGTGCATTTTTTTCGCTCGTCAATAGTTTGTATATTGCCTGGTTGATATACAGTAGAATTGCTCTATCTTGTGCAAAGCTTACATCTAAATGCAGACCGTCTTGTTCTAAACCAATAGAAGGTAAAGCGTATAACCCTCGTGATAACGCATAATTAAAGATACCCAATAAACCACTAAAATGAATCGCCTGTATAGAAACCGAAAACATCTGCTTATCCACAAAATGAGCTGTCACTTTCAAACCCTTACCCTGTACAGGGATTCCCATAGCCCTAGAGCACAATAGAGTGAGTAAACCATTAGCATCTTCAACACTCATCAAAGACCATAACTTCGACTTTTTAGCTGTAAACACTATATTGAAAGCAGGTGCTTTTTTGTCAGAATTGCAGTACTTATATTCTGCTTGGGCAAGACTCGATGACTGCATTATTTGAAGAATTACCTTACATAATGCACTGTTGGCTTTCTCCTCATGTAAGATTTTATCAACCAGTGCAAATTGTTGATTATCTTTGCGCATTATAAAAAAATGTATTGCGGAAAAAATAGCAACTGCTGCGGCAACAAAATAGGGTGTAACTCCTAATTCCTCAGAAGTTGCATATAGCCCTATTGCGGAAATCATAGCAAGATATAGTTCTAAAATAGAGTCAGAGTGAGGATCATAAAGAATAGTCCTAGCCATAAGCCGAGCCATTCTAACCGCGAGGATGATATCTTGGTGAGACTCCGATTCTGCTAGATTTTCTAATTTATCCATCTGCTTTTTCAATTCGGCTGTAGCTTTGACACGGTCTGCGACCGATCTAGCGTCAGAAATTTGTATTGCCCTATGGTGGATGCTCTCTAAAATATCCATGTAGCCAATCAGCAGCTTATTCGCTGCATTATCCCCCTCTACTACCTTTATGGCTTCTTTAAAAAGATTAACGTAGATCTCAGCATTGCTTTTAGATAAAGAAGGATTGCTTTTTTTATATCGTTGCTCATATAAAGCATCCACCATAGCAACTAATGGCTTAGCCTTACCATCATAGAAAAATATCTCTAAACTTGAGTATAAAAATAAGTCTTGGTTTTCGCGAACATTAGCCTCTCCTGACATATGGGTCTTCACTAGACAAATAAAGGTGGTATGGCCGCTAGAAACTCTATCAGTAGAGGCTTTATACCACCTCTGTAGGTTATGGCGAAGTTTAACAACATCCTCAGCAGGCCTAATCCCTGTTATAAGTGATTGCTTGTAAATTTCTTCTGTGGCTGCTTGACGCCAGAATAAAGTTTCAACAATATTATCTAGCTGTTGAGGTGATAATGCTGCTATATGCTCTTGGAACTTTGTCATTTCTAATAGGATAGGTTCTAAGCCTTTGATTACCGCTTCAGTGTTTTCTAACTTACCTGATAAAGCCGTGTTATGTATAAGATCAACAATAGCTGCAATAACAGGATAGCCACAATCAGCAAAAATGCCTTTTACTTGCCCGGGCGTTAAAAGTTTCGGCTTAGCAACCAGCAATTGAACCAGTTTATTGACTGAATCATACCTTTGAGAATTCAGTTGAGGGGTCGGTCGCCAAATGTTAGTTAACAATCGGCCCACTTCTTTCTCCATAAAAAGAGGTGACGCTAAGTGAGGCGATTGAGCCCCAAAATCAGCTTGTTTGAAGCTACGTTGTGAAGCAATTCTTCTGCAATCTTCAAAATTCTTCTTTGCTTTCTCTTCACTAGCAGAGGGACTAAAAAATAAATTGCTTTTAGATTCTATATCTTTTTTTACAGATCGGTCATACTCTCGAACTGCTGTTTCCACTAAAAATTCTTGTAAATCAATTATTCCCAGATCAATTTCTATAGTGTTACTATCTATACGCTCTAAATCAGTCTCCCGATTCTTGATCTTATTACGCTGACCTGCAGCAATCGCAGCAACACCAGGAAGAAGCGTAAACAACATTCCAACCAACAATGCCATCACTACAAGCCCAGCTACTGCGAAACCTATTTGTGCAATAAATTTAAAGGTTTCGCTCCAAGAGCTTTTCTCTTGTTGTTTTTTCATAATTCACCTTTAACTATTTTATTATTATTTACAATTTAATTTTCGTGCATTACTATAATGTACTAGAATTATAGCATGGCTGCTTTTCGTTGCAAGCGCTCTTTAAGCTTAGTAATACGTGCCTTAGTTTTATCATTGGCCACAGCTTTTTGTAAGGCTTTTTGTTCTACTACTAATACTACCATTTTCTTGCCGCGGGTAATACCAGTATATAATAGATTGCGTACCAATAGATTATAATGTTGCATCGCTAAGGGAATAACTACAATTGGAAATTCACAACCCTGGCTCTTGTGTATACTAATCGCATAAGCTAAGTTGATTTGATCCAATTCTGCTACGTCGTATGACACACTGCGACCATCAAATAATATTTTTACCGTTTGCGACTCCATATCAATACTTTCTATCCAGCCTATGTCGCCGTTAAAAACGGCCTTCTCGTAATCATTAATACTTTGGATTACCTTGTCCCCCACGGCATAAACCGTGCCTAAACGATTTATTTTAATGCGCGCTTCGCCATTCAAACGTTTTTGTAATTCATTGTTTAAAGTTAAAGTTCCTAGCGTACCACGATTCATAGGCGATAATACTTGTATATCTTGAATGGCGGAACATTGATGATACCGTGGCAAACGCTCTACCACTAGGTTTATCACCGTTTCAAAGATAGCTTCTGGACTCTGCTCTGCAATCACATAAAAGTCAGCTTCTTTTAAGCCATGCGCCACAGGCAAAACACCTTCATTAATACGGTGCGCATTTAAAATAATCTGAGAATGAGCCACTTGGCGAAAAATTTCCGTTAAATGTACGGTGGCGATCGTTTCGGAAGCAATAAAATCGGATAATACAGCACCAGGTCCCACCGAAGGCAGTTGATCACTATCGCCTACCCAAATCACTGCTGCTGCCGTAGGAACGGCTTTTAACAATTGATACATCAACGTTATGTCGATCATCGAGCTTTCATCGATGATAAACACATCGGCCTGTAACGGTTCTTCTTGATTAAACTTAGCGGCGCGGGCAATGGGATCGATTTCTAATAAGCGATGTATAGTTTGTGCGGGGAAGCCTGTTGTTTCCATCATACGTTTGGCAGCACGCCCAGTAGGCGCGCATAAATTCACCGTTAAACGTGCTTTGTGAAATAACTTTAATAAAGAATTCACCAAAGTGGTTTTACCCACGCCTGGACCACCCGTAATAATCGATAATTTATGTTGTAAAACTTCTAATAAAGCCTCTGCCTGCGAATCAGACAAACGAATGTGTATTTGTTTTTCTAACCAAGAAATACTGTTCTTGTCTATAGTCCCTTGCCACGGACATTCGCCTTCTTGTAAGCGCGCAATTTCCCTAGCCACGCCCGCTTCGGCCCAATACAAGGCACGCGGATAAACACAAGCCACTTCATCGACCAATTCCGCCACCCAGTGACCATCGATGATGCCTTGTTCTAAGGCTTGAGTGAGTATATCGTCATTTAACGATAATAATTCTGCTGTAGCGGCCAACAAAGCTGCACGCGGATAAGTACAATGCCCTTCCTGACAAAGCGTTTGTAACACGTGATCGATACCGGCAATAGCGCGTTCCACGGAATTGGGTGCAAAACCTAATTTTAAGGCCAAATCATCAGCTGTCTTAAAGCCTATGCCATCCACATCAAAAGCCAATGCATAGGGATTGGTTTTGATTTTAGCTACAGTACTCGCGCCGTAGGTTTTATAGACGCGCATAGCCTTGGCTAAGCCTACACCATGATCTTGTAAGAATAAAACAGCTTCGCGTGCCATTTTTTGATCTTCCCAAGAATCTACCACCATTTGCAAACGTTGCTTGCCAAATTGCGGGATCTTAAGCAATTCTTTAGGGCTGTGTTCAATTATTTCAAAGACGCGCGTGCCAAATTTAGCCACCATTTTCTTCGCAAAATGAGCACCTATGCCGCGCAATAAACCCGAACCTAAATAACGCTCTATGCCCACCAAGGTATCGGGTAAAATCACTTCTATGGCACTGACTTTGAGTTGTTTGCCGTATTTGCGATCGTTGACCCATTGCCCGCGACAATGTACATATTCACCTTCGCTTAAAGCACCTAATTCACCGACGATGGTGACTCTGTCGCTGTCATTTTTAACCTTAATTTTAATAATAGAATAGCCATTTTCAGGATTAAAAAAGGTAATGCGTTCTATGACTCCGGAAACTTGCTCTTCTGTGTCTTGAGTAGGATGAGACAATTCATTCATTCTTTCTTGGGTTCCAACATGATACCATTATCTTCTGCTTTATACTTGGCTTCCCAATGCCACATGCCAAATTGCGTATGGCGATCGTAGATATCTTTGTGTTCTACTTTCTTTAGATATCTTGCTAAGCGCAATGAAAAGGGTAAACCCAATACTTCTATGGCCACTTTAATCAACCACATGGTAAGAGCCATAGTGGTTAAGGCTTTTGTGGGCATTAAGCCATAAAAAGCAAGGCTGGTAAAAACACTTGTATCTACAGCAGAAGCAAATAGCGTGGACGAAACAAAGCGTGCCGCCATATGTCTACCCTGCCAATGTAATTTTAGTTTTGCCAAGATATAGGCATTCAGAGGTTCTGCACAGAAATAGCTGATGATAGAAGCGATGATAATGCGCCATTCAAAGGTCATCAGGGTATCAAATTCATGATTATAAGGTGCGACATCTGGACTAGGTAAATGCGTCACTAAAGATCCATATCCTAAAAACAATAAATTAAATAAAAATCCGCACCAAATGGCACGCCGCGCTTCTTTGTATCCATACACTTCGGTAATGGTGTCGGAAATTATGAAGGATAAAGGAAAAATCAAAGTACCCGCGTCGGTCATGAATGGACCTATTTGTACCAAGCGTATATCAAACCAATTGGCCAGCAAAATAGTGACCGTATAGGTCATAACTAAAAACCACAAGACTTTGGTACCATGTGAGACGATGTTTTTTGATTCGGTCATGTTAGTAATCCACTATTGTTAACATTTTTAAGTGTATCCGATCCGCCCTTAAGCTTGCAAATTCACCTGGATAAACCTATGCTTGTCGAACCCTATACTTAAGGCATTAATCTATGTTCAAATATAAGTCACTCACCCCTGAAGTATTGCACATTGTGCGCGATAAAGGCACAGAGCCACCATTTACTAGTGATTATGTAAATCCCTTGCAACACGGCTCTTATTTATGCCGCGCCTGTGGTAAACCCTTATTTCGTGCCGATTCTCAATTTAACAGCCATTGCGGTTGGCCTAGTTTTGACGACGAATTACCGGGACGTGTGCTGCGAGAAGCCGATGCCGATGGCCGCCGCACTGAAATCCTATGCCAGAATTGCCACGCCCATTTAGGCCATGTCTTTGGTGGTGAACACTTAACTGCAAATAATTTACGCCATTGCGTCAACGGTTTAGCTATAGAATTTGTTGCCGATGAAGATGTTTTAGAAACAGAAGAAATTATCGTTGCTGCCGGCTGTTTTTGGGGAGTGCAATATTATCTAGAACGTTTACCCGGTGTACTCAAAACCGAAGTCGGTTATAGCGGTGGCTCTTTAGAACAGCCCTCTTACGATGCCGTCTGTGGTCAAAAGACGGGACATTATGAAGCGCTACGCATCGTATTTAATAGCGATAAAACCGATTTAACCACAGTCATCCAATACTTTTTTGAAATTCATGACCCTACTCAAAAAAATGGCCAAGGTCCAGACCTAGGTCCACAATATTTGAGCGCTGTTTTTTACTATGATGATAAACAAAAACGCTGTGCACAAGCTGTTATGGATGAGCTCAGTGCTATGGATTATGACCTCAGTACGCGGCTATTACCCGTTAGTATTTTTTGGCCAGCAGAAAATTATCATCAATATTATTATCAACGTAAAGATGCAATGCCCTATTGTCATCGCCATGTTGCCCGCTTTAAAAAATAGGAATCCTAAGCAATGAAAAATGCCACTGTTGTATTACCGCTATTTAGTACCATTCAGCCGGATGATATTGTCCCGCAGGTTAAAGATTTTATCGCAACCGCTAACAAAACGATTGCTGAAATTTGCAAAACGCCTACGCCTAGTTGGGACACAGTGCTACAACCCCTAGAAGATTTATCAGCCAAAGAAGTAATATTGTGGGGACCTATACGACATTTAAATAATGTTGCCAGTACCCCTGAATTACGCGCCGCTTACGATGCGGCGTTACCTTTGTGGACAGAATATCATAATGCCATAGGTCAAAATGCCACCTTGTGTAAGGTCATCTCACGGATTAAAGAAAGTCCTGATTTTGAATCCTTGAATAAAGCACAACAAGCTGTCATCCATCATGAATTACGTGACTTTCATTTGTCTGGCGTCGATTTAGACGACGAGAAAAAAGAGCGTTATCGCGATATTAGCGAACAACTCGCTACCCTTGCTTCAAAATTTGGTGCCAATGTATTAGATGCGACTAAGGCTTATACTCGAACATTACATAATGAAGAGGAGTTATCCGGTTTACCGGCTTGGCTAATAGAAGAAACCAAAAAGAAAAAACAAAATTTTCCCGTATTAACATTGGCAGCCCCTATCTACAGTGCCGTGATGCAATTTGCTGATCATAGACCATTAAGAGAAGATATGTATGTGGCTTATGTAACCCGAGCCTCCGAGCTGGGTCCATTTGCTGAACAATGGGATAACGGCCCTATTATGCGCAAAATCTTAAAACTAAGAAATGAATTGGCCCAACTGCTTTCATTTAAAAACTATGCTGAGTTGTCTTTAGCCACTAAAATGGCGCCCGCTACAATAGAAGTACTGACTTTTTTAAATGCGTTAGCGGAACAAGCTACTCCCATTGCCAAAAAAGAAATGGCCGAATTAAAAGCATTTGCAAAAGAACAAAGTGGTTTATCCAAACTGCAGCCTTGGGATCGAGCTTATTACAGTGAAAAGCTACAGCAGCAAAAATATGCCTACAGCAGTGAAGAATTACGCACTTACTTTCCTTTGCCAAAAGTGTTAGGCGGACTATTTGAGCTCTTAGAAAAATTATTTTCTATACAATTATTGCCTCAAGAAAACTTTGACAGCTGGCATGAGGATGCTCTATTGTATAAAGTGCAAAATAAGGAAGGCCTTTTACATGGGTATCTTTATTTAGACTTATATGCCCGTCCTGGTAAACAACAAGGTGCTTGGGCAGATGAATGCATGCCTCGTTACCGCGATGCGAAAGGTGCTTTACACTTACCGGTTACTTTTGTGGCTTGCAATTTTAGTCGTCCTGGCAGTGATACCCCTTCCTTGCTCACACACAATGATATCATGACTTTGTTCCATGAATTTGGCCATGCTCTACATTATTTGTTAACCGAAATCGATGAACCCAGTGTGGCAGGTACCAATGGCGTAGCCTGGGATGCAGTTGAGTTTCCTAGCCAATTAATGGAAAATTGGTGTTGGTCTGAAACAGTATTAACCGCACTTTCTGGGCATTATGAAACAGGGAAAACACTACCCAAAGCTTTATATGAAAAATTGTTAGCCTCCAAATATTATCATTGCGGCCTTGATCTCGTACGACAATTAGAGTTTGCTTTGTTTGATTTTCGCATTCATTTGCAATACAACGGCCAAAATCAAAAATGGATACAATCTACTTTAGATGCGGTCAGAAAACAAGTTGCGCCTTTCTCTACCCCTAGCTACAATCGTTTTCAAAATAGCTTCACTCATATTTTTGATGGTGGCTATGATGCGGGCTATTACAGTTACAAGTGGGCTGAAGTGTTATCTGCCGATGCCTTTCAGCGTTTTGAAAAAGAAGGTTTATACAATACTACACTAGGGCAGGAGTTTAAAGATAAGATCTTAAGCCGCGGTGGCTCGGAAGACGCCATGGATTTATTCGTATCTTTCATGGGACGCAAACCACAGATCGATGCGTTGTTGGTGTCGTCGGGGATTAAGGATTAAACGTAACTACCCGATCATCTTTGGCTTATTGCAAGCAAGTTAAAATTAGAAAAATAATTGCGCTCGGAACACCATGGTGACTAGGGATTATCCGCTCTCTGACTATTTTTCCGCTCCCTAACGGTCGCGGCTCGGTTTATCCGTTTGTATCGGAGCCGCCTTATTGCTTTGCTCTATACCCAAACTACTTTTAAGTCTTTATGTACCACCGCTGCGGCTAAATAGTCTTGTGATAACAGGCGACTGTGCACTTGCCAATCGTGCACATTGAAAGAAGGCGCATTGCAGGCTAACACCGTAGACACAGTTTCGTCACCTGCACTGACTTCACAGGCCTGTAAGGACAAACTCAATCCAGAACCTATGGTTTTCAATAAAGCTTCTTTGCGCGTCCATACATTAAAAAAAGCGCGTCTTTGTGCCGCACCACTTAAAGCTTGAATTTGTTTAGCTTCATTTGCCGTAAAAAACCGCGCTGATATAGAATCAATTTCTATAGTGCGCGTCAGATGTTCCACATCTACTCCTAATGGATGGTGATAACCTATGCCTATTAAAATACGATCGGCGCTGTGCGATACATTAAATTGTACGGTACTATCTGCAATAATAGGCTTACCCTGTGAGCCACATTGAAATACGATATCTTCTGCGGTTTTATTTAAATAGGCTGATAATAGATACCGTAATAACCCGCGCGCAACAATAAAGCGTGTTCTATCCCGTTCAAAATGATACCGTGCCGCACGTTGTTGCTCTTCTTGATTTAATGCCGTATACAATGTAGCTAATAGAGCATCCGCTACTGGCAGTGTTTGCACATACAGATAAACTTCATCATGGTTAGCAACAGGGATATTCAATGGTTCAATAGAAAACATGATAACTACTCGCTTCTTTTTCAAAAAAAGCCCATATTGGGCGCATCTTGCGTGCAAAAATCTCGAGAAAAATGCTCATTTATGCCCATATAATTTAACCTTCGATAGCATGTGTAGCGACTAAGTGATGATAGCTGTCTACACGCTGTGCGTTAATCTCCCCTTTTTTAACCGCTTCTTGCAAGGCGCAGCCAGGTTCGTGTTTGTGTTCACAATTGCGGAACTTACAACGGCCTTCATAGGGTTTAAAGTCAATAAACCCCCGCAAAATATCGTGTCGCGTCATGGACCATAGATTAAAACGCCGCACCCCTGGAGAATCTATAAAATCACCTCCGCCGCTGAAATGATATAACCTAGATGCCGTCGTAGTATGTTTACCCAGTTCACTCACTTCTGAAATTTTGCCTATAGCTAAGGTTTCTTCCGGGATCAACGCTTGAATCAGAGAAGATTTTCCCACCCCGGATTGGCCGACGAATATACTGGTGCGATCCACTAAATGACAGCTTAGTGCATCCAATCCTTCATTTTTAGCAATCGAAGTAAAAATAACCGGATAGCCTATTGCCTTATAGAGAGCACACAGTTCAGTTACCTTGTGATTATCCAAATCGATTTTATTGCACACTATAATTGAGGTTAATTTTAACACTTCGGCTGCAACCAAATAGCGATCGATGATTTCCATACTGGGCTCTGGTTTTAGCGCAATGACAATAACAATTTGATCTACATTGGCCGCTAAGGGCTTTAATTCATGATTGGCATCTAAACGATTGATGACCGTGTGTCGTGGCTGTAACGCCGTGATAACCCCTACTTCGGCATTGATGGTATGAAAAATAACCCTATCACCCGCAACCGGGGATTCTAGGTTTTGCCGCAAAGAGCATAAGAATAATTGCTCGTGTTCATTTTCTACCCAAGCCTTGGCCCCATGACGGACGATAACGATACCCTCTAGCGCCGCTTTGAGCTGGCCAGCCTCCAGTAAACGGTTATCGTGTTGTTCAGCGATACGACGTTGCTGCTGCTGGGTCAATTTACGTTTTGTCATAAACCTAGATACTGATGGGATTATCATGTTATTGTAGCATAATCCATAAATCTAGGATATTAACATCATGAAAACATACCTAGTCGGCGGAGCCATACGCGATAAATTATTGGGCCGTCCTGTGCATGAGCAAGATTGGGTTGTCGTTGGCAGCTCACCCGAAGAAATGATAACGCTAGGCTTTACGCCAGTAGGCAAGGCTTTCCCCGTTTTTTTACATCCTAAAACCAAAGAAGAATATGCTTTGGCACGTACCGAACGCAAAACAGGCCCTGGATATCATGGTTTTACCTTTCACACTGCAAAAGACGTCACCTTAAAAGACGATCTGGCCCGTCGCGATCTGACTATCAATGCCCTTGCCGAAGATGAAAATGGCCAAGTCATCGATTATTATGGCGGTTTGAATGACTTAAAACAAAAGCGTTTGCGTCATATCACCCCTGCTTTTAGCGAAGATCCTGTGCGCGTATTACGTGTTGCGCGTTTTGCCGCACGTTATGCAGAATTGGGTTTTACGGTAGTTCCAGAAACCTTAGCCTTAATGCATCAAATGGGTTTGCAAAAAGAATTGTCTTATTTGGTTGCTGAGCGCGTTTGGGCCGAGTGGGAAAAAGCCCTCAATGAAGCTACTCCAAGCGTGTTTTTTAAGGTATTACTACAGGCAAAAATATTAGAATTTATTTTTCCTAGTATTGAAACATGGCTAACGGAGACTGTATTAGAAAAGTTAGATACAGTCGCCACAAAAGAAAAAGACTCTACCCTACGCTTTGCTGTTTTTATTCATCATCTATTGCCAGAAAAAACGTTTACCGCGGATCTAGATCATTTAATGAAAGCTTATAAAATCCCCAATCAGTATTACGACACGGCTTTAGGATTACATCAAGCTTTGCCTTATTATTTAAAAGTTGACTTCAACGATGCTAATACCATTTTAAATTTCTACGAAGCCATAGACGCGCATCGTCGCCTCGCCCGTGCTATGATATTATTAAAAGCATGTACTCTTATTGTAGACAATTTAAAACTAGAACACTTACAAAAGGCTTTCCAATATTTACATGATTTAAAATTTACTATTCCTTCGGGACTACAAGGTCCCGCTATTGCCGTCCATCTACATCTACAACGTTTAGAGGCTTTGCAGCAGCAGTTTGACAGTCATTTATTGTAGTGCTATAGTTATCCCTATGACGATTATAATGCTCTCTACAATTTACCAATACTATTATGGCCCACCCAGGCCAATATCTTAACTTTTCCAAAATCTTTGTTCGTTTTTAGCCCCCTTAAAGGCCTTAGATAGATAGTATTTTTTAGAGAGTAATAACATGACTACATACACCGCAAAACCAACCGACGCTCAAGGCTTCGTGCAGTACACGAAGGCCGAAAATCATACCTGGGAAACCTTGTTTAACCGCCAAATGACCATTATGGAAAATTATGCTTGTGCGGCTCATATTGACGGCATAGATAAATTGAGTCTAAAGGCAGACTCTATTCCCCAAATTCCGGAGCTATCCCAATATCTTATGGCAGCAACAGGCTGGAAGACCCAAGCCGTACCAGCACTTATCACCGATCAAAAATTTTTTACCCTGTTAAGCGAGCGCATTTTCCCCGTCGCAACCTTTATTCGTGTTCCAGAAGAATTGGATTACTTGCCAGAACCCGATATCTTCCACGAAGTTTTCGGCCATTGCCCCATGTTAACGCAGCCGCTATTGGCCGATTTTGTAGCGGCCTATGGCGATTATGCCTTACAAGCCCCCCTCAAACATCTAAAGTACTTAGGGCGATTATTTTGGTTTACCATTGAATTTGGCTTGATACAAAGCGCTAAAGGCTTGCGAGTTTATGGCGGTGGCATCCTATCGTCTTACAAAGAAACCCTCTACTCGATCGATGATACTTTTCCAGAGCGTAAGCCCTTCGATTTATTAGAAGCGCTACGCACCGATTATCGCATTGATAAAATGCAAGGTATTTACCTTGTGATTCAAAGTTTTGAACAATTATTTGAATTATTACAAGGAGATACCTTGCAACAGGCCTTGGAACAAGCCTGCAGTTTGTCGGATTTGCCGATGCGGTATAAGGAATAAGAAAGCGCCGCATTAGCAATGCGGCGCCTTAGCTTTATAATACGAATCTACTAAGAAGGGGGCTTCCCTGTTCATCGGTTAATGGACATAATGGTTGTGGAGCCTCCCAGGCTTCTTTTTCAGTATTCCGTTTATGCTCATTATGAAAATTGTAGCTTGAAGAAGAAAGGGAAAGGGAGTTATTGTTCCTTCGACTAGGCGGTGCCGTCATTGGAATAGACTGCCCTACTTCCCTGAAAGGAGTTTGTTTGCTCTTAAGCCTTAATCCTGCATCGGGCAGCACACTGTTTTTCCTTGCTTCTGGCGATCCAGCAACCCCTGCTGTAGCAGATTTTTCGGACGATTTAGCCCCAAAGAGCCACTCGGTAAACACTTTGGCAACAACAGCAAACATATCAGAAACAGTAAAGCGCTTTTTAGGCTTTATCACGGTGATAGCATCAGCTGTAGGTTTTATCAGGATGGCATCAGCTACAGTGGCATCAGCGGTAGGCTCTACCACAGCGGCAAATCTTTTTTTGGTTTGTGTTATTATCTCCATCGCATTCTTCGCCAAGTCGTCACACATTTCCTGTTTATACATAAGATTCAGTGGGTTTGGTTCTGCAAGAATGGTTCCTCGGATACTAGTTTGAAGCGCGAATTGAATATTTTTCCCTAAAATCGATTCCAGTGGTTTTAATACCTTCATATCACAAAACGCTACTCTAAATATGGTTCCCATCTTTGGAACTATATCTTCTTCCTTGTTCGTAATGAAACGACCCTTTATCCATTGTTTTCCAACTGAATTATTTGTCCGCAAAAAATCGTTGTGGGTAGCGTTGCTATTTCGAATCTCTCCATATAAAATCATGCCACATATGGTGTCAATCTGTGGATGATTAGCATATTCTTCGATTAAAGTATCCACAGCGGGTTGAATATCTATCAGATTTAATGCATATGTTGCTTCTGTAGAGCTTTCTCTAAGGATTTCTTCGCGATAGGTTGTGATTATTTCTTTTACTTTGTCACGTGTGTTCTGATTAGTTTCAAAATCATCGACATGCTGAGAAAGCTCAGCGAAAAGTTTTCGACTAAGTTCTTTCTTTCTTTCGTTCTTTCGTTCTTTTGAAGAAAATACGTTCAAAAATCCTGGAGCGCTTTTACTTTTAGTCCTCGGCATACTTATTACCTCGCTTTTTTATTATACGTCTATACCTATTAAAATCATTTAAACTATTGATTTTAATGATTTTCTGCCTTATAGTGCTCATAAACGGCAATATTTATGCAAAAACGAGCTTAGCATATCTTGCCATAGAAATATTGTCAACAGCTCAGCTCTGCGGGATCCAAAACCTGTTTCTAACCCGGCAACATATTTAGCTTGCGTTAGAACCACTTTTCTGGCACCATGGACTAATAATTATATTACTGGACAATAGGAACAATGCATCCTTATCTTAATATTGCCATCAAGGCTGCCCGCAAAGCAGGCGAAGCGATTGTCCGTGCCCAGCAGGATTTAAACAAGCTGCATATACAGGAAAAATCACCGCACGATTTTGTCAGCAATATTGATCAAAAAGCAGAAATGATTATCCGCGATACCATTCAATACGCTTATCCTAGCCACAGTATCTTAGGAGAAGAAGGCGGTGGGCAAGAAAATGAAGATGCGGAAACTTGGTGGATAATCGATCCCATCGATGGTACACAGAATTTTATCAAAGGCTTACCTTTTTTTGCCGTCTCCATCGCCATTAAAGAACAAGGTAAACTAAGTCATGCGGTAGTTTACGACCCCATGCGTCAAGAATTATTCACCGCCAGCCGCGGTAAGGGTGCCTTCCTAGAGAACCGTATTCGCGTCAGCGATAAACGCGGTTTAAATGGTGCTCTCATGGGCACTGGTTTCCCCACCCCACGTACAGATGGCTGGAATCAATCACAAGCTACATTGAATACTCTCTTTAACCAAATAGCCGATATACGCTGTCTGGGTTCAGCCGCTTTAGCATTGGCCTATGTAGCCTGTGGTCGCTTAGATGGTTATTGGGAAGCGGGTTTGAAAGAATGGGACATCGCTGCGGGTGCTCTATTAGTGAAAGAGGCAGGCGGATTGGTCACCGATTTCCAAGGCGTAGAAAATTATTTGCGCTCAGGCGATATAGTTGCAGGCCCGGCTAAAGTGTTGAAAGAGTTATTGCCACTGTTGGGGTAACATTGGGACTAAATATCATAGCAACACCTATCAGGCATAAGCAGCATCGTGAAGATGCTCAAAATCAATCCTTTTAAGTTTGGGCTGCTTAGCTG
The DNA here is from genome assembly GCA_021781965.1 of Pseudomonadota bacterium. Taxonomy (GTDB): domain Bacteria; phylum Pseudomonadota; class Gammaproteobacteria; order UBA1113; family UBA1113; genus VFKP01. The sequence continues at coordinate 40,288 of JAJXVU010000012.1, forward strand.
TCCATAAATCATAATGCGCTTGCATCATCAGCCAACTTTCGGCACTTATGCCCAAGGCTGCTTCTAACCTATATGCCATATCAACAGAAACTGAGCTCTGCTTTTTAATAAGACGATTAATCGTCGAGGGCGCTACTTTAAGATGTTTTGCTAAAAAACGGCTGCTCAACCCAAAGGGCTTCATGTAGGTTTCTTTAATAAACTCACCTGGATGCGGCGAAGAATGCATGACGGCCATAGTTTCTAACCCCCCATAGTTAATAATTATCCACTAACTAGATTATAGCGTATTGCGCACTACGCATCAACAAAAATGTAACTATACTCGTAAAAAATATAAAATAGATTTCATTAAAATGTTGTCATTTTCTCTATAACCATTTGATATTAATAGAAAAATAAATTTAATTGTTTGCGCGTTAATTTATAATCCACTAACGAATACATATTGCCCTTCAAAGCATAAACTATTTAAAACCTTCACTTAATTCTGATCGATCGGTTGTAGGGCCACCTCTAAATTGTCTTAAGACTCATTTTGAATGGACGGTTCTGTATTAATCGCTCTTGTGCAAAATACTCTATGAAATATAATTTCTCGTTTGGCATAATTTGCATCTTGTAAACGGAATAGATAAAAAAGCCAAGTTATGATTTTTAATGGTAATCTTCATAATTGAGAATATAGACATCACCATCTATAAATTCGAAGGTTAACCGCCAATTTTTATTTACTGTGATAGACCAAAGATCTTTTTTATCACCCTCAAGCGGATGTAATTTATACCCAGGTACATTCAGCTCTTTTACAGATTTTGCTACGTTTAAAAGAAGCAGTTGCATGCGTAATGTTTTGGCGTGCTTAGCTTGTATTCCTGTCTTAGCACCTGTTTCAAAAAATAACTTAAGTCCTTTGTGTTTAAAACTTTTTATCATGAGGCTAACACCAAAATAAGAGGTAAAATATGGATAGAATTTTAGCGTGTTGCGCTACTCGCGTCAATGCCAATTACGTGCGTTATAATTTAGATTATAATGTCCACTAAAACAATGCCACTTTATCGGCATCATGTGGAGCAATGCTCACTACTTCTAATTTGAATTTGAGTTTTTGTCCGCATAAGGGATGATTGAAATCAACAGTGACGGTATCATCATCAAAATCTCGCACGACTCCAGGCAAAGCATGACCATTCATCTGCTGAAATTCCACGATTAACCCTTTGCGTAAAGATAAGTTTTCTGCAAATTGACTGCGCGGCATACGGTGTATATTGGCCGGATGTGGTAGACCAAAAGCATCTTTAGGCTCTAATACAAATTCTTTTTTGTCGCCTTCTTTAAGCCCTAAGATATTCGCCTCAAAAGCTGCTGATAGATCATCACAGCCCAATCGCAATATCATGGGCTTACGATTAACACGCGTGCTATCGGCCACGGAACCATCCATGAGCTCTATGGTCATGTGCGCCCAAACTTCACTATTTTTTTCTACAATCTTATTTTGCACGTTTGAAAAATACCTCTGCGAGTAGCCACATAATGACAGCCGTCACTACAAAACTATCGGCCAAATTAAATGTAGGCCAATACCATTGTTGATAATGCCATTGAATTAAATCTACTACATAGCCAAAGCGTATGCGATCGCAGAGATTACCTAAGGCTCCTGCTAATAGAAAAGACAAAGCAACACTATGCCATTTATGCTGTCTGGGTGTAGCCATCAACAACACAATGACCACCAAACTGACTAATGCCGCAATACCCGAGAAAAACCACATTTGCCAACCGCTGGCATTGCTTAGAAAACTAAACGCAGCTCCGGGGTTATAGGTTAAGGTCCAACTAAAGAAAGAAGTGATCACATAAGTTTCATATAAAGAAAAATGGCCCAGGGTCCATATTTTTGAGGCTTGATCCGCTAAGAAAGCTATAACCGATAATAATATCCATGGATTGAAAGCAAATTTCTTAGGCATAATGACGCGTCTCCCCTGCTCCATCAATATTGTCTACACAACGTTGGCAAATCTCAGGATGAGCCTCGACTACGCCTACATCTTCACGTCTATGCCAGCAGCGCGCGCATTTGGGGGCTTCCATTTTTTCTACAGCAATATGGCATAAATCCGGATCGCCCCATAAAATACTATTTTCAGGCGCTAATTGCACTGATGCCACAGAGGTTATCAATACAAACCGTAATTCGTCTTTCAATGCACTTAACATGTCATATACCGGCGCACTGGCGGTAATCGTCACTTTTGCTTCTAAGCCCGAGCCAATCAAACCCTCCGTGCGCTTTGCTTCCAAGACTTTATTCACCTCATCGCGCACACGCATCACCGTTTCAAAATACGCTGCATCCAGTGTCGTTTGCGCGGGGAAAGAAGATAAACCTTCATAATAGGTCGCCAACAATACGGATTGTTCACGTTGTCCCGGCAAACACTGCCAAATTTCTTCGGCAGTAAAACTCAAAATAGGCATCAACCAACGTACTAAGGCTTCTAGTATGTGCATCATGGCTGTTTGCGCAGAGCGCCGTGCCAAGGCATCGCGCTTGATAGTATATTGTCTATCTTTGATCACATCCAAATAAAAACTGCCTAGATCAATGCTGCAGAAATGATGTATTTTTTGATACACGGTGTGGAATTGATACTGTTGATACGCCTCTTTGATTTCTTGCTGCACTCTATAAGCCCTATCCACAACCCACTGATCTAACGCGACCATGTCTTTAAAAGCAACACTGTCTTTTACGGGATCAAAATCAAAGGTATTGGCCAATAGGAAACGCGTGGTATTGCGTATGCGTCTATAGCCATCGGTATTGCGCTGTAAAATTTCATCGGAAACGGCTAAATCTGTTTTATAATCGGTGGCTGCTACCCACAAGCGCAAAATATCCGCCCCTAAGGTAGTCACTACTTTTTCAGGCGCAATCACATTGCCTAAAGATTTAGACATCTTGCGCCCATTCGCATCCACAGTATAACCATGGGTTAATACCGCTTTATAAGGCACTTTCCCCGTAGCTGCCACAGAAGCCAATAAAGTCGTTTGAAACCAGCCGCGATGTTGATCGGTACCTTCCAGATAAAGATCAGCCGGAAATTGCAGCTCGGGCCTACGCATCAATACCGCATAAAAACTCACCCCCGAATCAAACCACACATCCAACGTATCTTCAATCTTAAAATAATCCTTGGCATCGGTTGGAGCAAATTGATCTAATTGTATCTCCTGCCAAGCTTCAATGCCCTTTTCTTCAATGATCTTAGCCACTTCTAAAATGAGCTTTACACTGTTAGGATGCCATTCATTGGTTTCTTTATGGCACCATAAAGGTATAGGTGTGCCCCATAAACGTTGCCGTGAAATACACCAATCGGGGCGATTGGCAATCATGGCACGCAAACGCGTTTGACCACTGCTCGGTATAAATTGTACGCTTTCCATGGCCTCTAATGAGGCCTCTCTTAAACCCTTCGCATTCATGCTAATAAACCATTGAGGTGTCGCACGAAAAATTACCGGCGTTTTGTGGCGCCAGCAATGCGGATAGCTGTGAGTAATGCGTTCTTGATGTAATAAATTGCCATTGCTTTTTAACACTTCAATAATAGCGTCGTTGGCTTTAGTGATATGCATACCACCAAAAAAAGGTAGTTTATCGCTAAAACAACCATTGGCCAGTACTTCATGGTTAACAGGTAAATTATAGTGAGTAGCTGCTATATAGTCGTCTAAACCATGTGCGGGCGCAGTATGCACCGCACCCGTACCTGCATCCGTGGTGACATGCGTGCCTAAAATAACGGGTACTGTTCTATCGTATAAAGGATGTTGCAATAACAGACCTTCTAAAGCTTGACCTTTGCAATAAGCCACGACTCGATATTGTGTGAGCGACAGTTTCCCCACAAAATCATTTAACAAGGCTTCTGCACACAAATAATAGTGACATTGATGCGCTTCTTTCACTTCAATTAAGGCGTAATCTAATTCTGCATTTAAAGCCACAGCTTGATTGGCAGGTAAAGTCCATGGCGTCGTTGTCCAAATAGGGATATAAATCCCTGCTATAGGTACATCCTGACCAGGAGTATGATGGCAAGCATCCCAAAAAAGTTTTTCATCGATCACTTGAAAACGAACATAAATGGAAGGCGATGATTTGTCTTCATATTCTACTTCCGCTTCAGCCAACGCAGAACCACAATCCATACACCAATGCACAGGCTTATAACCCCGATGCAAATGACCGCGCTGCATAATGTCGGCCAAAGCGCGTAAAATATCCGCTTCATAACTAGGTGCCATGGTTAAATAAGGATGCTGCCAATCGCCCATCACGCCTAAGCGTATGAATGAATCGCGTTGTAGCTCGATTTGGGACAAGGCATAGCGTCTACATTCGGCATAAAATTCTTTTTTATCTAAAACTTTTTTTTCTTTGGCAAGCTTCTTTTCTACATTCAACTCTATAGGTAAACCGTGACAATCCCAGCCCGGTACATAAGGCGCATCTAAGCCTATTAAATTCTTAGACTTGATGATGATATCTTTTAAAATTTTATTTAAGGCATGCCCTATATGGATTGGACCATTGGCATAAGGTGGGCCGTCGTGCAAAATAAATTTATTACATCCCTGGCGCGCCGTACGTAATTGCTCATAAACTGCATGTTCCTGCCAGAAAGCCAACCATTTAGGCTCCTGCACGCTTAAATTTGCTTTCATGCTAAAGGCAGTTTGCGGCAGGTTTAACGTGCTTTTATATTCTGTGGTCATTGTGTACTATCAAAAAGGGAAACGATAGACCATTATAACGATTTTGGCTCAGCGGCGCTAGCGGCCTCGTTGCTGCTGCGGGTATCTGGGCATGACAAATTCTTTATTACGGAGGGCTTCAATCCAGCGTCGTACCACATAATCTTCCAGACTAGGATCAAAATTAGAAACTGCCTGGCCCGATAGATCTGATAAAATCCAATACAGCCGTTGCATAGGATAATGTCCGGAAACGATATCGCTGCTAGCCCAACCTTTTTGCTTAGCGAGCAATAACATATGCTCAACCACATCGGCCGCTTGCTGCACAACAGTGCCATAGCCGCCGCCTTCTCCACCTTCTCCGCCGCCTTCACTATCTTCCAATACCCATAAATAGGCTATTAATTCATGACAGCCTGAGGCTAAAAAGTGACCATAATCGTATATTTTCCAACCATTTTTCGCAGTGATAATGGTAGGCGTCGTGCCTATAGTCGAGTGAGGCTGCCCCGTTTCACACACCTCCAGGTAAGGATAACGACACAACAGGGCATAAAATTCCTGGGGGGTAATATCCCGCTCAAAAATAGTACGCCTCGCCTCGTGTAAGGCTGTCGCAAGTTGCTGTCTTTCGTCGTCTTCTAGACTCATAATAACCCTAAATAGCTTGTTGCTTTAACTTCAGCAGCATAATGCTTTTATAGGCTGAATACAAGTATCAACGCCCCCTAGCCAAATATTCATGCGTTTGCATTTCCGTTAAACGGCTTTGGGTGCGTTCAAATTCAAAGCTAAAAGGTCCTTGCTTATAAATATCTTGCACGGCTTCTGCCGTTGTAGATAACACTAGCTTTATATGGGCATCGTATAGTATGTCGATTAATTGAATAAAATAAGTGATTTTATCATGTTCACACGCCCCTATTTCCGGTACATTGCTTAAAAAGATTGTCGAAAACTGTTCGGATAACACTAAATAATCGCGCTGACTTCTAGGTTCATGACATAAAACGCTAAAATCAAAGCCCACAATATGATCGGTATGACCCCACGCGTCAATAGCACGGTCTTCTATCGGGATAGGCTCTAAGCGCAAGACTTCGCTACCCACTAATGTTTGAAACAAAGCTTGCATGCCTTCTGCTTTGCCTTCTTGTCGCAGACACCAGTAAACCCCTGCATTTTCTAAGGTGCGTACTCGATAATCTTTATGGCTATCTAAATGATAAACTATACACTGGCTTTGTAATAAGGCAATGGCCGGTAAAAATAATTCGCGTTGTAAGCCATTGCGATAGAGGTTTTCCGGCGGCACATTAGACGTCGCGATTAAACTGACCCTTTCGTTAAATAAGGCTGTAAATAGATTACCTAAGATCATAGCATCGGTGATGTCGTTAACGAAAAATTCATCAAAGCAAATCACATCCACTTTATCTGCCCATTCGCGCGCAATGTGTATTAAAGGTTCGTCCACGCCTTGCAATGACGTTAAACGCTGATGCACGCTGCGCATAAATACATGAAAATGTTGGCGTATCTTACGCGTACCGGGTAATTGTTGATAAAACAAATCCATTAACCATGTTTTACCTATACCCACACTGCCCCATAAATAAATGCCGCGTATCAATGGGCGCCACTGCCATAAACGCCACCATTTCTTTTGATGGTGCTGATTATATTCAGTATAGAATTGTTCAAACACTTGCAAAGCTTGTTGCTGCAACGCATCAGCTTCTATCTGTCCCGTTTGAACTTGCTGCTGGTAATATTCTAATAGGCTCATTCAACTTCACCTTCGATGATGGGACCAAAGCATTCTTTCACCGTTTGTTTCAATTCGATCAAACGGCCATGAAAAAAATGGCTGGCATCCGCAAAATCAATACGCTTAATGTTTTGAGGTGTTTTCTCTAGAAAATTATAAACGGATTGTGGTGGCACTACTTCATCGGCACTACCCTGGATTAAAAACCACGGGCAATTTATTTTGGCTAAACTATTAAAATCATAATGTAACACCGCAGGCGCTACCGTTATCAAGCCCTTAACATTGGGCGTTTCAGAAGTTACTTTGGCAGCAATATAAGCGCCAAAGGAAAAACCACATAATAGTAAACGTAAATTTGGAAATTGTTCTTTTAGCCAAGCGATGACAGCTTGTAAATCGTCGCATTCACCGACGGCATCCGCGAAAGTCCCTGCGCTATGCCCTACACCGCGATAATTAAAGCGCAGCACTTGCATACCCAATTCTACTCCCGCTTTGGCAATAGTGGTAATGACCTTATTGTCCATAGTACCACCATACAAAGGATGTGGATGACAAATGATGAGTGTCCAGGGAGCAGCACTCGATGAACGATTGTGTAAACGTGATTCTAATGCGCCTGCAGGGCCTGAAATAAAGATATTTTCTAATGTAGTCATATTATTTCACCAACAATCGTCCACCTTCCACAGGCAATATAACGCCCGTCACATAAGTTGCCGTCGACAAATATAAAACAGCTGCGGCAATCTCCTCGGCCGTGCCTAAACGTTGTAACGGAATATTTTTTAGCATGGCTGCTTTTTGCTCTGCCGTTAAAGCGGCCTTGTCTTCTGGCCACAAGATAGCTCCCGGTGCTACGGCATTCACTCGTATATACGGCGCTAATTCTTTGGCTAAACTCATCGTTTGTTGCCGCAATGCTGCCTTAGATTGACTATATAAACTATAACCGCGTAAAGGTTTCTCGGCATGAATATCGACTAAATTGATAATTGTACCTCGGTGTTTTTCTAAAGCAGGCTTTGCCAACAGGGATAATTGATAGGGTGCAAAAGCATTCACTTGCATTAATGCTTGTGCTGCCTTCTCGTTCCATTCTAAACAAGTAGGATAAAATAGAGATGCATTGTTAACGACAATATCTAAACCTTTATCATAAGCTAATACCTGTTGCATCATCGCCGATAGATCCGTTTGCTGCAGGTCCGCTGCTACTAAAAATGCAGAATCGGCGCGTTGTTGGTTTAGCTCTTTTGCTAGGGCTAAAGCATCTGTATTCGATTGATGATAATGTATAATCACCTTAGCGCCCGCAGCATGTAGGCCGCGTACGATAGCCGCACCTATGCGCCGCGCACCACCCGTCACTAAAGCGGTTTGGCCGGATAGAGGTAGTTCAATCATAAAGGTCTCAAAATAGGGTATAATAGCCGTTATTCTAGCATATTATACTGAGTTTCCCTATGTCCTTACATGAACACATCGCCTCTATCATCGCCCAAACTGAAAATAGCTGTATTCCTTTTAGCGAATTCATGCGCTTAGCTTTATACACCCCCGAATTGGGCTATTATTGCCGACCCCAATCCCCCATAGGAAAAGAAGGAGATTTTGTCACCGCGCCGGAAATATCGCCTTTATTCAGTCATTGCTTGGCGCGTCAACTGCAGGATATCTTAATTCATCTTAATGACGGCAATATATTAGAATTTGGCGCCGGTTTAGGCACCTTAGCCTGCGAGATATTGTTGTATTTGGAAAAACAAAATGCCCTGCCACAACATTATTTTATTTTAGAATTAAGTGCCTCTTTGAAAGAAGCGCAGCGACTACAGCTACAACAACGCTGCCCTCATTTATTGTCCCGTGTCATTTGGCTAAGTGAATTGCCTACTCAATTTGAGGGGGTAGTCATCGCCAATGAAGTATTAGATGCCATGCCGGTAGAAATTATACGTCTATATGACACCCATTACGAACAAGCTTTTGTCACGTATAACGCGCCGCATTTCAATTGGTACTATCAAAAAATAGAGGGTTTAAGCCTACAAGAACAGGCCCGTAAGATTGCCACCACCCTACCCATAGAAATGTTAAGCAATGGTTATATCACAGAAGTGAATACCTACATTAGACCGTGGATCAATAGTTTAACCGAGTGTATACAGACTGGCGTAATATTTATTATCGATTATGGTTTTTTAAGTCCACAATATTATCATCCCGATCGCAAAGAAGGCACTTTAATGTGTCATTATCAACATCAATCTCACAGCAACCCCCTCATTCAAGTGGGGGAACAAGACATCACTGCTCATGTTGACTTTAGTGCCGTCATCGAGGCCGCTACAGAAGCCGAATTAAAGATCTTAGGCTACGCACCACAAGCGTATTTTTTATTGTCCTTAGGCTTGCTAGAGCTAGCCTCCCACGCACAGGATACCGTTGAACAATACCAACTGGCGCAGCAAATCAAAACCTTGACGTTGCCCAGCGAAATGGGAGAGCTTTTTAAAGTACTGGCATTAGCCAAAGGCTATGAAACCCCTTTGCAGGGGTTCAAGCGGCTATATTAATTTCTGTGACAGTATGCGCTGTTATGACCGTTACGGTAGCAACTAGCGCCATTACCATCGCCACGGTGGTGATCATTCTGATGACAGGCTGCTGTCACTATGGCTATCAGTACAAAAACAGAACATTGCAATACTTTTTTAAACATTTCTTCCCCCTCGTTTGTTGCGTCTAACCTTAAGTATAATATATTTTAAAGCATCCATGCTACCAGCAAAATGGGGAAAATGGCGTTGAACTATAACTACAATTCCCCCGTGCAGGCTAAGCGCTTGTATTAATAGTAATACCTATAACAATCCACAGTATCATTAGCATAGTGATAACACTCTAGATGATTGGCAGGATAGGGATAGTCAGCCACACTCATACAGCAAGCTGTCAAAATCATGCCAATCATCAATAAAACACAATACTTTAATATTCTTTTAAACATTCCCCCCCCCCCTCGTTTGCAAGATGTTTACTGCTTGTATTAATAATCCCTATAACAAACTAAGGTACCATTACTATCGTGATAACACGCTTGTTGATAATAGGCGTAATAACCACACGTATTCATAGAGCAGCAGGCTGTCACAACCATGCCCAATAGTAGAAAAATGCAACATTTTAGTATTCTTTTAAACATTTTCATCCCCTTCCTTGATTTTTCTGCCTTAAGTATAGTACACTTTTACCCCTTGTTGCTCATTAATTGAGCTAATCATCGGCCCCATATCTCTTGACATCTACCCCTAGAATCATAGATAATCCAAACTCACTGACAATTTAGCATTTATCCGTAGGAGGAAACCTTGGCTAATATTAAATCCGCGAAAAAACGCGCGGTACAAAACGAGAAACGCAGACTGCATAATACGAGCTTACGCTCCAAATTTCGTACCTACATTAAAAAGGTACTGGTAGCCATTGCTGGCCGTGATCAATCCGCCGCCAATGACGCTTTTCGTGAAGCTGTACCTGTAATCGACGGTATGGTTAACAAAGGCATTATTCATAAAAATAAAGCGGCACGTCATAAAAGCCGTTTGAATGAAAAAATCAAGAACTTAGCACAAGCCTAAGTGGAATAAACCGTGTTAGTAAGCACTATCTACGGGTATAAAAAAGCTCAGATTGGGATGCAGGTTGCACGCAATATGGGCTTTTTTTAAATCATGAAAAAAACCCTGGCTCAAACCATCATCTACGGTGATAAAGACGCCGTACTGACTAAGCTGGCTGAAGACCCCTCCGCTCTTAACGATTATGACGAATATGGTTATACCCCACTCATCGAAAGCGCTATTGCCAATAAAGAAGAGACTGGTGCCGCTTTATTAGCCGCGGGCGCCGATGTAAAAGGCAAAGACTTAACCGGTAGAACTGCACTGCACTGGGCCGCCGATAATAATAACCTATCCTTCTGCCGCACTCTGTTAGAACACGGTGCCGATGCCAACGCTTATACTATAGGCGGTTTATCGGTATTGGTGATGCCGGTATTAAGACAGCAACAACCGCTGAAAGAATTATTGTTTCAGTATGGTGGAAGCTTAAGCTTCGCTCAAGACTTTATACATGCGAAATTACTAGGGCACCGCTTTGAATTGATAGGCACGCTCGATATCTATTCACCACAAGATCGTTTTGTGGAAATGGAATATGAAGGCTTTTTTTTAGAATTCACTGTAGGCCTAATACGCGATTCCGTCGAACGCTTTCTTTATAATTTTGGTGCTAAACAATATAGGAATCAATTTGACGCATTAAAGCACTATTCTATAGCCTTGCATAATGCAGCAAAATTAGCACGCTATCAGCATTATTTACTGGACATTAACACCGTGCGTGATGCGCTTGATCCTTTGCTGCAGTATCAACCCTTGCTATTACCAGTAGGTTATGAAGGTCACGCTATTTCATTTATTTACTACGGACGATATTGGATCAAATGCGATCGCGGCGAAGCACGTAAAAAACATGGCAGTATAGTGCTCTATCAAATGGCCCATCCAGAACGAGTCACTGCAGATTTTTTAAAACATATACTGTATACGCCTTCGAGTCGCCAATTTATAGAAGAAGAATTAGAAATTTATTTGGGCTTAACACCGCTGGCGCAATTACCGATTAGGGGGCAAGTCATAGGCAATTGCTCCTGGGCCAATATCGAAGCCAGTATGCCCGCTTATTTATGGCTATTGTCATATCTACAAAACCCCGGCGATTTAGACGAAGGACTAGAAAGTTTGGAGCTGTTTGAGTTTTGGCGGCAATGGGATCAAGACCGTGCTCTAGAAGAATGCATTGCGCGCTTTGAACATGCTAATGCCCCGCGCCGTGCTTCTATAGTAGCACTACTCGCCGACATTTTATTTCAAACGTGTCGCGAGGGAACTCGTTTAGACATAACCCGCGCCGAAAAGATACTACCCATTTTACTGCGGCCAGACTACCGTTATGTACTAACCACCTACATTGAAACCTATATAGACGGCCTAAACGACGAACGCGGCAAACCTTTCCACCACTTATTGGATGTGTGTGGTGTGGATATCAAGAAATTACGGGAGAATGGCTAAATCGAATGCATGCAATAAACTTGCTCAAGTTAGATCCTAAAAGCGCTGCTTTCTCTGAGTCCTTGCGCATCATCTGCCCTTAATTCTTCGTTTGGCTTCGCCCATATGCCTATACCAGCTGTTACTAACAGATGATTTGTTATAGGTTCGTTATAAAATTCTTTTTTTTGTTTAGCCCCTACTTCTGCTATCTCTGTTGTTAAATCGCTTTCTGTTAATTTCATTTCCATTTTTCGGCATACTAAGCTTGCTTTAATGAGCACGGCAACAATTTCAAATTCGTCTGGGCGATCATTGGGCTCATCAGATCCCATCCTAGTTACAGTATCAATAACCTCTTCGATTCCATTATTTGACAATTTAGAGTATTCATTTCTTAGATATGACTTCATGCCCTCCAAGTGGAATGGAAACTCCGCTGCTCTTGATCCGAATCTATACGGAAGTTTATATTTAAAAACATTTGTTTCGCCTAAAATAATTGCGATTAAAAAAGTTAGAGAATATATATCAGCTTTAATACTAGGCGTAGGAGAAAATAGAGAAAAATTATACTCTGGGGCCCCAATTAGAATACGATATTTTGAATTATTAGTAAAATCAATGATGTTGCATTGAAAATAAGCTTTGCCATTTAACCTTTCTATGTAAATTAATACGTTTTCCCAGTGCAAATCAACGTGAAACAAACCATCGGCATGAAATTCCAGATAAGTTTGTACCACTAAAGCGGCTAATTCTAAACGCTCAGAAAGTGTGAGGTTAACCAACTGGGGATGTGGCATTCCATTCTCATCAAAAATAGGTTGCCCGGGTAACATTGGCATCAGGGTTACAATACGGTCACCCATTCTATAAACTACACTTTCGAATCGATGACTTTGCTTTTGCACTTCTTTTTGACGCTTTTCTAACAATCTTTTAAGGCGAAATTCACTGAATATAAAATACTCTGACTTATCCACTTTAATAGCAAAAGGCTGGCTCTCATCAGCAACACCATCTTTCATCAGATAGGCCTTATACGCAAGGCCCGTCGAACCTTCGCCTATTTGCCTTATTATTTTGAATTGATGGTTCCCCAGTGTTTGAATACTGCCCACCGCAATATCGCTTGAATTTGCGCTCATTTTTATTACCTGCACTTATTGATTTTATATGTGTAACTATAACATAGGCATATTAAGGCTTCATTAAACTATTATTTAACTTCCTAAATAAAAACGATGTTTAGAATAAATTTATTATTCCCAAGGGAATAAAGAAAAAAACCACTTTTTCTTACACTTATCCACAGCTTATACACTAGATATACACTTGCATTCGATTAAAAAACCCTTTATCTTGTATCTATCAGTTTTTAAATAACTATATGTAGTGTTTTTTATGTGCATGATGCACTTACTTTTATCGGAGATTTAAATGGATAGTTCAGTTTTAGCACCCAAAGCCACCAACGAAGAGACGAAAATGATGCAAAATAATACGTTTAATGCGCAACCCGGGCAATTACGCGTCATTCGCCGTAACGGCAAAGTAGTTCCTTATGACCCTAGTAAGCTTGCCGTAGCCATGACCAAGGCCTTTCTGGCCACCAGCGGACAAAATAGTCCCAGCTCTGAAAGCATACACGCTAAGGTAACCCTATTGGTACAAGAGATAGATGAGCGTTTTAAACGCCGCTTAACGGAAAATCCCATTATTCATATTGAAGACATTCAAGACCAAGTCGAATTGGCCTTGATGCGTGCGGGTGAACAAAAAGTAGCTCGTGCCTACGTGCTCTATCGCGAAGAACGCCGTAAGGCACGCGAGCATACCGCCCCCGATCAACCGTTGTTACATATTACTTTGGACGATGGACTGCGCGTACCTCTAGACATGGGTCGTTTACAGGCACGCGTCAAAGCCGCTTGTCACGATTTAAAAGATGTAGATCCCAAGGCCATTTTGAAAGACGTGTTGCGCAATTTATTCGATGGCGTCACATTAACTGAAGTCAATCACGCTTTGGTATTAGCCGCACGTACTCTTATAGAATTAGAACCCAACTACACTTATGTCACCGCGCGCTTACTCTTAGACGATTTGCAAAACGAAGCGTTGGGCTTTTTAGGCTTAACAACACACTTAGCCCCAGAAGAAATGGCCAAAGCCTATGGGCATTATTTTAAAAGCTTCATCGCACGCGGCATTCAATTAGACCGTTTAGATCCGCGTTTACAAGATTTTGATCTAGATCGTTTAGGACTAGTGTTGATTGCCAACCGGGACCAACAATTTACTTATTTAGGTTTGCAAACGCTTTACGACCGCTATTTTATACATGCAGATGGTGTGCGTTACGAATTGCCGCAAGCCTTCTTCATGCGTGTAGCCATGGGCTTAGCTTTAAACGAACAGCAAAAAAATGAACGCGCCATAGAGTTTTATTTATTGCTCTCTTCCTTCGATTATATGAGTTCTACGCCTACACTATTTAACTCGGGTACATTGCGCTCGCAATTGTCCAGTTGCTATTTGTCTACCATTGGCGATGATTTAGACGACATTTACAGCGGCATTAAAGATAATGCCTTGCTGTCCAAGTTTGCAGGTGGCCTAGGCAACGATTGGACTCCTGTGCGCGCTATGGGCTCTTACATCAAAGGCACCAATGGCAAATCACAAGGCGTAGTCCCTTTTATGGTAGTCGCCAATTACAGCATGGTTGCTGTAAATCAAGGCGGTAAGCGTAAGGGTGCAGGTTGTGCTTATTTAGAAACGTTCCACAAAGACATCAAAGAATTTTTAGAATTGCGTAAAAATACCGGTGATGAACGCAGACGTACGCACGATATGAACACCGCTAATTGGATCCCTGATCTATTCATGAAGCGCGTTGTGAATGATCAACCCTTTACGCTATTTTCTCCGGATGAAACGCCCGATCTACACGATCTATACGGCAAAGCCTTTGAAACAGCGTATCTGGCTTATGAAGAAAAGGCGAAACAAGGTTTGATTAAAAACTTTGAGGTGGTGTCGGCTAAAACCTTGTGGCGTAAAATGCTATCGCTGTTATTCGAAACAGGCCATCCTTGGGTCACATTTAAAGATCCTTGCAATATACGTTCGCCACAACAACACGTGGGTGTAGTGCACAGTTCTAATCTGTGTACTGAAATCACGCTCAATACTTCAAAAGATGAGATTGCCGTCTGTAATTTAGGCAGCATCAACTTGCCCGCGCATATACGTGATGGCAAGTTAGATATAGAACACTTGCGTAAAACCATTACCACTGCCGTGCGCATGTTGGACAACGTGATAGACATTAACTTCTATCCGGTGCCACAGGCTAAACATTCCAATTTACGCCATCGTCCAGTCGGTTTAGGCTTAATGGGCTTCCAAGATGCTCTATACAAATTAGGCTTAGACTACGAAAGCGATGAAGCCATTACTTTTGCTGATCGTTCTATGGAAGCCATCAGCTTCTACGCTATCAATGCTTCTAGCGACTTGGCTAAAGAACGCGGCAGCTATGAAACCTTTGCAGGTTCGTTGTGGTCACAAGGCATATTGCCTTTAGACTCGATTGAACTATTGGCCAAAGCGCGCGGTGCGGAATATCTAACAATGGATCGCAGTTATACATTCGATTGGCAGCAGTTGCGCGATAAAGTACAAAAACAAGGCATGCGTAATTCCAATGTCATGGCGATTGCGCCTACGGCGACTATTTCCAATATAGTCGGCGTCAGTCAATCCATAGAGCCTACCTATCAGAACCTGTATGTTAAATCCAATTTGTCGGGTGAATTTACAGTCATCAATCCTTACTTGGTGAATGACTTAAAAGCCTTAAACTTATGGGATAATGTCATGGTAACCGATCTTAAATATTTTAATGGTAGTGTTAAAGCGATTACACGCATTCCAGAATATCTGAAGAAACGTTATGCCTCCGCATTTGAAATCGATGCTACTGCTTTAGTACTTGCGGGAGCACGACGACAAAAATGGATAGATCAATCGCAATCTTTAAATTTATACATGGCGGCGCCTTCCGGTAAAAAACTCGACGATTTATATCGTTTAGCCTGGACATCGGGATTAAAAACCACGTATTATTTGAGATCG
>JAJXVU010000051.1 GCA_021781965.1 Pseudomonadota bacterium
CGGCAGCAGCATGGGATTTTCGTTGACAAACAAAAAGCTCAAGCGTAGCATTCGTCTCGCAAATTGAATAAAGTGAGGAGTTATGAAAAAACATTATTTTAATGCCTTGGCGGCATCTTTAGGCTCTGGGCTTGAATATTTCGCATTTATCTCTTTTGCCTTGCAGGCGCAATATATTGGCATATTATTCTTTCCACAAGACTCTTATATTCAAGGTTTACTCAAGACCTTTCTGATTTTTGCAACGGGTACCTTTGTCACCGTGATCGGAGGCTGTATTTTTGGCGTCTTGGGTGATCGTTTTGGGCGCAAAAGCATGTTTATCTATGCTATTTTGCTCATGAGCTTTGCCAGTTTAGGGATCGGAATTTTACCTACACACTGGGGATGGGTAAGTTTAGGTTTATTGATTGCCTTGCGGATTTTACAAGGTATTTCACAAGGCGCTGAGCTTCCTGGAGCCATTACATTTATTGTTGAACATGCAGACGCTCATAATAAAGGTAAACTTTGTGGTCTCATGTTTTTAGGGGTAGGCTTAGGTGCGGGGCTTGCCACTTCCATTAATGTTGCGCTTACGCACTTTTTATCTTTTCAACAGATGCTTGCCTATGGCTGGCGTATCCCCTTTCTTGCAGCAACTGTCTTAGGTCTGCTCGGGCTTATTCTTAGGCGTAGAGTGGCTGAAACCCCTGTTTTCTTGAAGATGCATCAAAAAAACCTTGAGCCTATCTTGCCACGCCAGGGGAAAGTGGTATTTTATATAGCCCATCTTATTCTGGGTTTTGGCCTGGTCTTTTTAGGCGCCACCTTGGTATCGTTGGGATTGTACTGGCCAGCATTTTTAAGCAGCTATTATCACTTTAATACAGAGTATGTCTTTTTTGCAATTATGTTGGCATTTATTCTTACTGCATTTTTGCTGCCTGTATTTGGCGCTATGGGAGATCGATATGGCCGTGGTAAAGTATATCTCACCGGCGTTGTGCTGGTGATATTATTTGCGCCCGTATTATTCATAATTTTAGCTAAAGGCAATTTGATTACTTTTGCGCTTATTTACTACCTCTTAATTGTCATCTTAGCCGCCAATTATCCGGTTATGTTAACGGAGCTTTTCCCACCCGAACACCGCTTTTTATCTGTGGCTTTAAGTTATGCGGGCTGTTATGCACTTGCCAGTTTTGCCCCCGTCATTGCTACATTTTTATTATTGCATCAGGGTAATGATCATGGTCTTTTAATTCTCATTGAAGGTGCCGCTGTTATCAGTTTATTCGCAGGTTTAGGCTACGTTGGGATACAGCGAAAATACTAAATTTTTAAATCCAACTCACAGGGA
Source organism: Pseudomonadota bacterium (assembly GCA_021781965.1). GTDB lineage: Bacteria > Pseudomonadota > Gammaproteobacteria > UBA1113 > UBA1113 > VFKP01. The sequence continues at coordinate 1,343 of JAJXVU010000051.1, forward strand.
TTTGTATGATTTTATTCGTGAGCCAATAGGGTGTTTCACACGGGTTGATTAAGAGGAATTGCTATTAGGGCATACAAAGTATTGTTCATTTAGTCTAGGTAGAAGTTGATTTGAAAAAAATGGTTCTTGCGTATTCCAAAATAGGATGTTTGCGCCCAAATAGTCTTTAGCAAAGCGATAAAAATCATTAAAGCCATAAGGAGCCCCTGTCTGGGGATTTTCATAGGTATAATCAGGCTCTTGAATAGCCATTCCAATTAATAATTTCCCCTTCGATTTTTGGAAGAAAGGATAGCTGTTCTTCATGTGAGATTTTTTGTACGGGACGACATCAGGGCCGCCTAGTCCAATTTGATGAGTTATCGCATATGAGAATAAATTACTCATATAGTGATGATCATTATCCCACTCCCCTGGGAAGAAATTAACATATTGTATGATAATACTTTTATGCAAGGCCTTGCGTGCTACAACCATATTTTCAAGTTCTGCATGAAAGTACTTGTCTGGAGTAAAGCCTTCAGGCGGGTTATTTGCATCAAAATCTATAGCTGTTTCAGGTAAATTGAGGCCATAAATTCTACCATCAAATTGAGCTGCCAATTTTTGAAGGAGTAGTTGAAAACGTTCTTGTACGGTCGGGTCCCATACACGGGCAACCCAGCCAGTGTTAATCGGTTTTCCTTTCCCAGACATATCATACTGCATTACTACACCACCATGATATGACTTATCTTTACGGATATAATCCGGTACGTTAAATACGGTTGGAGAGAAAGATCGATCTTGCAACTGTACAAATAGTTTTTTGTGCTTTGCATTAAGGGCGCTAAGATCTTTTTCTATTTTTGAGAAATCATAAGTATTTTTTCTGGGTTCTAGCTGCTTCCATGAATAAATAACTTGTGCGCCACTAACACATGAATTTTGAAACTTATCTTTATACAAAGATATCTCGCTGTTTCCTAAAAACAAAAACAGGTATGGTAGATTGTCTGCGCTAAACGCAACTTTATTAAGGGTCGCAAAAAATAAGATGAATGTAATAAGTAATGTAGAAAGTGCTTTCCCCATTTTGTCTACTTCACGATATAGTCCAACTCGTAATTAGTATAGCATTAAAATCATATGTTGTCAAATTTATAATGTATGGTAATATCGGGAAAAATATTCAATAATATTGATATGGAATTTGTAAATCCAAAAGTATATTTATAACAGCATCTAACTATCCCGATGCTGTGTCGGCCGTACACGCAGTAAGGTAAGCGCAAATTAATCCCCACCTAGTCAAGACCTCAAAAATCCGTCAATCTTCCAGAACAAACCATTTTGGAGGAAAAACGATGAATAACCCTGAAGTAAAAGTCAAGAAAT
>JAJXVU010000013.1 GCA_021781965.1 Pseudomonadota bacterium
ATTTTCTGGTGATGATAGCGAGCGGGTCCCACCTGATCCCATTTCGAACTCAGAAGTGAAAACGTTCAGCGCCGATGATAGTGTGATTTACTCATGTGAAAGTAGGACGTTGCCAGAAATTTAACACGGAAAAGCCCGAGGCTTATACCTCGGGCTTTTTTTTTGCGTGCTACAAAAGAATACTGTGGACTGTATAGGGGCTCGCGAGTCGCCCTTCTATAATTACCTCCCGATATATCATCTAGACAAGACCATTACTTTAGGATAACCTCGCTACAATAAGGAACATATTTATAATTTACCAAGGAGCTATGAATGAAATCTATATGGTATAAACCATTTACGCTAGAACATCTCAACCAAACAGGTGTTGGAACTATGGTTGATTTCTTGGGTATTTCATTTGTTGAAATTGGCGATGATTATTTAAAAGCAACGATGCCAGTCACTGCAAAAACAAAGCAACCTATGGGTATTTTGCATGGCGGCGCTAATGTAGTGTTGGCCGAGACTTTGGCGAGTGTTGCTGCTATGGTTGTATTGAATACGGAGACGCATTATTCAGTTGGGTTAGACATTAATGCCAATCATATACGCTCAGTCTCGGAAGGTATCATCACTGGAATCACTAGGCCTTTACATTTAGGCCGTACCACGCAAGTATGGTCAATTGATATTTTTAATGAGAAAGGTAGCCTTACTTGTACATCTCGTATGACGGCGGCTGTCATAGAAAGAAAAAAATGTGAGTAAGGACATACTTGAAGATGTCGGATAGCTGTGTGTACTCTATGATAGAACGATATAGAGTATTATATACCTAAAATTAGATGCTTTATCCATTGCTATAGAACAGTGTGATGCATTACAACAACAGGTAAATCGTTTGATCTTAATGCTTAAGAACGTAGGAAGGAAAATTCATATCGGGTGCATTAGAGTATATCTTAACTATCCGCGCCCTTTCGGTCGCGGCTCGGGAGAGGTGTTACACTGATGGATAACTCCAGGAAATAAATTACTGTCTATAAGATTAGAACCATTATAATTGATCAATTTTTTACCGCCCAATTTGCCTCCTATTTTAACATCAGAGTAAGAGATCTACTACGAGAGGCGCTAAATTTGTATAAATATGTAACAAAAAAATAGGTTTTTAGGTGATTATGGGAGATTTTTAGTCGAATTTTCGCAAAACAGGGTAAAAAATTTGATCTTTTGTGTTTTTTTGCTACTCTTAATAAACCACTCTGGAGGAGTGGGAGTTTATTAAGGAAATTGAAATAGTGAGTAGTGATTTACGTGATGTTGAGAATATTATTTCGCGCAAGATTGCATCATTAACAAATGATGTAGTTCGGTGTGTTGTTGCTCTAGAACCGCGTTTCTCAGCAAATAATTCTAAATTTTCTCCGGTGCAGAGTGATGCCTTGCGCTCTGAAGAAAGGGAATATGTAGAAGAAATTGGTCCTCAGTTTTTCGAAGAAAAACAAAAATTAGCATCTGAAATCAGAATGCTAGAAGAGAAAAAAACTATTCAACTTAAATTATTAAAACAATTCGAAGCGCGTGCAGAGGCATGGTTAAAGAAGTGTGACCCTGAGCTTATCAATCTTTTAAATAAAGATATGGAAAAAAGAAGGGCGCTTATAGACAATATAGAACAACGTATAGAAGAAAATAAAAAGTGTATTAGTCTTGTAGAAGAACAAGAGGTTAAACTAGGGACAGTACCTTCAACATTTGTTTTAGCCCGCAATCCAACTAATACAGATCTAGTTACCTTTGCGCCGCCTGAAAAAATGGCTAATAATGGGCAAAGATTTTTCGCATTTAAAGCGCCAAAAAACTCTTCGATGGCAGTAGAAGAATTAATGCCATCTTCTAATCTTATACCCACTCCAGCATAAATGTAATCGTCAATACTTAAAACTGCAGGCGCTGTTTATTTTAATCAAGGATATAAACCGCCAATCCGTTAAGTACTCTTGTTTTCTTTAAAAGATAACTTAACACAACATCCTAAAAAAGGACTGCTTTCAGGTAAAGGTTTTAGAGGATTTATTTTCCCCGTCTTATCAATTAGCAGCGGTGAGAATTGGTTATCCGTTAGGAAAAGTTGTCTTGTGGGTTGTAACGGATGATGCGAATCTGAGCTGACATCATTATGATAGTATTCGCAAAAAACTTGATTAGCGAAGGTTTCGATGTGTGCGCCTGTAGCCTTAATATTTCCGTCCAATATTTCTAGTCTAAAGGTTTCTATGATGTAACTTACCTCAAGCATGGCATTGCGTATACTTGGTATTTTACGTGAGTAAAGCGGCGATTCCAGTAGACCTGGGCTTTGAAAAGAAAGGTAAACAGGAATATTATCTTTAACAGATAGATATTTGGGAGCCATAAAAAGGGGGATGTAATCTTTAGATTTATAATGTGTGGTATAAGCTTGTTTCAGTCCGGTGATGGGTGCAGCTTGATTATCATCATTCGCTACTGCAAAGCCGGGTAAAATGGAAGTGCCGATTAACGACAAGTGTTTCACTAAACTGGCATGATAAGGATTCGGCTTTAAATGGCCACCTATGAGTTCTGTAGATAACTTCCAAATAAAATCAAAGGATACTTTATTGCGCCAATAGTGAGACTCTTTCCAGCAATATTCAAAACAATAAGCTTTTAATGGTAACCAAGAGGCTAGAGTCATGATTTTATCTAACCAATTATCTGTAAAAACCAAAATATCGGCAGTCCACGCCTGCTCAAAACGGGCGCTGTTGGCTATTTCTACAAAGGTTTCCCAATGACCATAATTGTCTTTGGGGGATTTAGAGCGAATTTTATAAAAACTGCGTAATCCCATATAACTGGCGGCATCTGTGGTTTTAGGGACTAAAAATAAACTGCGCGCACCCGCAGAGATATTCCAGATATCTTTTATGTAGTGCGCTTGAGACATATCTAAGGCTTCCCAAAGACCCAAAAATGAGCCGCGCTCTAGGTAGCTGACGGGTATTAAGTTATTTTTGATATTAAAAAATACCTCGGCAGATTTATCTAGGATGAATGACACAGGTGAAAATCGGCGTTGCAAATTTTGGGCTATTGCGGAGGGGACTTGTGGATCGCCTAATGGTGCAACCCTGCCATCGGTAGTGGGAATAAAGCCTACGCCATTTTCAAGGATTTTTGATCCAAAGGGATAATGCATTACATAGAGTACATCTTCTTTACTGGGTGATACTTTATCAATGGCTGCAGCAAGTTCGGGGTTAAGCGCCAGAACTTGTGCGCGTACTTGCTCCCAGGTTACCGTTTCTGTCCAAGCTTTATGTGAGTTAGGCATTCATGATACTCCAATTTCATCTTTTTATAGCACGCGTCATTGTAACATGTTTAATGAAGACTAATGAATCTTAAAAGAATAAAAAAAATAGACCTGTGGATTTAGCTCTTGTTTTTAGCGTTTAAACTGGGATCATTCAATCAGCATAAAGTTTATGCTAAAGTCTAGTGAAAAGCTATACTCTTTTTACAATTTAAGAATTCACATACCACGGACTATAAACCCTATAGCCCCCTCTTTTGCCTTGATGTAAAAGAGGGGTAGAGTTGCCGGGCAGGACAAAGAGAAATTATTCGAGTTTTTTTTCTAGAGTTAGCTTTTTCTCATTAAAGCAATGGAATGTATATTATCTCCCAAATCTTGATTTGACTAAAGCCAGGAAAATCCTGTGTTTTATTAAATAGGCTAGCCCAGGGATTTTAAACCGTTAGTGAAGCTCCTTTTATCTTCTACAATCTCAATCCAATTGCCATCAGGATCGTTAATAAAAAAGTAGACAATTCCCGTTCGTCCCTGCTTAACCTCAATATTTTCTTTTTTTGCAAGTCCAGCGGCTAAAATGAATTTTTTTGCAGCTTCAATAGATTCCACCTTGAATGCGAAGTGTTTAATACCGAGTTGAGCGAGATCATTCTCACTCTGAGATAATACCTTTTTATTTTTGCTATAACAAAAAAGCTCGAGAAACAGTTCGTCAGATTTAAGGTGGATTATTGCTAAATCTTTATTATCAGAATGCCATTTTAAAACTGGCTTTAGTCCAAACACAGCATAAAACTTTATTGAAGCTTCAACATCAAAAACAGTGAGAGCAACATGGTGAAACGAAAACATATATTTATCTCTTCTCTTTTGATCCTATGAGTTGAATTAACCCACTTTCTAACATTTTATCAAACAAGTCCGCACGTGATGTGCAATCTATTTTATCTTTTGCCGAAGCCAGATAGGATTCTACAGTTTTTGATGAGATATTGAGGATCTTTGAAATATTAGATGCACTTCTTTGCTGTAAAGTATACAATACCACTTGCATTTCTCTACGAGTCAGATATAAGTCGGATTTATTTTTTATGTTTATATAGTAATGTTTGATTCTATTAGACATAAAATCACTTTCATTTTCTATTGCGTAAGAGGTATCAGACTGTATCATTTGATGTTTGATAATGATCCTATTTTCATTCTTTTTTGCCTCATAAATTAGTTTTTCTGCTTTGTTTTTAAAATAGAGCCAGAATTTTTTAAGATAATCTATATTGTTTATATAGTAGTCAATGACGCTATTTGCCCCTTTTCGCGAAGCAAATCCATAAATATCATAATAATCTAGCCCTCTTTCTACAATCTCAAATTTATTATCAATATTAAAATTTTCTCGCGCATCAATAGCTGCTAAAGAATATGCTTTTTGTGCTGCCCACAAATGATGCCCCTCTTTTAAACGTAGTTTATTGCTAAAATATTCTTTTTTCATAAAATGTTGATGCCATTCAGTGTTGCTGGGGAAAGAAAATAAAGTTCCGTCATCGTAAAATCGACAGTAGATAAAAAAGTTTATATCTGTTTTTGAAAATAATGGATCGCAAATTTCTCTTATTGCATTACCGCTAGAGACTGATATATGATTGTCTGGAATAATCATAGTATATCCTGTTTTACAACAAACATTTTTTCGTTAAATCTTTCATAAAAAAAGCGGTAATTAATGATACTATGCCGGTTAAGATCAAGTATATCGCTGGGGCCGAATCTGATTGAAAAAATTTAATAAGATATATGTTAACAACGGGGGCAGAGCCTCCAAATAGGGCCAGTGCAAAATTATAGCCTATTGCTATGGTTGAACAACGTGTTTTCGTGTTAACTTGTTCAACCAATAACGCAGGCAGAGGGGCCAAATATAAAGACACCAGGAAGGCAAAGAAAAACTGAGACAATATGGATAGCCACAATATTTTTTCTGAAAAAGCAGAATATACAGGATAAATAAAAGTTATCATACATATAAGAGAAAATATAGCCATATTTTTACGGCCATATTTGTCGGAAAAATAGCCCATTAGAGGTAACAAAAAAATCAAGAAAAGAACGCTGGCCGTGGAGATATAAAGAGCAGTTAAATAATCGACGCCTAAGGTTGACGAAAAATAAGTTGTTGAAAATACATTAAATGTATAGTAAGCAACCGCGATACATATGGTATAACCAAAAATTCTCACTATTTCTAATTTGTTGTTTTTGAGCGCTTCTACTAACGGAGAATGAACATTATTTTGTTCTGATAAGAAAAAATCCGATTCAGGTAGCCTTCGCCGAGCATACGCTCCCAGTAATATAGTCAATGACGCGAGAAAAAAGGGGATCCGCCAGGCAAAACTGATCAAGGCTTCGTGCGAGAAAGCCCTTGTTATCAGCGTAACGGTTAGTGTAGCGAAGAAGACACCTAAGACCGTTGTGACGTTCGCATAGCTGCCTATATAACCACGTTTTTTGGGAGGAGATAATTCTGCTATATAGGTGATCATTATTGGGTATTCCCCGCCGACGGCTATCCCTTGCAGTAATCTACAGACCAGCAATAAAATGGGAGCTAGTCGACCTACTTGATTGTAAGTGGGTAAAAAACCTATGGCTAATGCAGGTACAGCCATCAATAAGATGGTGTAAACGAAAGCGTTTTTTCTACCTTTTTTATCGCCGATATAACCAAAAATAATGCCACCGAGCGGCCTGATTAAAAAACCTGCTGCAAAAACAGCAAAAACCATCATTAAAGAAGCTATATTGTCCGCTTCAGGGAAAAAATTGACTGAAAGAATGGAGGCCAAACTGCCATAAATAACAAAGTCATACCACTCACAGGCATTGCCGATGGTACAGCTCATGAGATGGCGTTTTTTGATGGGAGTTTTAGATGTATTTTCTGTTAGATCTAGTGCTTGCTGTGTTGACGCTATCATTCAGACTTACTCCATTCGCTTGTAGCTGTATAGGACAATCGCCATTATAAAGTATTTGCTTTGAGGATGACAACAGTGCAAAAAAATTCAGTATTCTCCCGCAATACGGTATGATTTATTCTTCAAAAGATAAAAGGGGCCTATTATGCTCGATTAAGTGATACACATCGCTTTGCCGCTAGATCTTTATTTGCAAATCTTTTCCAGCAACAGATCCCCTTTTGCGCTACCTCCCCTAATATTGTATTATGTTTCTATTTGCCGATAGAGGCTTATTTTGACTAAAAAACTCTTAAAATCAACCGCTCTGGTTTCGTCCATGACCTTTATTTCTAGGATTATGGGCTTAGTTAGAGATATGGTTCAAGCCCATGTGTTTGGTGCCAGCGCGGGTATGGATGCCTTCATGGTGGCCTTTCGTATTCCCAATTTTATGCGTCGTTTGTTTGCAGAAGGCTCTTTTTCGCAGGCTTTTGTTCCTGTTTTGGCCAGATATAAGGAAAAACACACCGAGGAAGAAGTTCGCGAGTTTGTAGCGGGCATGGCAGGAACCTTAGGAACCGTCTTATTACTGCTGACGGTGGTGGTGGAGTTGGCAACACCCTTGGTGGTGGTTCTCTTTGCCCCAGGCTATTTGCGCGATCCTTATCGTTTCCATCAAGCGAGCACTATGTTGCGTATGACCTTCCCTTATCTTTTTTTAATCGCCATGACGGCCTTCTCTGGTTCTTTATTAAACACTTATAACCGTTTTGCCATACCAGCCTTTACGCCAGTGCTGCTTAATTTCGCCATGATAGGCACGGCCCTATTTTTAGCACCGCATCTAGCCAATCCTATACACGCCCTGGCCTGGGGTGTCTTTTTAGCGGGTGTATTGCAACTGGGCTTTCAATTGCCTTTTTTACATCGCTTGAAATTATTGGTGCGGCCGCGCATACAATGGCACCATCCGGGGGTAACGCAAGTGATGCGTCTAATGGTGCCTGCTTTATTCGGTGTATCGGTGGCGCAAATCAGTGTTTTGGTCGATACCTTATTCGCCTCATTCTTGCCTATAGGCAGCGTTTCTTGGTTGTATTATTCAGATAGATTAACCTCTTTTCCCCTAGGCATTTTCGGTGTAGCGATTGCCACTGTCGTGTTGCCTCATCTGTCTAAGCACAAAGCTCGCGAAGATACAGGCGAATTCAGTCATATCATCGATTGGGGTTTGCGCATGGTATTATTGATAGGCATACCCGCGGGCCTAGGGCTGTTGATGTTGTCTGGGCCATTGCTATCCAGCTTTTATTTGTCTGGGGCTTTTAGTGAGCACGATGTGATTATGGCTAATAAAAGTATGATGATGTTTGCTCTGGGCGTGCCGGGCTTTATGCTGGTTAAAATTCTTGCTGCTGGGTTTTACGCCAATCAAGATATCAGAACACCCGTCAAATGTGCTGCCATCGCTATGGGCTGTAATATCCTACTGAATATAGCGTTGATATTACCTATGCGTCATGCAGGCTTAGCCTTGTCCACCTCATTATCTACTCTGTTGAATGCGATATTGTTGGCCATATTTTTATACCGCAAGGGAACCTGGCAATTTAATCCGCACTGGAAGCGTTATAGTCTGCAGCTATTAACAGCCAATGCAGCAATAGTGGCGCTTTTATTTTGGTTATCGCCGTCCTTGCAAGTTTGGATGCATTGGCCTAAGTTGCATAGAGTGGAAGCTTTATTAGGCTTAGTCTTTGGTTCAATGGCATTGTATCTGCTTGTATTGCGTTTAGCAGGGCTACAGTTTAGAGCTTTTCTTAGCGCAAGGCGAGTCGACTAGTGAGAATTATTCGTCATCCTGACCTCCACGCGCAAAAATTACCGGCGGCCATCACCATGGGTCATTTCGATGGTGTGCATGGTGGGCATCAAGTTATTTTGCAGCAGTTGGTGGCAAAAGCACGAGAATTAAAAGTGTTTTCTGCCATTATACTCTTTGAACCGCAAGCCAATGAATACTTTGCTCTAGAGAAAAAAACGGATATTCCGGCGCGTTTGACGCGCTTTAGGGAAAAAATAAATGAAATGACTCAATTGGGCGTAGACATTGTTTTATGTTTGCGCTTTGATAGAACCATGGCCGCATTATCGGCAGAAGCATTCTTGCAAAAAATAGTGTTTCGTTATTTCAAGGTGGAATATTGGTTAGTAGGCGATGATTTTCATTTTGGTGCGGATAGAACAGGAGATTACCATTTTTTAGAAAAAATGGCATATACACATTCATTTACGTTGCAGCGCATGCAACCTTTTCTATTAAATGGCGAGAGAGTGAGTAGTACGTTGATACGAGCCGCTTTAGCCTCAGCTGATTTAAAATTGGCAGAACGTTATTTAGGTCGACCTTATAGTCTAGTCGGTCGTGTTGCCCAAGGTCATCAGCGCGGGCGCATCATTGGTTTTCCTACGGCCAATATACACTTATTACGCCGTATTTCTCCTGTATTAGGCGTTTTTGCAGTGACAATAAAAGGCATAGGCGATAACTTGCTAAGAGGTGTGGCGAATGTAGGACTGAGGCCCACGGTAGAAGGCACTGGCACACGAGTGCTATTAGAAGTGCATATTTTCGATTTTAACGAAAACATTTATGGTCATTATTTAGAAGTTGAATTTATTCATAAGTTACGAGATGAAAAGAAGTATGGCTCTTTTGATGCCTTAAAAGAGCAGATTTTATTAGACGCAAAGCAGGCTAGAGACTTTTTTAAAGATGTTTAATGATATCGATATTATTCTTATCAACACCAGTCACCCAGGCAACATAGGCGCCGCCGCGCGCGCTATGAAAACGATGGGCTTTAAACAATTGGTGTTGGTTGCGCCACGCTATTTTCCGCATGCAGAAGCGGAGGCTTTGGCGGCGTCAGCCGTAGATGTGTTGCAACAAGCACGTGTAATATCCAGCTTAGACGAAGCTTTGATGGGAATAACAACAGTGATAGGTACCAGTGCAAGGCAACGCGATTTGGCTGCACCCTTATTAACGGCCAGAGAATGCGGATCGTGGTTAATGCAAAACAGAGTAGGGCGCACAGCGATTCTGTTCGGCGAGGAGCGCACAGGCTTAACCAATGAAGCTTTAGATCGCTGCCATGCTTATGTAACCATCAATACGGCTGATGAATATTCCTCGCTGAACTTAGCGCAAGCGGTACAAATTATTGTTTATGAATTGCAATTGGGGTTATCTATGCCAAAAATAGAAAACAATTCAGCAGAAGCATTATTGGCCGACGATTCTGCTATGGAAGGGTATTTTCAGCAGTTAGAAGGGGTGATGGTAACTACAGAATTTTTAGATCCGAAATTTCCTAAACGCTTGATGTCGCGCTTGCGACGGTTGTATCATAGAGCGAGACCGGAGGTACAAGAATTGAATATTTTACGCGGTATTTTAACCGCTGTGGAGAAAAAAATTGGCGACGAATGATTTTGAGCCTATTTATCTAGATTATATGGCGACTACTCCTGTGGACGAAATGGTTGCAGAAGAAATGATGCGTTGTTTAACTGTACACGGTAATTTTGGTAATCCTAGTTCGGCCACGCATTTATACGGTTGGCGCGCGCTAGATGCGGTTAATAAAGCACGAGAATTATTGGCTGATAGCATAGGTGCAATGCCTCGTGAAGTTATTTTCACCTCTGGAGCAACAGAAGCAAATAATTTAGCCATACAAGGCGCTGCGCGCTTTTATGCTAAAAAAGGCCGTCATATTATTACTACGACCATAGAACATAAAGCTGTCATAGATGTATTTCATGCGCTAGAAAAAGAAGGGTTTAGCATCACTTTAGTATCGCCCAATAGAGACGGCATTATTAGCGCGGATGCCATTGCAGCGGCCATCACGCCACAAACCACTTTAGTGTCTACGATGTGGGTTAACAACGAAATAGGTACGATACAACCTCTTGCCGATATAGCCGCACTCACGCGACAACACGGTATAATTTTTCATGTGGATGCCGCACAAGCTATGGGTAAAGTAGCGGTGGATTTAAGCGCGCTCCCCGTCGATTTAATGTCATTTTCAGGACATAAGGCCTATGGTCCTAAGGGCGGTGGCGCGTTGTTTGTACGCGATAAACCACGTGCACGCTTAATACCGTTATTTTATGGTGGCAAACAAGAACAGGGTTTGCGCTCAGGCACTTTGGCTACACATCAAATCGTTGGCATGGCCGCCGCTTTTCATCGCGCAAAATTGCATGCAGAAGACGATCTAAAGCATATACGCCGTTTAAACGCGATTTTGTTGCCTGGATTACTGGCTTTAGAAGGGGTTACTTTAAATGGTAGCTTAGATCAGCGCGTGCCGCACAATATCAACGTATGTTTTCAGGGTTTAAATGCCGAAGCATTGATAATGAGTTTACCGCAAATAGCGGTTTCTGCGGGCTCTGCTTGCAATTCGGCGCAAGAAGAACCTTCGCATGTGTTAAAAGCCATAGGCCTTAGCGACTTACAAGCACGCGCTTCCTTGCGTTTTTCTTTGGGGCGTTATACGACTGAAAAAGAGATAAAACGTGTTTTAGAATTGGTACGGTTGGAAGTCCAGCGCGAACGCAATTTGGCAGGTAGGTGATGTATAAGTAACTACTCACCCTAATGACCACGGCCCGGTTACAAACGGATCAACCGAGCCGCGAACCGTTAGGGAGCGGAAAGTGAAAATATACGCTAATCTATCCAATATAGGTTTTTCTTACTACACGATATGAGTAGTTACATGTATAATGAACAAATATTAGCATATTTGCACAAAGCGGCGGCAAGACCGCTATGGTCTGAAAGCACAAAACAGGTTTTTAGCGGCGAAGTGGGTATAAAAGACAGCGGTACCTGGCTTAAATTGTCCTGCCATATAGAAGATAATATCATCCGCGAAGTACGTTATAGAGTCATTGGCAGTGGCTATTTAATCGCAACGGTAGAATGGGTCAATGAGTATTTAACGGGAAAAAGCCTGAGCGCGGCTGAGGCTTTAACTGCTAAACTTATAGTAGAGGCTTTGGCTTTACCGCCACAGCGTTTCTACTGCGCACAGATGCTAGTCGATGCAGTAACGAAAATAATGAGGCAAGCGATATGAGCAATAAAGTTGAGCAATATCAAACAGAAGCGGTATTGGGTGAAATGGGCCGTTTAACGGTCACGGCGAAAGCGTTGGCGCATTTAAGGCGGCAAGCGGTAAAGTGTACGCCAGTAAGCGTTGCTTTGCGTATAGGCATGAAAAAAGCCGGTTGTTCCGGGGTTAAATATACTTTGGATTATGTGAGCCAATCTGAAGAAGATGACGAAGTCATTGCGATTACCCCCGATTTTTCTATCTTCGTAGCCGCGACCGCTTGGCCTTATGTACGCGGCAGTGTAATAGATTACGTACAAGAAGGCGTAAACGGTCGCCTTAAACTCAACAATCCTAACGAAACCGGCGGCTGCGGTTGCGGTGAGAGCGTTTATTTTGGCGATGGGCCAGAATAACCACTGCTACTGCTTGATGAAGAAGACGTATGTGAATCGTTAACCGTTGGCTTAGCCCTAGATGGCTGTTGCATTAATAAATCAACAGGAATTTGGTCAATAAAATCTGCAATTTTGCTAGAGTTCATCCCAAGTTCATGTACTATACTGTTACGAATACCGATGCTATTTAGAAGGCAGTAGTATAGCGGCTGAGGCAGCTTTTCTGTTTTATTTAATTGCCATTGCTGAAATTTAACCCTGAGTCCAACGATCCATGCCTGTGCCAGAAGCAATTTATCCTTATTCAGCGCTAAATAACGACCTAAGCCACGAAATTCTTGATCCTTTTCACAAGATGTTTTTATCTCTATTAATTGTCTTAATATGTGCATTAAATCTTCAGCGCTCACTGGGTGGGTCTTTGAAAATTCTTCATCGCTAAGTCGTTTTTCTCTAGATTCTTTAAGGGTAGACTGCGGATCTGTAATTTCGTTAATGCATGGAGTGAGATGGATAGAAAACACGCATGGACGGCTTAGAGTAAACCCTACTTGTTGAAATAAAGCCGAAACCTTTCTTACTATCTCACCAAAGTTTTCTTGCCCAAAACAGTTTGTAACCAATAACCGCAGCAGCATAATGTTGTGAGGATCCCTAATATTGTTTTTCCACTTGTATTCTTCACTTGAGTGATTCATAGTTAGCTTATAACATTCGTATAACTCTGTTAATAGCCTTACCAAATTGATATAACATATAGTATCCTGCTCGAAAGAGTTTTCTTTAGGATCATAGCGTCTTACTTGTTGAATAAACTGTTCTACGCACAAGAGGTGATCAGGCAGCTCTTCAAGTGGGTTATATTTATTCTCAGGAACGTAGGAGAAGAAAGCTGGTGTTGTGGGGAAAGATTTTTTTGGGGGATTCACTGGGGCTTGATTAAAAACTATTTTTTGCGGCCGGTGTTTTCCTTTTCTGCGGTTTGTAGGAGCAGCTTCATTTTCTGATCTTAAAGCATCGAGCGAAACTAAATCTTTCTGCGCCATATTGGATGAGGTTGAGCCTACAGTATTCGGCACGTCCAGATTAGCCGCTTCAATTGGAGTTAAAACTCCATCTGCTTTTTCTCGCTCTTTTTCTCTTCTTTTAAGTTCTTTTTCTTTTTCTTCTTCGGCCAGTTTCTTTTTCACCGCTTCCTTCTCGCGCATTTCTTTTTGCTGCCGCTCTCTTTCCTCTCGTTGTTTTTTTGCTATTTCCGCGCTCTTTTTTTCTGTTTCTTCTTTTAATGTAGCGGTTATTTGACCAATAGAAAAGGTTAATTCTTCTTGTTTTTCTTCCTGAAGAAGTAGGGTTTTATCCGTTATTATGATGGATATGCCGTCCTCCACAGCCATTATAGAAAAAGACTCATTTTTCACCTCAAAAAAGTTTTTGTGGCGCATAGGGAAAAATACACACACGTCCTTTTTATCACCGTTCAAGCGTATTTCCCATTTGCTTGCCTTTAATAATGCTTTTAGTGGGGAAAGGCATCTTTCTAACCGGCTTGTATTAGAGCAATGTTTTAAAATAATGAGCGATATTTCAGGCGTTAATTCAGGTAAGCTGCTTGATTTAGGCAGAATGACCCCTTTAGCTAATAATGTTGTCACTGTAGGGGCATCTTTGTTTCTAATGGCCGCTAATAATTCTTGCTGATTTTGTAGGAGTTTCGCTATATTCTCAGATATTAATTTAGGCATTCGACCCGTTATGGTTGCGCCATTTTCTAAAAGCGCTTTTACGATATCTTCACGTCCTGCAGATACAGCGACGTATAGAGGCGTTAGGCCCTGATTATCTTGTTTATCGATTGCAGCGCCGTTTCTTAATAGCACTTGCACCACTTCCAGATGCCCCTTGTGTGAAGCGATTTGTAGGGGCGTAGTTCCAGCTATGGTGCACGCGTTAATGTCAACGTCTTCTTTTAATAAAATGTTGACGACATCTATGTACCCTTTTTCTGCGGCGCTGTACAATGCTGTTCTACCATTGGAGGCTGCGGCATTGACATTTGCGCCCCTTGCTAGCAGTTGGCTTACTGGGGATGCAAGCCCTTTAGCTGCCGCAAGGTGTAGTGGCGTTAAACCCTTACTATCGGTTACCGTGACTAGTGCGTTATTTTGTAATAGAACTTTAATCGCGGCCGTATGTTCAAGTTGTATGGCAAGGTGTAGTAATGTGGCGCCATCATTGATTCCGGGGATGTCTATTCGTGCGCTACCGGGCTCAGCAATTACTTGATTAACATCGGCACCTTTTTTTAATAACAAATCTACTAGAGCCTGGTTGTTGGTCAATGCTGCACTGTACAAGGGTGTGGCAAGGTTGAGAGGTACTATTGCATTCACCTTAGCCCCGTTTTCTATTAGCGTGTTCACTACCCCCAGATTTCCATTCTGTGCCGCGATATATAGTGGCGTAACACCATTAATCTCCTCTGCTTCAGCGTTGGCCCCCTGCTTTAACAGAAACTGTACCATTCTCGGCTGCTTCAAATATGCCGCAAGATGTAATGGTGTCGCACGTTCTTTATTCCTTGCTTCGACATTGGCCTTATGCTGTAACAGAAGCTCCGCCATCGTCACATCTCCCTGTTGTGCCGCCATATGTGATGGGCTCATACCATCGATGTTTCTGGCGTTGGCATTGGCGCCGTTTTGTAGCAGAATCTCTGCCACTGATGTGTACCCTTTGAGTACCGCCATATGCAGCGCTGTCAAGCCCATGCCTGGCTCTTTTGTATTGACATGGACACCACCATCTTTTTTTGATAAAAGTCCCACTATCTTGCTCTGTTTTTTTTGTGAAGCAATATGCAACGGTGTTAAGCCGTATTCATCGGCATAGCTGACTAAAGCCCCGTTTTCTATTAGAGTTATCGCTACCTCCAAATGTCCGTGGTCTGCCGCGAGGTGTAATGGTGTAGTCCCTTTTCTATCTGTTATATTAGCATTGGCACCCTTCTTTAGTAACTTTCGCACTATCTCCAGAGATCCGTTATGTGCCGCGAGATGTAATACTGCAATACCTATACTATTCTTTATATTGACTTCAGCACCTTTTTCTATTAAGAATTCCGCTATAGCGGTGTGCGTCTTGTCTGGGCTTATTGCGAAGTATAGAGGCGATAGTCCTTTCGGATCCTTTTGGTTAACAAGGGTGGCATCCGCTGCTACTAGCTCTTTTACCTTGACCAGATTCTTTATTTTTATTGCGTTTATTAATTGCTGAATGTTCCCTCGCGCCTGTGTGGCAGCAGCCGTATTCTTTTTCATATCAATACCCTCAATTTATTTTTTATTTATAGAAAAGAATATTATTGTATCAACTTAGGCGGATACAATCAATATGAAGCAGTTAAAATCTGTCAAGGGACGTGGGCTTAATATAAGGGTTGTAAAATTAAGATTTTACAACAACTTACTAAAATCTTAATGCGTAGGCAGCGTAAACCCATGTACATTTCGTCCTTTGGGCCAGCGCGAGGTAATTGTTTTTAACTGGCTGTAAAATTGTATGCCATCAGGGCCGTGTAAACCCAAATCACCAAAAGCCGAGTATTTCCAGCCACCAAAGGTGTGATAACCGACGGGCACGGGAATAGGAACGTTGATACCAACCATGCCAATTTGCACGCGTGCTGCAAAATCATGAGCGATTTCACCGCTTTGTGTGAAAATAGCTGTGCCATTGCCGTAACGATGCGCGTTGATCCACGATAGAGCCGTTTCATAATCCGGTGCGCGCAGAATGCATAATACTGGCCCAAAGATTTCATCTTGATAAATGGCCATCTCGGGCGTAACGGCATCAAACAAACTCGCGCCTATAAAAAAGCCTTCTTTAGGATGAGTTGCTTTACGTCCATCTACAATTAATTTAGCGCCTTCTTTTACGCCGATGTCTAAATATTTTTGAACGCGCGCTAAGGATTCGGCAGTGTTTAAAGGTCCCAATACGGTTTTATCGTTATTCCCTGGACCTATGATGAAATCGCGTGCTGCGGGGGCTAAACGTTGAATGAGCGCGTCGGCTGTTTTATCACTGACCGTCACCACGACTGGAATAGCCATACAACGCTGTCCACAAGATCCATAGGCTGCGCCTAAAATAGCATTGGCTGCGTCGTCTAAATCCGCATCGTCCATCACTAAACAATGATTTTTAGCACTGCCAAAAGCTTGCACGCGTTTATTATGTAGGCTTGCACTTTGATAAATATGCTCTGCTACTGTAGAAGAACCCACAAAACTCACTGCTTTTACTTTAGGATGGCAAATTAAGGCATCGACTACGGTTTTGTCACCATGGACTACATTCAATAAACCTTTGGGTGCACCGGCTTCGTAGAGTAGATCGGCTAATAACAAAGCGGTGCTCGGATCTTTTTCGGAAGGCTTGTGTATAAATGCGTTACCGCAGATCAACGCCAAAGGATACATCCACAAGGGGATCATCGCAGGAAAATTAAAAGGCGTAATGCCCACACAAATCCCTAAGCTTTGGCGCAAGCCATAACAATCTACATCGCGGCCTACACGTTCGGAATAAGCGGATTTCAATAAATTCGGTGCGCCGCAAGCATATTCGACTACATCGATACCGCGTTGTATAGAAGCTCTGGCATCGGCGTGCGTTTTGCCGTGTTCTAGGGTGATAAGCTCTGCTAAAGCATCGGTATTTTTGTCCAATAAATTTTTAAATGCGAACATCAAACGAGCGCGTTCAGCTAACGAAGTGATGCTCCATTCGCGATGCGCTTTTTCCGCTGTTTCTATAGCGGTTTCTATTTCGACGGGGGTGGCAAAAGGTACCTGATGAATGATTTCTCCGGTGGCAGGATTGTGCACTGGGCCATGAGATGTACTTTGACTCATAACGCGTTGACCATTGATGTGATGTGGTAGCATGGTTTTCCCCTTAAATAATTTGTATAGATCCTAACATGCAGACGGTAACAGAACAACAAAAGAATATGTTATATTAAAAAGCCAAAGGAGTTTTTAAGAAACCAACCAATCGGGAGAAATCTTGAATAGAAACTGGATCCCCGCCTTTGGCCGGGGATGACACAACGGTGATTCTACTTTGAGTCTTCAAGAAATCCCGCAATTCTAAAGGCGGTTAGTATAGATTGGTCCGTTTAAAATAAATTCAAGCGGTCCACGATACCCTAACTTCTATCGCTACACCTAAAATGATGTCTTCTTTAGTCATGGTAATAGGTTTATACAGTTCAAGATTATAGGGTAAAAATAAGGCCTCATGTCCTAAGGATAATTTACGAAACATTACTTCATTTTGTGATGCAATCCAGCCGACGACTAAATCGCCATCTGTGGGGGATTTATCGGCGGCAACGATGACGATATTTCCTTTATTAAAAACAGGCTTCATTGCTGCATCTGATATTTTAAAAGCAAAAGCATTTTCGCCACTGGCTTTTTCGATCATAATGAAATCATCATGCCATTTCATTTTATTAAATTCTTTCCATTGAGAGACGTCTTCTATATTTAACACAGGGATAGGCTTGTATCTTGTGACTGCTCTGTATAGGGGATCTTCTTCTATGGCCACAGGGCCATTGCCGGTAGCCAACCATTCGGGCCTGACATTTAGGGCGTGAGCTAATTCAAAAGTGAAACGGGAGGCTTGTGCATTGCTGGATAGTAGGTATTGTAAAGCAGCTGGTTTAATGTCTACGGCCCTGGCCAGTGCGGCCTGTGAAATACCCTCTTTTTCCATTGCAAAATGTAGTCTATCTGAAAGAGTTCTTAACGTCTTTATTTCCATTGTTGTAGTGCTTACCATGTTCCCCAATATTAAGCTGGAATTAATATAACATATTTCCATAAACTTTTTACTGCGAAATAATTTTTATCCCATATTTGTTGGGTTTAATAACCTTTTTAAAAATAGTAAACAGAATGATTGACAAGTAAACTATGATTTACTATACTAAATGTCAGTTTGTGCAGCCATTTCATCAATCGCATGAATTTTAGATGGATCAATTTTAAGGAGGAAAATGATGTTAATCTTATCTAGACTCCCATCCCAGAAAATCCTTATCGGTGATAAAGGCAACATCATTATCAGTGTTTTGTCCGTGGATGGAGACGAGGTGAAATTAGGTCTTGTTGCTGCTAAGGAAGTCGCCATCAATAGGATGGAGGCTATTCGCCAATCGACTCAGAAAAGACGAAAAGTACCACTAACCATTAAAATCAAGGCCTTTTGCTCCAAAATAAGCGATACTATGAAATAGGCTAGCCCGATGATTAGTCCAATAAGGCTTTATTCATTAGGGCTTTTGCTCGAAAAAAGGTGTGAACGGCTATCCGGAAGCCATTTTCTTTGACCCTGGGGCGAATTTGCGGTATTCTACTCCCTAATACTTTGGTGGTACAAAGTATAATGGTTGAGGAGAGGTGGCTGAGTGGTTGAAGGCGGCGGTCTTGAAAACCGTTGAGGGGTACCCCCCCTCCCAGGGTTCGAATCCCTGCCTCTCCACCAAAGTATGCGATAATATTGAATAGAGAAAGGAAGGGTTCGACAAAATGCGAGCGTAAAGCGCGAAGCGCGGCAAGCATTTTGGACGCACGTAGTGCGCCCGAAGGGCGAGTCTCGAACGAAGTGAGAGAATCGTCCATCCCTGCCTCTCCACCATGATGGTCAATTTCAATGGAAACGAGGGTGCTATAATGATAAAAATATTAATTGTGGATGATCACCAACTAGTACGTTTCGGTTTAAAAAGTCTATTCAAGGGCACCTTAGACATTGAAGTGATTGGAGATGTAGGTACTGGCGAGGAAGCAATTGAATTTACTAGAGAACATCACCCTGACGTTGTGCTAATGGATATTCGTATGCCCGGTATAGGTGGCTTGGAAGCAACACGAAAAATTGCACGTTCTTGCCCAGAAAGCCATATCTTGGTGGTAAGTTCCTGTGACGTTGAGCCTTTCCCTTCTATCTTATTGGAAGTGGGGGCTACTGGCTTTTTAAGCAAGGGCAGTAGTGATGCTGAAATGCTTGCCGCAGTGCGTGCAGTGGCATCCGGTGAAAAGTATTTAAGCTCGAATGTAGTTGAAACCATCAATCAAAGAATACAGAATGGCGGGGGTGAATCGCCCTTTAATGCGTTGTCTAGCAAAGAATTGCAGGCAGCATTAATGTTGATCAGCGGCAAAAAGAATAAACATATCGCAGAGTCAATGTATATAGACACAAAGACAGTTTGTTCTTATCGTTATCGTATTTATGAAAAACTACACATCACTACAGATGTGGAATTGGCGTTATTGGCAGTGCATTACGGCATAATCGATGATGTACCAATGTCCATTATCGATGGCGATGTTATGTCAGAGAGTAACACTGATGTGGATGTTTCGACACCGAAAGAATAATTTGTAGCATATACTCAAATGCGAAGAGTATATCGATGAATAATAACCAATTCACTAGCGTTGATTCCGAAGACAACCGCGCCACGTTTATTGCTCATATGACCACACAGCCCGGTGTTTATCGCATGTTCAGCGATAGCAATGAAGTCCTCTACGTAGGCAAAGCCTACAATCTGCAAAAACGCTTACAAAGTTATTTCCAAAAGAACAATTTGCCACGCAAAACAGCATTGTTAATGAACCAAGTACAACGCATTGAAGTCACGGTAACACGTACAGAAAATGAAGCATTTATCCTAGAAAATACGCTGATCAAACAATACAAACCGCGATACAATGTTTTGCTACGTGACGATAAAAGCTATCCGTACATTATCTTAGATGAAAGCTCAGCATTTCCTCGTTTAAGTTTGGTAAGAAGTAAAAAGAAAATAGAGGGACGTTATTTTGGTCCTTATGCTAGTGCCGATGCCGCGCGTGAAACCTTACAATTTTTACAAAAATTATTTGGTATTCGCCAATGTAGCGAAACTTTTTTTAAGCATCGCAAAAGGCCTTGTCTGCAATATCAAATTAAACGTTGCAGCGCGCCCTGCGTAGGATTGATTGCAGCCGAGCCCTATCGCCAAGCATTAGACTACGCTTTATTATTCCTACAAGGCAAAAACACCACTATCATCGATGCGTTGGCCGCACAAATGCAAGCGGCAAGTGTTGCTTTAGAGTATGAAAAAGCCGCCAAATTACGCGATCGCATTAAATGGTTGCATAAAACCCAAGAACAACAACATGTTATTTCGGGCGATGCTAATTGTGATGTTTTAGGATTGGCTGCAGAAGGAAGATATGTCTGTGTAACGGTGTTATCTATACGCCAAGGACAGCTCTTGGCTAGTCAGGCTTATTTTCCCAGTGTTCCGGCGGAAACGGATATTGCGGAAATAATGGAATCCTTTATCAATCAATATTATGGTAGTGATAGACCACAGGCCTTGTCCTCTTATGAAGAAATCTTAGTGCCTGTGCCATTAACGGATGCTGCTGCCTTAAGTGCTTTTTTACGTGAGCAATATCATGTAGAAGTTCATATCAAACAACCACAGCGCGGTATTAAATTAAAATGGCTGGCGATGGCCAAAGACAATGCCAAGGTTGCATTGCAACAGCATACCACCCATGCAAAACGATTATTAGAACAATTTAATGCCTTATCTGCCTTATTAGACACGCCTGCGGAGATAGGGCGTATTGAATGTTTTGACATCAGTCATGTCAGTGGTGAGGCGACGGTGGCTTCTTGTGTGGTTTTTGATAGACAGGGCGCTTGTGTACGGGATTACAGGCGCTATCATATTAGGGATATTACCCCTGGAGATGATTACGCAGCGCTAAAGCAGGCTGTAAGACGTCATTTTAGCCACATTTTAGAGCAACAATTGCCTCTGCCCGATCTGCTGCTGATAGATGGCGGCAAAGGGCAGCTGTCGGCTGTACACTCGGTATTGGTAGAATTGGATCTAGAGGAATTATTATTACTGGGCATTGCCAAAGGTGAGGGGCGTAAACCAGGTCTAGAAACCTTGTTTTTATTTGGACAAAAGCAAGGAATACATTGTTCCGGAGACGCAATCGCGCTACACTTACTACAGCAAGTGCGCGATGAGGCACATCGTTTTGCCATTACGGGTCACCGGAAGCTGCGCGATAAACGGCGCGTGCACTCTAATTTAGAAACCATTGCGGGTATAGGGCCGAAGCGTCGCCAGCGCTTATTAGAGCATTTTGGCGGCTGGCAAGAACTAAAGCGCGCACACCCCGATGAATTGATGAAAGTGCCGGGGATTAGCCCCATACTGGCGCAAAGAATTTACGATAGTTTACATTAGGGCCTGTTTACAATTCGCTATACTGAGCCGGAATATGGTGATTTTTGAGCAACGGAGCGCAAAAAATCGACGTAGTGCGGCCCAGTATAGTAGAATTGTAAACACGCCCTAACAAAAGGAACTGACCATGACAATCCCCAACATGTTGACCTTATTTCGTATCTTTTTAGTGCCTTTGTTCATGCTGTTCTTTTATTTGCCTTTTCCCAGTCTATCATTGTTGACGGCGGCTATTTTTGCTTTCGCTGCTATCACCGATTGGCTTGATGGCTACTTAGCGCGCAATTTATCTCAAACCACACGCTTGGGGGCTTTTTTAGATCCTGTAGCGGACAAATTGGTAGTTGTGATGGCCTTGGTGTTGTTGGTAGGCGAACATGCTTTTCCATGGATGGCCATTCCAGCAGCCATTATCATTGGTCGGGAAATTGTGGTGTCAGCATTGCGCGAATGGATGGCAGAATTGGGGCAAAGAACCTCGGTAGCGGTTTCATATTTAGCGAAAATCAAAACCTTGGTGCAAATGTTGGCTATTTTCTTATTACTTATTGGCCGTGTACATACTTTATCCTGGGCAAAATGGTTTGCGTGGGCAGGCTACATAGGCTTATATGTCGCGGCGTTCTTGACGGTTTGGACTATGCTCATTTATCTACGCGCCGCCTGGAGCGAGATGGTAAAGGCTGGATAAATTCTTAATATTTTCTTAATGTTCGCTTGGTATAATCCTTCTCCAGAAGGGTCACAATCATTCTATTTTAGAACCAAAATGGTATTTTAGTGTTAAAAAGCAAGGCCTTATATATCATTTGTTTATAAAAGAGGCAATGGCTCCCCGGACGTTTTCAAAAAATATAATGTAATACAGGTAAATAATATGGGTTTCACTTCAATTACTGCATTAGAGCGGGTACGTTTGGCCAATGTGGCTGAAAATTATGCTCTAATAAAGAGGATCAAGAAAAAAAATAAAAGCGACCCAGAATTTAAGGATATGCAAATTGTTCGCTATGGCGATTTGGTTATGGCTATACATAGACCAAAGAAGAGGGCGTTAAGCGGTGGTGCAGGGACTGTCTATACAGCATACCCTGTGCAAACGGATGGTGCAATTGATAAAAAGACCCCTCTGGCGCTTAAAATTAGTAAACATACTGGAATAGAATTAAAAAATAAAAAAGAAGCACTTAAATTAACGTGCGAGACTAGAGCATTTCTGAAGGCGCCGAAAGGCAAGTCAATCGATATCAAGAAAGTTCATCAAAAGCTCAATGCGAGTTTAGTTTTGGAAACTAAAAATGCCACCAGACTGGCATTTTCTGCTAGTGCAACTACGACCCCGCAACGAAATAAAGAGGGGAAAACGGTACATTACAAATCGATTCTGATGTCTAAAGTTCCAGGGAAATCTTTACAACAACTGATTGAAGATAAATCTATTGAAGGGCTAAATGCAGAGCAACGACTTCATTTAGCACTCAATGTGATTCGAGTTTATAAAGAATTGCATGCTAAAGGTTTTTATCATCGCGATATTAAAGCTGCAAATATTATGATTGATCTTGATGCGCTTCAAGTAACGGCAATCGATTTGGATAATAAACTTTGCTCTTATACTTATGCGCCGGAGGATACAAAACGCAGTGAATTTAAATCAACGGCGGAGTCAGATAGCTATTCATTAGCTATGGGTGTTTTAGTTACGATTCTTTCTGGAATGCGGCCGACGTTAATAGAATCTAAAAACTTTAGGAATATATGCGATATAAACGATAGGGCTATCGAAGCGCTGAATAACCGGTATACTGATACAGTAGCTAACGATATTAGAGTCATGCTGAAAGGGATGCTTGCTAGCAACCCTGAAGAAAGAACAACGCTTGCAGCAGCGGAAGGAGTCGTGCTTAAACAATTAGAAATTGTTAGGGGGCGTACTATAACAGAGGAAGAAATACAGAAAGAAGAGGAACAAAGGAAAAAGCATAAGGAATCTCTGCGCGCCCTAGACCGTGTGTTATCTGACCAAAAATATAATCACAGCGATGGCTATTGCGAACTTATCATTGAACTGAAGATTGAATCTGCAAACCTTGCCGCTGGAATGATCCGAGATACAAGTCAGCCTAATGGTGCTAACCAAGAGAATACAGTAAATAAATACAACCACATTCAACAGCATATTGCCTTATTAATGGGGAAAAGTGGATATAAGTCACTGACTGCCTCTGCTAAAACAGGCGTTTTTCAGGCTGAAATCGTATCGGTAAATAATGATTCAGTGAATGACTCAGCGCTAGAAGTCGACGATGAAGATCAAACTGGATATTTAGTTGAGACACTAGAGCACATACGGCAAACTAAAGTAGATAAGGCACATCCATCTAGATCGGATTCTGAATTACCCGCTAAAGTAGAGCAAACACATCCGTTTAAATCAGAGTCTGGGCCACCAAGGGGCGTGCGCTCTTTCCATGCGCATAATCTATGCATTCCAGTTGAAGTAAAAGCAAAAAGAGTAGAGCAGTTTAGTGAAACTTTTAAGACTGATCTTTTTGATAAGACTGACCTGAAATTTATTGATAGCCTTAATAAGGCTGTAGAAACATTTTCTCAAGCAGTCTCTAAAGCCAGGGCAGCGGCTTCAAAAAATATAAATAAGTTTTTTTCCCACAAACCCTTCACACCCCTCCCTCTAACGATCAGTCAACATCGCAGCCAGGCCTCGTTGCCCCGTTCTCCATAGTTGAAGAAATTTGCGGTATAATAACTTATCGTAAATTAGGGGGATTAAATAATAAATGCACAATACTACTTGGAAGCAATGGCTCATATTTGTGTTGGTCGTTTTACTGGTGGTGTTATCGGCTCATTATTTAGTGCGGGCAAGCGATCTATTATGGGCTTTTTACCAATGGGTGCATGGGTTATTAGCACCTTTATTTTCAGGCAGCGGTGTGGGCCATATTATTTTAG
The DNA here is from genome assembly GCA_021781965.1 of Pseudomonadota bacterium. Taxonomy (GTDB): domain Bacteria; phylum Pseudomonadota; class Gammaproteobacteria; order UBA1113; family UBA1113; genus VFKP01. The sequence goes on from JAJXVU010000013.1 coordinate 24,147, forward strand.
GTCTGCTCAGTTTAGGAGTGGTACCCTTGGTTGTCAGTGCTGTACCGGCGGCGGGATATTGGCTTTTAACTAAAAAGCAATTTCCTTATTTTTGGCCATTGGTGTGGGCAGTATTGTTGATATTAGCTACTTTATTTCTGGTGCATGTATAAGATGACTTTTGCTGACATTGCCAACGCTTTATCTATGGCCATTCTAGCCATTAAAGAAAATATGGTATTACCCGCGCTCATTCTTGCATTTTTGTGGTGCGTTAATATTATAAATTGGATGAACAACAACTTTTTACGTGTATTAGGCGTTTACCCACGGCATTGGGCCGGGATCCCCGGTATCTTTTTCAGTCCATTTGTACACGCCAATGCAGATCATTTGTTCTTTAACAGCATACCTTTATTTATATTGACGGCATTTTTATTGGCACTGGTGGGACAAAACCAGTTTATTCATATTTCGATAGAGATCATTATCATTAGCGGTATTTTGACTTGGTTATTTGGCCGTAAAGCGGTGCATGTGGGTGCAAGCGGTGTCATCATGGGGTATTGGACTTTCATTCTGGCGTATACTTGGCGTCATCCTTCTTTAAGCGCCGTCATCATGAGTGTCATTATGCTGTATTATTTAGGGGGATTGGCGCTAAGCCTATTTCCTTCTTCGGAAAAAGTTTCCTGGGAAGGGCATTGTTGCGGTGCCGCTGCGGGGATTATAGTGGCGTATTTTCTCTAAAGCGGGTGATAAATCTTGCCAGGTGCTATAACTCACCATTCCGCGCCCTTTAGGTCGCGGCTCAGTTCATTCATCTGTAACCGAGCGTCGACCGTTAGGGGGGAACGAATGAGCCCGCGTTGTTTTATCCTGGTCGTGTTATTGTATCTGTACGTGGTTCTATCAATATTTCAAAATAAGATCGAACTCCGCTTGCTCTATCATAGACGCCGCCCCAAAAGGTCTGGTTACTAGTTGATAAACGGGGGGCAGAAGGAGGCGTAGCTTGTAGTGGAGTCACTTCAGAAACATCGCTATTGATACTGGTCCTCGGCGGGCGGGTGATTACATTTTCTTCGTCGGGAAGGGAAGGTTGCCATGGGCCATGGTCAGAAACAGGATTTCTGCTCTCGGAATTAAGGTGCCCTTTCAAGGCAAGCACATTACCCATAACAGCCAAAAAGCCTATCATAGCCATAACATTTCCTATAAGCACTATTTCTTCTTCAGACGAAAGTTGCATAATTGTCGAAGGAAAAATAAATAATTTTATAAAGAAATCCACAAAAAGCCCAATAGCCATATAGTTTGTACTGGGCAAAGAGGCGCTGGATTTAGCATCGGTAAAAATTTCAATAAAAATGAGAGCAGAAAAAAATATACCGGCCGCTATAGCCACTCTAGGATCCGGTTCGCCTATTTGTTCATAGAGAGCGTTGAGACAAAATGCACCCACTGTTACTGCTTTAATAATAGCGGTTGTTAAGCCTTCTTTGGCCATTTGCGCACTGTCCTCTGTAGCATGAATCAAATTTTTAATACGACATCCTACTTCAATTCCTACGGTTACTACGGCTGGTGCCAGTAAAAAGGGTTGGCTTTGTTTGGCAATTATATGTAGAGGCTTTGACAATGAGCCTGAAATTGAGTCATACAAGATCGCGCGTAGTTGAAAAGCAGAAAAAAGACCAGCTTGTACTGCCAAAGCTGAGAGTAAAATGTTTTCGCGAGCTATCTGGTCCGTGGGCTCACTTGAAAGTATCTCTATAGACTCTTCATCACTATTCGAGATTATTTCTCTTTTTACACTGGTCTCATCATCTGAGCCAGTTTCTTCTTCAGTCGTTTCATAATCATCTGCATGCAATGAAAATGTGCCTATTGCTTCGTTTAGAACTTTAACCAAAGAAGCTAAGTTTTGTTCTTCTACTTTTTCTAAATGTTTTTCGCTACCATCAGAACCTATTTCTACTATGTGTGAAATGTTTTCAGAGGGATTAACCGGGGATTCTTTTTTATCATGCGTTTGTCCAGAGAGGTCATTAGTATATTTTTGTGTTGCACTATCAGTTGCGGCCATCATTCTTCTCCTAATAATTTTTTTTATGAATGATCGTCCTTAAATCTTTGTGCATTCCATGTCGTTAGCGCCAATAATACACCTAAACTAAGGAACAAGCCAAATTGGGTTATTTCAAAATGAACATAGATAAAAAAATATTTGGTAATTTAAAGTAAATGATAACTTCTCTCATGACGCCTAATGCGGTATAATTCGTGCATAAAAAATTAAAGGCTATACAATGAATCAATTCATCAGGAAAGCACCATGCGCTTAGCGCTATCTCTAGAATACGACGGTGCGCAATATTGGGGGTGGCAACGACAAAGTACCGCCAGTAGTGTGCAAGCCGCGGTGGAACACGCTTTGAGTCGTGTGGCGGCCGAGCCACTACGTGTATTTTGCGCGGGTCGTACCGATAGAGGCGTGCATGCAACGACGCAGGTCATTCATTTTGATACCAATAGTGTGCGTTCTGATCGCGCATGGATAGTCGGTGGCAATAGCTATTTGCCAAAAGATATACGCTTACATTGGGTACAAGAAGTCCCTGCAGATTTTCATGCACGCTTTAGTGCGTATAGCCGCCGTTATTGTTATGTATTGCAAGTGAGTCCTATTTCACCCGCTATTTTAGCGCCTTATGTGAGTTGGCGTTATGGTGTAGATTTAGATGTAAACTTAATGGCGAAAGCGGCTACCTTGTTATTAGGGCAACACGATTTTTCATCGTTCAGAGCTTCTGAATGTCAGGCTAAAACACCCATACGTACTGTCAGCATGTGTAGTTTATATAAGCAAGATAAATTTTTTGTGTTTGAAATAGAAGCCGATGGTTTTTTACACCACATGGTACGCAATATCATGGGCGTGTTAATAGAAATAGGCTTAGGCAAACAACCTGTGAGTTGGATGAGAGAAGTGTTAATCGCCTGCGATAGGCGCGTCGCTGCTATGACCGCTCCTGCTAATGGTCTCTACTTAACGCATATAGGTTACCCACAACGTTTTGCAATGCCCGTGACTTTGCGTAAGCCGGTATTTTTGAACTAAGGTCTAGTTATTTTTTACTAACTTATTGAAAAACAAACACATATCAGTTAAAATCACATTGCTTGTGCGCAAAGCCAAGCAAATTATAAGCATAACTATGATATAAAGGAGAAATCTTCATGAAAGAAAAACAACCTCAAAGCCCAGGTGCCGTAGCTACTCAAATAGCAACACCGGATTGGAATGCCTTCTTACGAATATTAGCGCCACAATTTATTACACGAGATAAAGACATTCTTATTTCAAAAGAAGATGACACTATCTCTTTTGAAATAGAGACTGCTAGATTAAAAGAATTTCAGGAACATTTTGACCAGGTTTTACAGAGTTCGGAATCGTTGGAACGGCAATTATCTTATCAACATGGATCAGCAATATCGTCTCAATCTTCTGATTCTTCGCCAGTAGAAGCTGAAATCTCTGAATGCCCATGTATAGAAAATCTGGAGCAAGCTAAAAGCTTTATGGCAAAATTATTTGGTGCAGAGACCATGAACGGAAAGACTAAACTTCCTATTAATTTTAATAATTTTTTTGAAAAATATGAAAAAGGTGTGCTTATCTCAGATCTTGACTCTTTATTTTCCCCTGATATGGTAAAGCTTGGACAAGCATTTTTATGTGCGCATTTTAATGCAGTAAATGTCCAAACTTTACGGAAAATAATTTCACAACCAGAGCCGCTTCTGCATTTACAAGCCCCAGATAAGAATATAGTGACAGCAAAGGAAGGTGAAGGTTTTGTACAAACCTGTTTTGGATTTATTGAGGATACTTCTCAAATGTATTTTAACATTGGCCGCTTTCTTCAATTAATCTATCCTCCCCAAGTGCATGTAGAAGAAATGACTGAATCAAAAACACGTGTCACTATCAGCGCTTCTCACTTGCTTTTGTATGTTAAACAATTGTCACGACATGGCATTTTATTTACAGTAAAAGTAGAATATGGTATGGCCAGCGCTCATCCCGTGCTCTTGCCGCAAAAAGAAACCATAGCAAAACCATTAATGGTTTTCATTGTGTTGGATGATAGCGGTAGCATGGCTGACAATAGAGCTGAACTATTTCTGAGAGTACGTGAATTAATAGAAAAAATTGCCTTGGTTGCTTCTGAAGCAAACATACACCTTACTATATTTTCTGGCGAGAAGCAACAAATAATACGTAAGGCAAAGGCAAAAGAATTTGATTATAGTGTTTTTAATGAACCCGCATTATCTGGTCAAACAGCATTGTATGACGCGATGTTAGCTCCTTTAGATCAGATGAAGAATATGCTGAAGACACATAATACTATGCTTGTGGTTTTTACTGATGGCCAAAATAATGATGGTCTTATTAAAGAAGGCAGAATTTTAGCTAAGATTTCCGAGATTAAAAAAGCTGTGGCGCAGGGGGATATGCCTCCTGAAATTCATGCTATTGGTGATGGGACGGTAGATAGACGTGTGTTAAATGCGCTGGCACAAGCTGCTTTGCATAAAGAGTATACAAATCTAGGATCTTTTAAAGATCTTGGCCATATTCTTCAGAAAATTGAAGACTTTGAGTATAGTCGTGTGATAGCTGAATTTCGGACTACGGTAAAGGGTAGAGAAGAAACGCATGCATTACCTATTTGTTTAAATGGGCGGCCTAATGTTGTGCGACAAGTAATTATACCATTGTCTAAAGATCCAGTAAAAGTTTCTTTCAATACACCCACTAAGGGGCAAGAGTTGGCGTTGAGCCAGGTGACACTGCAAATTACTGCGACTCAAGCACAAGAAACGATGGAAGAGTATCAAAAGCAGGTAAAAACTATTTATGCTGATGAAACTACGGCGCCAATAGTAAGAATTGCGCAGTTGAATGGGGTTCTTAGTGAAATGAATACGTTCTGTACGCGAGCACCACAGCAAATTGTTCTGGCATTGCAAGCCGATTTACAGGAAAAAATCCAAACTTATAATAAGGAATTGCTTGGTAAACACGATGCGCGTAGTCCTGCTGAGAGTAGTAGTATCTCTAGAGCCTCATCGCCATCGCTAGGGAGGGATAGCCCTATAAACGCTGGTATTATAAACAGTAGTCCTAGGGTTGAAGAAAGGAAGGTAAGTTCACCTACACCGCGGTAAATCACCTTTCTGCGAATGCTCCATGCGCCCCTAAGAGATGGGCCATGGAGCATAATTTCTTGCTTTGCATACACCCCTATTTTTGCGCTAGAATAATGTCAATTATTACTGATGGTGACCAATATGCCCGATATCCATAAACAAGCACGTGTACCGCATACGGCGGAGCAAATGTATAACTTAGTAAACGATATCGCCTCTTATCCGCTGTTTTTGCCTTGGTGTAAGGAAGTTGATATTTTAGGCGAAAGCGAGGATGAAATCCGTGCCACCCTACATTTGGAAAAAAGTGGCCTGCGTAAGTCATTTACTACCTGTAACCGCCTGCAAAAGAATAAAATGATAGAAATTCGCTTGTTATCCGGGCCTTTTAGCCATTTAGAGGGCTTTTGGCGCTTCGTACAACACGAAGATGGCCAATCTGAGGTTATGTTGGACATGGAATTTGAGTTTGCCAATAAACTAATAAGTTTTGCCATTGAGCCCATATTTAGCCAAATTGCCAATTCCTTGGTGGATGCGTTTAGCGACAGAGCCAAAGCTCTATATGGATAAAGCGTTACTGGATATACAGGTGGTGTACGCGCTGCCGAGTAATATTCTGGTTATAGATTGCAGTGTTCCAGCAGGTAGCACGGTGGCAGAAGCGATTCATTTATCTGGTCTCAAGCAAAAAGTGCCTGATTTGCGCCTAGATGAAAGCTTAGTCGGCATTTATAGTCAAAAAGTGTCTTTAAATCATAGGGTTATGGATGGCGATAGAATCGAGTGCTATAGACCCGTTAGTGCCGATCCCAAAGTAGTGCGCCAAAGACGGGTAGAGAAGAAGCGTAAAAACCAAAGTCATTCATTAAAATAATGCATTCTAATCCTATACACGTTATACTCGGCCTAGAGTTGGCTAGGTGATCGCTGGTTTAATATACTCATAGCGATTTGGGCGAAGGCTTTAAGCCTACAATCAAAGCGCGAAGAGTATACTCATAGTGATTTGGTTTTAGGCGAGGCGCCGAGCTCTCGAGCAGCAGGAGTGTAGTACTCTACATGACTGGTGCGAGATGGGCGAAGGCAACAAAGCCTACAATCAAAGCGCGAAGAGTATAATCAGAGGAAAGTCCGGGCTCCATAGGGCGAGGTGTCAGGTAATACCTGGGAGGCGTGAGCCTACGGAAAGTGCCACAGAAAATATACCGCCGCATTTGCTTGCAAGTGCGGTAAGGGTGAAATGGTGCGGTAAGAGCGCACCGCGCTGTTGGTAACAACAGTGGCAGGGCAAACCCCACCTGGAGCAAGACCAAATAGGGATCTATGTGCGGCCCGCACGGGATCCGGGTTGGTTGCTAAAGCGTATTGGTGACAATACGCGTAGACGAATGATCATCCACGACAGAACCCGGCTTATCGGCCAACTCTATCTACTCTTCGCATTTGTTTCTTAGGCTTTGTTGCCTTCGCCTATCTCGCACCAGTCATGTAGAGTACTACACTCCTGATGCTCGAGAGCTAGTCTTCTACCCTATAGAACCAACTGCTGTGAGTAGCTCTACTGTACGCATTATTTAAACTTGAATCAAAGCTATTTCGACCGAAAATCGGGGCTCCAGTTTTAACATAGTTTTTTCTGGATCCCCGAGAATGTCCTAGTTTGTGGCTGCCTGTGAATCATCTGCAGGAGACGTTTTAGGCGGATTCGTATCCGTATGACTATTAGGATCTACAGTATCGTTACTCATTGGTGAAGTGGCGCTAACCGTCGCTGGGTTCAATTCAGGATGCATGGTGCCGCTGATGCTGGTTAGTAGGCCGCCGTTAAACAATAAGGTAATGCGCTTTCTAGTAATGTCGCTGCCATTGGCTTGGAAAGTGTAAACATAATCGGCACGATTGTTTTCAAAGGTTTCCACTAAAACGGGGTGCCCCATGATAAACTGTACTTGGTCGGAGGTCATGCCGGGATGGAGTTGATTGACCATATCTTGGCTAATCACATTCCCTTGCTCTACGTCGACTTTATGTATACAGGCTGATAGGCTGAAAAATAAAGTGAACAAAGTGAGTACAGTTAATATTTTCTTTTGCATTTTTTGGCTATTTCCGTTAATGTAGAACTTAAACAGATAATACCTTATTTTTGCCGAGGATAACACCATGAAGAATGAAGAATTGCGTAAAGCAGGCTTAAAAGTAACTGCCCCTAGGATAAAAATTTTACAATTTCTCGCTGCAGCGGAGCATCACCACGTGAGCGCTGAAGATGTGTACAAGGCTTTTCTCGACGCCGGCGAGGATATCGGTTTGGCAACGATTTACCGTGTGCTCACTCAATTTGAAGAGGCAGGCTTGATAGACCGCCATCATTTTGAAGGCGGGCATTCCGTGTTCGAAATTCGCCAAGACAAACATCATGATCATTTAGTGTGCATTAAATGCGGCGCAGTAGAGGAGTTTGTCGATCCGGTTATCGAAAAGCGGCAACAAGAAATTGCCGCGGAGTATCGCTTTGAAATGACCGACCATAGCCTGAATATTTATGGCGTCTGTGAACGATGTCGTTAATACTCTATGCTTGGACTTAGCTCTGGAGTGCCAGTATCTATTTTTCTACGTTTTTTTGGCGGTAATTGTAATTGGGGCTCATAGGTTACCATTCTTTTAGAGGTTACTAGAGATTTTTGCCACAAATTTTCAAAAAAACTGAACTGCGTAGAGACTTGGCTTATTGTATTTAGAGGTATATCGCTTAAAACTTCCTCATCTAACAATTTACTTTTTTCTTCGTTTTTTTCTGCACACCCTTTCTTCTCATCCCTGGGTTCGGGAGAATCATCATACCCCAAGAAAAGTCTCGCACCTATTTGAATCGCTATGGATCTTTGCTTTTCTTCCGCTAAATCGTCAAACTGTGATTTCGTTATGTATGCGCGATCTGCCTCGATCTCCTTGCGCCCAATCTTATCAGCAGATTCTTGATTATTTGCCCATGCTATACGTTTATCCAGTAACTCAGAAACCACAAGACCTTTGTTCTGCTTACCCAATTGAATGGCTACATCACGTTGAGCCTCAGGGGATAAAAAAAGAAATGCACTTTTTGTCAAGCCATACATAGCTTCTTCTATAAGGCTGATACCCAGCTGATACCAGTCATTATCGTCCTTCGAGACAGGTACTTTTCTGAGTTCTTCAACAAATTTTTCCATGATTTCACTAGGGCAGAGTTTATTGAATCGCAAGCCCAGCTCACTGTTGGAGTCCTCGATCCTGGTAATACCATATTTTTCCTTGTAAAAAAGGAAGAATTCATTGAGGTTTATATTCCTTAACTTGGTAACAGCTGCTTCTCTTTTTTCCTTGTTACCGATATCGTAATAATCGAAAATGGACTTAAGGTTGTTCCCGGGATATTCTGCCTGATAACGCCCTACTGCGGTGGCAAGTTCTCTTCTCTCTGGCCCGGGATACTGCAAAAATAACTGCAGAGCGCCTGATTTAATGCCTTCTTCTCCACGGAGTAAAAACCAGCCCTTAAGATATAACTCCGATGCATCTAAATCTGAAATTTGGGTGAAGTCCTGTTCTACAGTTTCGGTTGAGTCTGGTACTACAACATCGGTTGTTATGGCCGCTATGCTCTGGGCATTAAGAATATGCTTGTTGAGGAAATTAAGGCTTTGCTCGTCTAAGCTAGCCTGCTGGCAATAACGGAGGATCGTGCCTCGGACCTCTTCGAGGTGTGGACTGTCTAAATCGATACTATCATATATATCATCCTTGGTTAGATTATTGGGGTCGGTATAGTTAGAATTGGTTTTTAAGCCTTTATAGGCTTCTTCCTGCTTCGCCAATAAAATAGCCAATTCTTTTTGCGTTGTTGGATGCAGATTTAAAAATTTTTTATAGGATATATATGGGGCATAATTCTGCTCTATTAAAGCGCGACCTCTCTGTACATAAGCCTCATTAGGATCATGTGGGCGCTTGTCGTAAAGAGTGAGCTGCTTTTTTTTAGGATCTGGGAGATAATCGTCAACATCGAGTAAAAATATATCTTCTGCACCGACTGAAGCGAAAAATTCTTCTTCATTTGCGATGTTTCTTTCATCCTCTTCCTCATGGGGAGAAATAGTGCTTTTTTCGACTAAAGATTGGTAAGCCTCCATCATAGCCTGGCAAAGAGGTAGATTCGCTTCCCCCCTATCTGGATGTGCTAATGCAGCCAATGCGAGATATTTTTTTCTAATATCTTCCTTGGAAGTCTCTTTTGTTACACCTAATATGGCATAAGCAGGTAACTTTTCTACTGGTTTGTCCTTAAGAAATAGAATAAGTTCTTTAGGAGACAAATTCTCTAACGAGACATTTTCAAAGAGTGGCATAAGATCGGGAGTAGACCCATCTTCCGCGAATGAGGATTCCCCTGATGGCTTCCCGCTGAGCGTCATAAGGTCTTCAGACTCATCTGCTAATGAGGGTTCCCTTGATGATTCTCCAACGAGTGTGTTCAGGTTTTCAATAAGTTCTGCTGTTGTTTTCATTTTTACCTTCTAACGTTGTTTTATAATGATTTGTAGAGAAATAGCCGCAAAAAGCGCTATCTAATGCTCTTAAATAGTACATTTTACCCTAAACCCTGATTAAAAACCAGCGGTCTATTCTTTATAGAATAAAAACCCGATATTTTAACGTGTTATTTCGGGATAAGCCAATTGCTTTTTTGGCCTCTGTATCGTACAATGCACTGCTATTATTCACCACGCTGAACCAGCGGGAGATTTAGCATGAATATCCTAAAAGAGGCTCTGACTTTCGATGACGTCTTATTAGTCCCTGCCTATTCCGACATTTTGCCCAAAACAGCCGATTTAGCGACGCGGTTAACGCGCGATATCACTTTGCGTATCCCTTTATTATCTGCTGCTATGGATACCGTCACCGAAGCGCGTTTAGCCATTGCCTTGGCGCAAGAGGGCGGCTTAGGCATCATTCACAAGAATATGTCCATAGAAGAACAAGCCATGGCGGTGCGCAAGGTCAAGAAGTTTGAAAGTGGCGTGGTGAAAGATCCGATCACGGTCACATCCGATATGACCATTGAACAGTTATTGGCGATGAGGCTAGAACATGGCATCTCGGGTATGCCAGTGGTAGCAGGCAATAAAGTGGTGGGTATCGTGACTCGCCGTGATGTACACTTTGAACCAAATCAACGCCGTTTAATTTCCGAAGTGATGACGCCGCAAGAGCGCTTGATTACGGTCAAAGAAGGGGCGACTCGCGAAGAAATTATCAGTTTATTACACAAACACCGCATTGAAAAAATTATCGTGGTCGATGACCATTTTCATTTAAAAGGGATGATCACCGCCAAAGACATACAGAAAAATCAAGAAAAACCGCAAGCCTGTAAAGATCCCTTAGGACGTTTACGCGTGGGTGCTGCTGTGGGCACCAGTAAAGATACGGAGCAACGAGTAGCCGCATTAATCGAAGCGGGGGTGGATGTGTTGGTGGTTGATACCGCCCATGGTCATTCACGTGGTGTGTTGGATCGCGTACGCGCAATTAAAAAAGAATATCCGCAGATGCAAGTTATAGGCGGCAATATTGCGACAGCCGATGCGGCTTTAGCGCTATATGATGCCGGTGCGGATGCGGTCAAGGTCGGTATAGGCCCGGGTTCTATTTGCACTACACGTATCGTTAGTGGCGTAGGCGTGCCGCAAATCAGTGCTATAGCTGAGGTCAGCGAAGCCTTGCACGATAAAGATATACCCGTTATCGCTGATGGCGGTATTCGTTTTTCAGGCGATATTTGTAAGGCGATTGCAGCGGGTGCGTCTGTAGTGATGGTAGGCAGTCTTTTTGCAGGCACCGAAGAAGCGCCAGGCACGGTTGAATTGTATCAAGGCCGTAGTTATAAGACCTATAGAGGCATGGGTTCGTTGGGTGCTATGGCGGGCGTGCATGGTTCTAGCGATCGCTATTTTCAAGATGGTTTAAGAGAATTAGAAAAGTTGATCCCCGAAGGCGTAGAAGGCCGTGTTCCTTATAAAGGACCATTATTGGGCGTGATCACGCAGTTATTAGGTGGCCTGCGCGCAGGTATGGGTTATACCGGCAGCGCCAATATTGAAGCCTTACGCACGCAAAGCAAATTTGTACGCATTACCGGTGCAGGTGTGCATGAAAGCCATGTGCACGATGTGTCTATTACCAAAGAGCCGCCAAATTATCCCGTATCCTAAATAATAAGGTTTACCCTATGCACAGTCATCAGCAAAAAATATTGGTCATTGATTTTGGTTCGCAATATTCACAAGTCATCGCACGACGTATACGCGAATGTGGTGTATACAGTGAAATAGTGCCGTGGCGCATAGACGATGATTGGATCCGCAAGTTTGCACCACTGGGTATTATTCTATCCGGTGGGCCCGAAAGCACCTTAGGCGAGAATAGCCCTAAGATCCCTGAGTGTGTATTTAGCTTGGGGGTGCCTGTATTGGGTATTTGTTATGGCATGCAGGCAATGGCCCTGCAATTTGGGGGGGCGGTTGAAAGTTCTAAACATAGGGAATATGGCGCGGCTACTGTAAATCTAAAACAAACATGCAAATTAACGCAGGGTATAGAAGATCGTTATCAAGATGGTAGCTTAGAAGCGCAACTGGATGTGTGGATGAGCCATGGCGATAGAGTCACAGCGATCCCCGCTGATTTTACTGCCGTAGGGATTAGCACTAATTCGCCTTACGCCATTATTGCCAATGATGACAAACGTTATTATGGTTTGCAATTTCACCCTGAAGTCACACACACGACCCAAGGGCAGCGTTTAATAGAACGCTTTGTGCATGATATTTGTGATTGTGCCTCATTATGGACCTTGGATAATATTATTGAAGAAGCAATAGCCAAAGTAAAAGAAACGGTTAAGGGCGAGCAAGTTTTATTAGGCTTATCGGGTGGCGTTGACTCTGCCGTGGTGGCGGCTTTATTGCATCGAGCCATAGGCAAACAACTTATTTGCATGTTTATCGATACAGGCCTTTTGCGGCACGAAGAAAGCAAAAAAGTGATGGATGTTTTTTCGAAAAACTTGGGCGTTAGAGTGATTGCCATAGATGCGAGCGAGCATTTTTATGCAGCATTAAAAGGCATTTCTGATCCGGAAGAAAAACGCAAGGTTATAGGCCGTGTGTTTATAGAAACCTTTGAGCGAGAATCTAAAGCTTTAGGCAATATTCCCTTCTTAGCGCAAGGAACTATTTATCCGGATGTGATTGAATCCGCACATGCTTCAGATGGCGCTCATGTGATTAAATCGCATCATAATGTAGGCGGTTTGCCTAAGGATATGAAGTTTAAATTGGTAGAACCCTTGCGCGAATTGTTTAAAGATGAAGTGCGCAAAATGGGTTTAGAGTTGGGTTTGCCTTATGACATGGTATACAGGCATCCTTTCCCGGGTCCTGGGTTGGGGGTGCGGATACTGGGTGAAATTCATCCCGAATATGTGCGTATTTTACGAGAAGCCGATCATATTTTTATGTCGGAGTTAAATGCACAGGGTTGGTATGACAAAGTAAGCCAAGCATTTGCGGTATTTTTACCGGTAAAATCGGTAGGCGTAGTGGGCGATGCGCGTCAATATGATTATGTGATTGCGTTACGTGCCGTGCAAACCATCGATTTTATGACCGCGCATTGGGCACATTTGCCCTATGAATTGTTAGATATCGTTTCGAATCGTATTGTGAACGAAGTAAGCGGCGTATCGCGCGTTGTTTATGATATCAGCGGTAAACCACCTGCAACGATTGAGTGGGAATAAACTTGGACGATACTTTTTGGATGCAACAAGCGCTACAACGCGCTGAACTTGCCTTGCAACACAATGAGGTTCCAGTAGGCGCGATAGTTGTACATGATGATAAAATCATCGGCGAGGGTTGGGATCAAACCGTTACAGCAAAAGACCCTACTGCCCATGCTGAAATCATCGCCTTGCGCGCTGCGGGCAAAACGCTGCAAAATTATCGTTTATTGGATGCCACCTTATACGTCACCCTCGAACCTTGTTCTATGTGCGCAGGCGCTTTGGTCAATGCGCGTATCAAACGTGTAGTATTCGCCTTAGCCGACAGCAAAAGCGGCGCCTGCGGCAGCGTGTTTAACATCATCGATGCGCCGTGTTTAAATCATCGCTTATACAGCACGCAAGGAATATTGGCTGAAGAAAGTTTAGCATTGTTGCAGAGTTTTTTTAAAGCTAGAAGATGAGTAAATAGCAAGATTGTGTTTCAGAGACTGAACAAATTCTAAGTCACAATTATAACTTAAGATAGCGGAGCATGAGTTAATGCTTTCTTTTAGGCAACGTATAATGCGGGGGAAAGGTAAAATGCTTATCTATACGCCAAAACTGATAAGCGTGCCCTACACTGAAATGACAGCGCTGGTATAGCCGTAAGGCCCTTTCGTTATTTGCGGCTACCATCATATGGAAGTGGGTCTGGCCGTCGGCAATTAAGGTATTTAATACCAATTTTAATAACTGTAGGCCAAAGCCAAAATGCTGTTTCTCCGGTACAATGCCTATATCGTGTAAGCAAGCAGATCCATTAGATTCTATACGCACATGTGCTGCACCTAGGATTTCGCCGTGATGAAAGGCTAGAAAACAGCGTCTATTGGGCATGGTTATGGCTTTAGTAAAACGTTCTGTCATCAATTCCAGATTAGAACCAAAGCAACGCGCATGAACTTCTGCCAGGCGCAATCCATCTTCTTTCTTTTGTCCTTGCACCAATTCTATAGGGTCGGTGGCGTAAATTTCTTCTGCGCTTAGGTTGTCGCGCCTTAATATATATTCCGCATGAGTCTTCTTTGCCCCTAAACGAGTAAAGGTATTGACTAGGGCCGTATCTTGTTCACCGGTCGAGAGCAATAAAGCATCGTATTGCACCATTTGCAAATGATCGCGAGCATATTCCAGTAACTCTTCAAATAAACTTTGATTGCGAAAGTCGGGGTGAACGGCAAAGGAGATTTCAATAAGGGAATCTTCAAAACTAAAAGTGCTTAAATAACCAATCATTTTATTGTTTTGATATAAGCAATAATCGCCCGGAGTTTCACGTTTAAGCTTAAGGACTTCCCAATATAACATGGGGGCATAACCATCGACTGCTTTGCAAGCAGAAATCAATTCTTTAAGATCAGCTATTAATTTTTCACTGAATCCATTGTGTTCCTGTAATGTAATCATGGTGAGTCCTAATGTGAGGATTGTGATGAATCAGGCAATGGGTGAAATATACGATATGCATCAATTTTGTCAAACTCATAGCTTTGATTGCAAAACTCACAATTCACCACTAAAGTAGAAGTGCTGTTAAAAACATCCATGACTTCTTCTTCGCCAAAAGTAATCACTGCTTTTTCACTTTTTTCTTTAGAACAAGAGCATTTAAACTCAACAGGGCTTTCCACAAACCATTGCATGTCTTCACCATGAAACAATCGATGCATTAAGGCCATGGGCGCTACGCTCAATAATTCAGGTTGGGTTAGGGTATCGGCTAAACACGTGACGTGTTGCCACATATCTTCAGTCATAGCATCATCGGGCAAGCTTTGCAACATCAAGCCTACGATGTGTTCGTGGGTAGAGGCAAAATAAAATTTTGTGGGCAGTTGCTCGGATTGTTGAAAATAACTTTCCAAACACAAGGCCAAATTATCATATTCTAAAGGGACTATGCCATTATAGGTTTCTTGTGAAGTTGCTTGGGTGATACTGATCAAGCATTGTGCCTTAGAAAATAGGGGCGTGGTGGAAGCAAGGTCGATATTTTCATCCCACTTGGCTAAACCGCGTAAATGAAACAAATGATTACATTGTGCTAACAATAATTTTATAGTGCCCGGGCCTTCTATTTGCAAAGTGGTGCGACCCTCGTATTTTAAAGTGCTGGAAATAAGTGCGCTGGCTGCTAATGCTTCACCTATCAACATACGTATTGTTATTGGATATGGGTGTATGGATTGAATAGCGGTGTAAGCGTGATCTAGGTGGATCCATTGACCACGCACGTGTAAGTCTTTAAGAATAAAACGTTGTAAACAATCTTTAGGTAAAGACAAAGAAGTAGTCATATCATTTAGTACCAAATAAGCGATCCCCTGCATCGCCTAAGCCAGGTAAAATATAACCTTGTTCATTCAGCCGCCTATCTAAAGATGCCGTGTATATTTTGACATCGGGATGTGCTGAGGCCACTACCTCCACCCCTTCCGGTGCAGCTACCAAGCAAACGAAGGTGATATGCTGTATGCCACGTTCTTTTAATAGGCTAATCGCTTTGGCGATAGAGCCGCCCGTGGCCAGCATCGGGTCGCAAATAAAATAAGCACTGTTTTCACTTTTTTGTGGAATTTTAAAATAATATTGCTTCGGTTGTAGGCTTTCTTCATCGCGGTATAAGCCTATATGACCCACTCTGGCTTCAGGAATGAGTTGTAAAAAACTTTCGGTCATTCCTAGGCCTGCACGTAAAATAGGCACGATGACCGGATATCTGTCTGTGAGCATAGGAGTCAGCATGTTTTCTAAGGGCGTAGTGACGGAAACCTCGCTTAAGCTTAAATCTTGAGTCGCTTCATAGGCAATCAGCAGCGTAATTTCAGCAACCAATTCGCGAAAAATCTTTGCGGGCGTTTTTTTATCGCGTAACAAGGATAATTTATGTGCAATTAAGGGGTGTTTTACACAATAAAAAAGAGGAAATTGTGCAAGTGGCGCGACTAAGGGCATGTTTATTATCCTATTGTTTTGGGCCATTATATCATTTTATCCTTATAGATTAAAGTCATGATCTTAATCATAGCCATACATTGTGCAATTTAGAGACTAAAACAATTTTTAGTTCAAAAAAGGCGAATAATGCCTTGACGTAGGCGGGATAGATTGGTATAAATGGCGTCTCTTGTTTGTAGGCAAAACGGGTGCTTAGCTCAGTTGGTAGAGCATCGCCTTTACACGGCGAGGGTCGGGGGTTCGAGACCCTCAGCACCCACCACTTACAAGAAGAGGATTGACGGCTCACAGCAGTTGATTATTAGGCGAGGCAACAAAGCCTAAGAAGCAAATGCGTAGAGTATATTTGCGGAGTGGTAGTTCAGTTGGTTAGAATACCGGCCTGTCACGCCGGGGGTCGCGGGTTCGAGCCCCGTCCACTCCGCCATTTTTATGATGGCCCCAGGCATCCTGTTTTTAGCTGGCGTAGCTCAGTAGGTAGAGCAGCTGATTTGTAATCAGCCGGTCGTCCGTTCGATTCGGTCCGCCAGCTCCATTTTTATCAAGTACTTACATTAAAGTCACTTCGCACTGTTTAATTTTTTCTCAGCCAGTCACAAAGATGTTGATTAACCATTTCAGGTTGCTCAAGTGTTACAAAATGGCCAGAATCAGGCACAACAATCAATGTTGAATCTGAGATATTGTTTGCCAATTTTTCATGAAAACTAAGTGGAGTACCTTTATCTTCTTTACCGCATAAGAGAAGCACTCTGCTACGTATAGTTCTTAATTTATGCGTTTGATCTTGATAACTAATAGCGGCCTTGTGATGATTAATACACCCCTGCTTTCCCACTAGTAATGGTATTTTTTTGATGAAATCCATTAATTTTTGATTATTTTTACTTGCTTCTCCAGTAACTACATCTGCAAAAAGTAAACATAATTCAGCTAATTTTCCTTGTTCTACTTGTTGAATAATATTGCTGTAGAATAGTTTACTCTCATCATCTAGTGCATGTGCTTGTGTGCCAATTAATATAGCTCGAGCCGCAAAATCAGGATAGTCAGCAATTAATTCAAGCGCTGTAAACCCACCCAATGATAATCCTATTAGGCAATGAATATTTTTATAGTTACTAATAATGTATTTTACAGTTTTGCTAATAGTATCAAAACGTGCAGTATCGACAATTTCAATATCATAATTGCAGCCTAAAGCTGTAATCTGCGGTTGAAAAACCAACTCATTGCTCCATGCACTGGGTAAAAACAATATTTTTTCACGCATTATAAATCTCTAACAGCTTTTAATCGCCAGTTATTAAAATACTAGCTGCATGGTTATACGTCAACACCTAATGGTTCTGTAATTTGTATAGTTGACTATACAGATTGCATAAATTTCTAAATTTCTTTTCAGGTAATTTGTATAGTCGACTATACAAATTACATAAAATTAAGCTCTTGGGCATATAAAAAATTGATAAAAAAGAGAACAAAATAGCCCAAAACGACCAAAAAACTTGTACGAAAATTCTCAAAATGATCAGATTAAAAACAACCCTTTTGGCTGTAACTCATTGATTTTTCAAAAAATTGCACACTAAAACAGCTGCCGGTCGACCATGTGTAGTATTTGCAAACAAAAACTGACTGTTCTATCCTAAAGCCGTGTATAGGATGTACACAGCCATGGAAGAGAACGATGTACAGGACGTACAAACTCAGGAGGATGTGCTAGGCGTACAAAATGGAGGTACGCGTTTAAGGATGATTGACTCGCTTAAGGATTAAGCATAAGACCAACTTCAGGGACGTAAGGGCAGGATAAAGGACGGTTTGTACCGTCCTTTGTTTTTTTTAGTCAAATTACTTTTTAGCCGCAATAGCGCTTTTAACATCTTCCTGCAATAAACGAATCAAATCCAGCATATCCTCGGGACAAGGTACTGCCCAAGACAGGGTTTCGTTACTGATCGGATGCGTTAAAGCCAAATGCGTTGCGTGTAAAGCTTGGCGATGAAAATTTTGCAAGGCTTCTACCAAAGCAGTATCGGCCTGACGCGGAAATTTAGGGCGGCCACCATAAGTGGCATCGCCTACGATCGGGTGATGTATATGGGTCAGATGCACACGAATTTGGTGGGTACGCCCTGTTTCTAATTGGACTCGCAATAAAGTATGTGCGCGAAAACGTTCTAATACGCGATAGTGAGTAATCGCTTCACGACCGCCATCTATTACTGCCATGCGTGTGCGTGCTTGTGGATGCCGTCCTATAGGCGCATCTATAGTGCTGCCCGCGGTGATCATCCCCTGGCATAAAGCCAAATATTCACGCTTAACCAAGCGCTTTTGCATTTGTCGTATTAAATGCGTGTGTGCCGTCAAGGTCTTGGCAATGACCAACAAGCCGCTGGTCTCTTTATCTAAACGATGCACTAATCCCGCACGTGGCAAGGTACTTAAGGATGGACAATGGTGTAGCAGGGCATTGACCAAGGTGTGATCGGGATTGCCGGCACCGGGGTGTACAATTAACCCCGCTGGCTTGTTGATGACTAAAATGCTATCGTCTTCATAGAGAATGTTGAGGTCTATGGCTTCCGCTTTGGCCGTGGTTTCTTCTAAGGCCGTGGGACTTAGGCTTAAACATTCGCCACCTTTTAATAGTTCTTTGCCTTTTAAAGCGTGGCCATCACATAATAACTGTTGCGACTTTATCCACTTTTGCAATAGACTGCGTGAGAATTGGTCAAACAATAAGGCTGCGGCGCGATCTAATCTATAGCCCGCCCATTCTATGGGGACTATTGCGGATAAAGGTTCATTTGGTTCTATTTTAGACATAATTGTTATCTGGTTTTTTGTATAGGGCCGATTTTGGCTGTATTGACAGGGGATTGCAAGCAAAAGCGAACAATAAGTATATTCTATATACAGATCTGGGATAAATAGTTCATTTTCGCTGAGTTTAAACCTGTTTTTTGGCGCAAATTTTCGTATAATGCGCTTTGGCGCGTGATTGTAACAGCGCAACCTCAGTAACTAAGGATTGATAATGAAAAAACAACAACGGCTCATTTTAGCATTAGCAGTGCTCTTCCTCGCCGCGTGCTCGGAAGATGTGAAAACGCCAGCCGATATTTATAAAGGCCAGTCAGCTGAGACTATTTTTAATGGCGGTGAGGCTTCTTTGGCAAAAGGTAGCTACCAAGATGCCGTGGATCGTTTTGAAGGCTTAGATGCCTTGTATCCTTTTAGCCCTTATGAAGAACAATCGCAGCTTAATATTATTTATGCGTACTATAAGACAAACGATTATGCGATGTCCGCCGCGGCAGCTGATCGCTTTATACACCTATACCCACGTAGTTCGCACGTAGACTATGCTTATTATATGAAAGGCGTTGCCAATACCACGGTTAACCGCGGTTTAGGGTCGGGTATAGTGAATTTGGATATTTCTACGCGTGACTTAGGTTCGGTTAAAGAAGCATTTAACGATTTCAACCAATTGGTGATCAATTATCCCGATAGCCCATATACCCCAGCGGCACGAAGTCGTATGATTTATTTGCGTAATACCTTAGCACAATCCGAGCTTAATATTGCTCAATTCTATTATGATCACCGCGCTTATGTCGCTGCCGCTAATCGCGCCAATGACGTAGTGAAAGATTATCAACAAGCTCCAGCCGTTATCCCTGCTCTGGCATTAATGGTGAAATCCTACAGACAATTGGATCTAGAAGAGCCAGCGAATAAAGCTTTGCAAGTATTGGCCTATAATTACCCCGATTCGCCTGAATATAAGGCCTTGGTGGAAAATAAGAAGAGCTAAGGTTGGTCATTGCGGTAAAGGTGCTAGAACCACATTACGCAATGCCACAACTCATCAGCTTTTCCTGCTGGCATTCATCTAATATACTGCTTAGCATATACACGGCCATGGCGTAATTCACGCTGGTGTTGTAACGCATGATGGTGTAGAAATTATTAAATCCCATCTCGTACAGTGACCCATCTGGCGTAGCCAATTGCACAATATTCGCCTTTAATGTCGAACTGTATTTGCTATCGACTTTAAAACCCAGAGCCCGCAATTCACCTAAGGTTTTAGTAGGCGGCACATTCGGTACTATGGTTTTCAACGCACTTTTCTGAGTAACGACGGTTTTAGTCAGAATAGGTTCACCGCGTTGCCAGCCATTTTCCTTCAAATAGTTCGCGACGCTGGCCATGATGTCATTATTGTTTTTTTGTAAATTGACATGGTGTGGGGATTTGTAAGTAACAGCATACCGTCTATAACTACTGGGCATAAACTGTGGCATGCCTATGGCGCCTGCATAAGAGCTTTTTAAGGATAGCGGTGCGATGTCGTGTTCGCGGGTTAGGCGTAAATATTCCGCTAATTCTTTTTGGAAGAATTTTTGTCGTGGCGGGTAGTCAAAGGCCAGTGTAGTCAAAGCATCCATAACGCGATAATTGCCCTGTCTTTCACCATAAAAAGTTTCCACCCCTAAAATAGCCACGATCACTGAAGCTGGTACGCCGTATTGTTTTTGCAGATTAGCCAAAACCTTATAGTGTCTCTGCCAAAAACGATAGCCATCTGTTACACGCTTATCGGTAATAAAATGCTTTCTATAAAACAGCCAATCTTTTTTTTCGGCCGGATTACTGATCAATTCAATGCTCTTAGGCTGTAACTCGACCTCATCAAATAGTTTATTTAATGACTTAGCATTGAAGTTATCTTGTTGCACCATGGTTTGGATAAAGGCTTGTACGTCGGGGCGTTGACTTAGCTTTGCCGCTTGCGTGGGCAAAGCAAGGGTGGTTAAGCAGAAAAAGCAGAGTAAGGTTAGGGCTTTTTTTAGAGTCGTATGCATGGTTATTTATCCTTAAATAAAAGATAATATAGTATATACTTGTTATACCTAAAAATGCTATGAACGCGAATTCTGTTTAAGACGCAACATTAAAGATATGGGTCAAAAATAGAAATGAAATTCCGAGCGGCGACCGTCAGGGGGCGGTTTTTTCAACAAAACTGCTTCCTTCCGAT
Source organism: Pseudomonadota bacterium (assembly GCA_021781965.1). Taxonomy (GTDB): domain Bacteria; phylum Pseudomonadota; class Gammaproteobacteria; order UBA1113; family UBA1113; genus VFKP01. The sequence continues at coordinate 45,251 of JAJXVU010000013.1, forward strand.
TGCGGCTCGGAAAAGATATTTAGTATTTTAAAGTCACCTATCCGCAGATTTCTTAAAGAGAATTCGCGTTTTGAACGTTTCTACTTGGTTTGGTTGTGGGTATAGGGTTCTTATAAAACCCTAATTACTCCACAGCCGCCTATGCGTTTGTATAGACATCAACACGCCAAAGGCGGCCATTAGGGTCACCATAGAAGTACCACCGTAACTGACTAAGGGCAAGGGAATGCCCACTACGGGGAGCAAGCCGCAGACCATGCCTATGTTCACAAAAACATTAAAGAAGAAAGCAATCGCGAGGCTGCCTGCTAATAAACGTGAAAAAGTATCTTGGGCCGTATAAGCAATGATGAAACCACGGCCAATGACCCAGGCGTAGGCCAGCAATAAGATCAAAGCGCCGAATAGGCCTAATTCTTCACCTGCAACGGCAAATATAAAATCAGTGGCATGTTCAGGTAAAAAATTTAAATGGGATTGTGTACCCATCAACCAACCCTTGCCAAATATGCCGCCCGAGCCTATGGCTATTTTGGATTGGATAATATGATAACCATGCCCTAAGGGATCGGTTTCTGGATTTAAAAAAGTTAATACGCGTTGCCGTTGATAATCGTGCATAAAATGCCATAAAACGGGCACAGCTGCAGCGGCCAGTAGTACCACCAAAATTAAATAACGATAGGGTAGGCCGGCTAAAAAGATGACACAAAATCCAGTCAACAGCAGCATTAAAGCCGTACCCAAATCGGGTTGCAAGGCGGTTAAGCCTACAGGCACTAAGATAATAAACAAGCACAATAATAAGGTTGTTAAGCGCGGCGGTAATATTTTTTCGTGTAATATGGAAGCCAAATACATGGGGATGGCTAATTTCATGATCTCGGAAGGCTGAAAACGAATAATGCCGAAGTCCAACCAACGGCGCGCACCTTTACCCACATCTCCCATGGCCATAACGGCAACGAGAAAAAATAAACCTACAAAAAAAACCCAAGGCGCCATTACCCTTAAACGATAAGGTGGAATTTGTGCTACTGCTGCCAAAACCAAAGCGGCAAAAGCCAAGCGTAGGCATTGCCCCTCAACGGTATGCACATTTTCATTGCCCGCGCTGTATAAGATCACTAGGCCAAAGCCAATTAAAAAGAATAAAGCTTGCAGCAAATTGCTATCTAGATGCCATCTAAAGAGCAAATCTTGATGTCGTGCTGTAGACGAAGTAACGTTAGGGAGTGGTGGGTGGCGGTATTGCATTTTCGGCCTCGTTAAAAAAAGCATCCAGTATCTGGCGGGAGATAGCGGGCGCGGCGTGAACGCCGTTTTCAATGACCACTGCCAGTGCTATTTTGGGGTTGTCTACAGGGGCAAAAGCAATGAAAGACGAATTGTCTTGCAAATTTTTAGGTTTGCCTTTGTTATCAATCGCTTTACCAAAGGTGCTAAACACCTGGCCGGTGCCGGTTTTAGCGGCCACCGTATAAGGTGGGACGCCAAAAGAAGCATGTGCAGTACCTTCACCGCTGGCAACTACATCTTGCATTGCGGTGACGATTAAGTTCCAATTGTCAGCACTGAGTTGTATGGGTGGTGAGGCTACGCTGGGCGAGACTCTTTTCTCGCCATTGGGTAGAATTTGATAATCGACTATAGAAGGCGTGTAGGGCTGACCGCGCATAGCAATACCGGCAACCGCATGTGCCATTTGCAAAGGTGTAGTTAACAAATACCCTTGACCTATGCCTGCGACGATAGTATCGCCTAAATACCAAGGTTGGCCTTTGGTCTTTAATTTCCATTCGGGTGTAGGCACCAAACCGGACAATTCTTCATTTACGTCTATACCTGTTTTTGCACCATAACCAAACATTTTCAATACATTACCTAAACGAGTAATGCCCAGTATGTTTGCGACTTGATAAAAATAAGTATCGCAGGAAACGATGATGGCGCGGCTCATATAGACGCGGCCGTGGCCACCTTGTTTCCAGCGCCAACAACGATAGGTGTGTGAGCCATTGGGTAGCGTATAAAACCCGTTGTCAAAAACAGTCCAATCTGGGGTAACCGCATTGTAATAAAGTGCGGCGATGGCTGCAAAAGGCTTGATCGTCGATGCAAAAGGATATTGGCCGCGTAGGGCGCGGTTGTACAAAGGATGATCGGGCGAGTCGCGCAGCTGGGTGTAATCGTTAGCACTAATACCAAACACAAAGGGATTGGGATCATAACCGGGGGCGCTCACCAAAGCCAAAATACGACCTGTTTTAGGCTCTATGGCTACTACGGCGCCGCGTTCACCCTCTAAGGCCTTGGCTGCGGCCAATTGCAGTGTGCTGTCTAAAGCCAAGTGTAAATCATGGCCGGGGATTGGCGGTGTGCGTTGTAATACGCGTACAATCTGCCCGTTGGCATCCGTTTCAACCTGTTGATAGCCGACTGTGCCGTGTAATTCATTTTCATAAAATTTTTCTATACCCAATTTACCTATATAGTTCGTGCCTAAATAATTTTTCGGATCTACTTTTTTTAATTCATCGGTATTAATACGCCCTACATAACCTAAGGCACTGACAAAACTATCACCTTGGGGATAATAACGTACCAGTTCAGCGTCTACGTGTACGCCAGCAAAGCGATATTGATTGACGTAAAAACGCGCCATATCGTCTGCGGATAGTTTTGCCTTTAAAATAATGGGATTAAAGCGGCCATTTTGTTTTAATTGTTTATAAAAATAAGCGAGATCATCATTGGAGATCGTTAACACGGTTTGTAGATCGACAATGGTGGCAGATATATTTTTGACCTTATTGGGCGTTAAGGTTAAATTGAAGACCGGATTATTTGCAGCCAATAGCACGCCGTGGCGATCATAAATCAGTCCACGCGGAGGGGCGATGGGTAATAAAGTAAATTGGTTTTGGTCGGATAGAGTTGTGTAGAGTTTATGCTCTATGATTTGCAAAAATACGAGTCTTGCTATTAAAGCTAATATCAATAAGCCAATGACGCTAGCGGCTACCCATAAGCGCCGTTGGAATAAGGCTTTTTCTTTAGTATGATTTTTGACCAACTCTTTAATAGCGGACATATTAACCCATTGATATAAAAGATTCTTTTAACTCTTGCCATCTGGTTTTGTCTACACTTTGGCAGCCTAGACCCTGACACCTGGTAAAAATATCACACTATGCTATACTGTGTCATTGTGCATGTGTCTAGCCTGACGTTCGGCTTGACTATACTCTTCGCATTTGATTTTTAGGCCCTCGCCTAAAAATCAAATTCTGTGAGTAAACTAAAATGGAGTTTTTGGTTATGGATGAAAAGACGAAGCGGCGTTATATACCGGTGTTTCGCCATTTACGCTTGGGCAGTAAAGAATATTGGGTAATGGATCCCAAGTTAGCGTGCGGGCGTGCCGCAGAGCATTTAAAGAAAGGCTTAGATTTATTTCACGAAGAAGCCACTGACGAAGAAAAAATCTTAGGGTGTGAAGAATTATTGTTGGCCACCGATTTTGGCTGCCAAGAAGCGCCTTTCTTATTAGCATTACAAATTTTATCCTATCCAGATGATCCTATTTTCCCACATCATGATCTTTTAAATTTATTACGTTTGGCTGCAGAGCGCGGCAATGGTCGAGCAGCATATCGTTTGGCCGCCAGTTACGCGCAGATGAATCATTTTCCAGTGATTGAATCATTAGGCGAAGCCCACTTTTCTTGTTTGCCCACTCAAGATAGAATGCGGTTAGCAGAATATTATTTTGCGATGGCTATTGCTGATGGTAATGATGAAGCAATGGATGAATTGATCATGGCATATGCGTATGGTCGCGGCTTAATTGCTAAAAATTCAGCGAAGTTTCAGCGTTTGTGTGAAACTTTAGTGAAAAAAGGCAAGCAATCTGTGATGATAGGCTATGGTGCTTGGTTATGTGGCATGACCGTGACGGGCAAAGCAATGTTGCCGGGCGCAGTCGAAGTGCCTCAAGATCCTGCCCGAGGAATAGATTATCTCTTAAAAGCGTCGCGTGGCGCAAAATTAAATTTAGCGCAGCGCGCTTTACATCTAGTGTTAGTGGCACAAAGCCTGGGGGCTTTAGGAGCAGGTTCTTTGCAAAAGCTACAACGTCGTTTGTTTAAGGAAGCCAAAGATAAACATCAACTCTTAGCATTGTATTTTGCTTGGTATGCAACGCCAACTGCAATGCGCAGAGAAATTCCAGCGTTTATAGCCGATGAACCCTTACCACAATTACAGCACCTGGTGGTTCCTCATGAAGACTTAGCCATTAAATGGCTGGATCTTGCTTTGTTTGGTGCTGATGCCGCATTGTCAGATGCTGCTAAATTATTATTGGCAAATCTCTTTGCTAAAGTAGGCACGCCAAGCGCCAAGAAAGTCGTGGATATAGATTTTTCTAAAGCGGATAGGGCTTAAGTTTACATTCATAGTCTGTAAGAAATTTGTAACTGATCTCGAATACACGCTAATAATCAACCACAAGTACAGTTTAACGACTTGCCACCAACAGCAATTTATGTCCTATGTGCGTGGTATCCCCTAAAGCAGGATAGCGATTCGTTAACACCACCACACCGGATTGAGTGGCGGGAATTAGGCCTATGTAAGAACGAAAACCATCTAGAGTTCCCGTCTTTTCAATAATAGCGCGCGCATTATATTTGCTGTCTAACGAAGACAATTGTATCGCTGGAGTAGGGCCTAAAGAATTGCTTTTCTTAGGCAATATCCACATATCATTTTGTCGTTGTAATGGAATAATCACCCATCCTAAACCTTGTTGATAAGTGCCAGTGCTAGCAAAAGGAGTTTCCGTTAAGCGCATGGCATTGGCAATACTCGGTGGTGTGCCGGGTAATAGCAGGGCCGCACGCATAAATTTCTGCATATCGTTTCCGGATGCTTTGACGGCGCTGGCGGCAGTGAATAAATAATCTTTAGGCGGCATCAAATTGCCAGCGCGATTATAACCCTTAGCGCGATAAGGTTCGTAAATAGCGGGAATAGTTGTGCCCAGTGGCGTCATGCCCAAAGGCGTTAGAATATTTTGCTGATACAGCGCATTAATGGGTTTATGCATCTTATTTTCTAATACATAGCCTAATAATCCCATGCCTACATTCGAATAAGCCCAGCTTTGGCCTATACGAATAGGTGTTTGCCAACGGCTAAAATAAGACAAAGCATCGCGATTAGTTTTGATCGTACTGGGTTCATCGTAAGGTAAACCCGATGTATGCGTAGCCAAATTGCGCAGGGTGATTTTCCAAAAAGGAGTTTTAGTATGGGTTTGAAATTCTGGAATATAGGTTGCCGTAGCATCGTTCAATTTTAGATCTTGGTGTAAGACTTCTTGTGCCAGCAAAATAGAAGTGAATAGCTTAGTGATGGAGCCTATTTCAAAAATGGTACTGCCATTAACGGGGGTGGTTTTCTCCATGTCGGCATAGCCAAAATAATAAGCGTGTGGTACGCCATTAGAATACACTTCTACCACAGCGCCTGGGATCCCTCTTTTTTGCATCCAAGGTTTCATAATATTACTTATTTTGGTATCTAACGTTTGTGCCGAATTGTCTGTGGCGGCCACGCTGGTGGCAGCAATACTGGTGCTCACAGCAAAAAACAAACTCAATAATCCGCACAATCTTAAGCCATTTCTTATCATAAAAAAGTATCCCGTTTTTAAAGCCAACAACGGATGAGTATATACACAGTGGACGTATAACGTCAAAGCCCCTTGATTCTAAATAACGAAGTCTGTTAACCTTGAAGGAATAAGTAATCGATTCACTGGGAGTTATTATGGCTGTTAATGATGAACCTCTTTTCCCGTCTTCGGCAGTCGTGCCGGAGATGACCTTCAAGGCGATGGTGTTGGCCGTTATTTTAACTATTATACTGGCGGCGGCTAATGCGTTTTTAGCCTTGAAAGTAGGTCTAACCATTGCGGCCTCTATTCCTGCAGCGGTGATTTCTATGGGTGTGTTGCATCTATTTAAACGCTCTAATGCGTTGGAAAGTAACTTAGTGCAAACTTCCGCCTCAGCGGGTGAGGCTATGGCGTCTGGTCTTATGTACTCTTTGCCTGCTTTGATCATTATGCACTATTGGATTGGATTTCATTATTGGGAAACAATGCTTATCGGCCTAGTAGGCGGTATTTTAGGGGTATTGTTTACCGTACCATTGCGTAAGGTCTTATTGACGGAACGCAGTTTGCGTTTTCCTGAAGGCACGGCCATAGGTAATATTTTGCGTGTAAATGCCGCAAAAGGGGTGGGTTTAAAAGAATTATTGGCTGGTGGCGCTTGGGGTGGCGTGATAGCGCTATGCCAAACCGGATTTAAGGTGCTGGGAGAAGCTCTTCAATTTTGGACCGTGCGAGGTAAAATCGCTTTTGGACTAGGCTGTGGTTTTTCTCCAGCATTAATAGGCGCAGGATATATCATTGGTGTTAACGCGGCGGCAACCATTTTAATCGGCGTAGTGCTCGCTTGGGTGGTGGGTGTACCTGTTTTGTCGTTGATTTATGGTTTGCCAGCGGGTATCACCGATCCTAGCCAAATTGCCTGGGCTTTATGGAAAACACAAATTCGTTATATCGGTGTGGGCACCATGATGATTGGCGGTATTTATGCCATTATCGGCCTATTAAAACCAATTTACATAGGCATCAAAGCGTCAATGGTTGCGGCTTCTAAACTAGAAGCGGGTTCAGTCATTCCCCGAATAGAACGCGATATGCCACTTAAGACCGTTTTATATCTGCTTATTGCTATCAGCATTCCTGGTTATTTTCTGTTAGCGCATTTTGGAGTTACCGATGCGTTGCCTATTTCTTTGACTTCGGGCAGGCTTATGGTCTTTTTCTGCCTTATTTTCATTATTATAGCGGGCTTTTTCTTTTCCGCGGTCTGTGCTTATTTCGCAGGCTTGATTGGTTCTTCGTCTTCGCCTATTTCCAGTATGTCCTTGATGTCTCTTATACTATCTTCTTTGCTCATCATACTGTGGTTAGGTTCGAGTTTAGATTTTGACGCTAAAAGTGTCCATACATTGGCAGGTGCTGGTTTAGCTATCGTTATTACGGCCGTAATTTGTTCGGCGGCGGCCATCAGTTGCGATATCATGCAGGACCTTAAGGCGGGGCATATGGTGGGTGCTACGCCTTGGAAGCAACAACTCATGATGATGATTGGTGTAGTTGTTGCCTCAGTAACTTTACCCTTTGTGATCGACTTATTGTTTAATGCCTATGGCATAGGCGGTATTTTACCGCATCCAGGCATGGATCCCAATCAAACCTTGTTGGCACCACAAGCCGGTTTGATGGCAACGGTGGTTGAAGGTTTATTCACTCATGAATTCAATGCAACGATGTTGGCTGTAGGTATGGTGTTTGGGCTTATAGCCTTGTTGTTAAATCCTTTTTTGCGTAAGAAAGGATTTAGTATCCCTATTTTACCTCTAGGTATAGGTATTTACTTGCCCATTAGTACGACGACGCCTTTGATCATAGGTGGTTTTTTGTCTTACTATGTTAAGCGTGCCATCGATAAACGTGTTAAAAATGATGAGCCTGAACTGCGCGCTACGAAAGAGTATAAGGCTAGCCAGGTCGGTATGTTAATTTCCTGTGGTATGGTAGCCGGCGCTTCCGTCATGGCGGTGGCATTGGCGATTCCCTTTGGTATTAAAGGCAGCGCCGATGCACTGCGCTTAATTCCAGATAGTTACGATACTATTGCCGAGTGGCTAAGCGCTGCTGTGACCGTTATTTTAATATTGTGGTTCAGAAAACGAGTATTGAACTCAGCGCGTTAAGTTAATGGGCTTTGTCTCGAGTGTGATTAAGCCTATAACGGTTCCGCCCTAAGCCTAACTACACTCAGAAGTATGAATAAATACAAAGACAGGACCATACTAGCAAGGGGTGAATGTGCTTATTGCCTTAAAAAAGACCACAGTTTAATGAAAATAAGGACTAAAATGCTCTTGAGTTTTAATCTCAGATAGAATACAATAGTGCTTGGTGTGGAAACAAATGGTTTTATTGCGGGGTGGAGCAGTCTGGTAGCTCGTCGGGCTCATAACCCGAAGGTCGTAGGTTCAAATCCTGCCCCCGCTACCAAATTAAAGAAATAAAGAAACCGCTCAAACTATACTCATAGCGATTTGGTTTTAGGCGAGGCAGCAAGCTTCAGAGCAAAAGGAGTGTAGTATTCTACATGACTTTTGCGAAGAAGCGCAGCTAACAAAGCCTATAAGCAAAGCGCGAAGAGTATATGTGGTTTTCTTATGTACAAAAATGGGCTATAGGCCCATTTTTAGTTTTTAGAGAGTGTAGAAATTATGTACAAGCAGTTAGATGCATTAATAGCGCCAGCACTGACCCATTTGGGTTATGAGTACTGGGGCTGTGAACAGCGACTAGAAGGGCGCCGTTGTATCTATTGTATTTATATCGATAAACCAGGTGGTGTAAACTTAGATGACTGTGCCAAAGCCAGCGCTGACATAGCAGCTTTATTAGAAGCGGAAAGCGATTTGAGCGAGGCCTATGTTTTAGAAGTTTCCTCGCCAGGAATAGAAAGGCCGTTATTTGACCTTCTGCAATATCAACGGTTTATAGGGGAAGTGGTGAGTATCAAGCTGCACGAGAAAATGGCTGAGCGACGATTGTGGCAAGGCGTTTTAACGGCAGTGACGGACAAAGAGGTCGTTATCAAAATAGATGAAGCCGAATATCCAATACCATTCATCAACATT
>JAJXVU010000037.1 GCA_021781965.1 Pseudomonadota bacterium
ACTGCTCTCCACTTGCATTGCCGCTGCTTGCTGGCCATTGTTCTGTGCCACAGGATATGAATTCATATTTTCAGGTTGACCCTGGACTATAGGTGCCGCGTAAGCAGAGATGGCTAGGATAGAGCCTAGAGCGATATAAAGTAATTTACAGTATTTCATATTTTCTAGCCTTAAATATAAGTGCATGTGAAACAGTATCGTCATTGCGAGCTTGCGAAGCAATCCAGGAAAATCTCAATTAATGAAAAAAATCTTAATTTACAACAGGCCTAACAAAAAATTATGGTACTTATAAAAACAGGATTTTACTCCTGGATTGCTTCGCAAGCTCGCAATGACGGCCGCGAAAAATATAGGGGCAACGGCGGCTGATGAGCCCGCCCTGCCCCCTACAGCAAACTTTAGCCTGCGTTGTCGTAGGTTATGTCATCACGTCTATCTTGTGAATAAGCGAAATCATCATTACCAGAAACGGCTGGTTTTTCTGAACCATAGCTCACGGTACGCATTTGATTCGCGTTCACACCCATTGTAACTAAACGTTGACGCACTACATCCGCACGACGTTGTCCCAAACCGATATTGTATTCACGGCTGCCTCTAGGATCGGCATTACCGGCAATCAAGATACGGGCATTAGGATGTTTTTTCAGATAGTCGGCATTGGCTTGTAATATAGACATATATTCAGGTTTGATAGTATCTCTATCGAAATCGAAATAAATCGTATTTTTCTCTATGCCTAAGATCTTAGCCATACGTGCATCCATGCTGTCATCAAAATCTGGATTAGTGCCTACACCAGCACCTGTAGCGCCACCACCTACAACACTGGTTGCATTTTTATCGTCAGATTTAGATGAGCATGCAGCCAGTGCTACAGCGATCAACAGCATCATCGCCCATTTTAAACTTGTTTTCATTCAGAGTACTCCTCACATTAACTTTAATAAGGTGACCAAGCCGGAGCTTGTGCATCCCCAGAAACTTCGGGTAAACGGATATTAACTTGCCCATTACTCGAAACCATACCCAACATACGTCGGCCACCGACATTTGTAGAATAAACAATCATCCGGCCATTAGGCGCCGGGCTAGGCGATTCTAGATAGCCTCCTTGAGTTAGGATCTGCATCGTCCCTGATTGTAAATCATATATCGCCACATTAAAACCTCTATCATCTCTATGCAATAAAGAAATTTTAGTGGGATTGCCCGCTAAATAAGTTGCGCTAGCATTGTAAGATCCCAAATAGGTCATACGTTGCGTTTGTTTGCTTGCTAAATCAATGCTATAGATTTGCGGCGCACCACCACGGTCAGAAGTAAATAAAATAGACTGGCCATCAGGCGCCCAGCTAGGTTCAGTATTAATGGAAGCGTCATTCGTGAGTTGATTTAATCTACCACTGCCCAAATCGATGGTATAAATATTGGGATTGGTTTTACCCATCGATAAGGCTACAGCCAAAGAGCGGCCATCGGGTGAAAATGACGGGGCGCCATTGATGCCCGGAAAGCTGGAAATGAGGCGGCGCTGCCCTGTGGCTACATCGGAAGTAAAGATCTGTGGCAACTTAGTTTCAAAGGAAACATACACAATCTGCTTACCATCGGGTGACCAATCCGGTGACATGATGGGTTGGGTAGAAGTTAATAACGGTTTAGCATTATGGCCGTCTACATCGGACACCATCAGTGCATACACTTTATGACGAGGATTATTCGGCAGGGGCGTTACTTTAACATAAGCCAAACGAGTCGAAAAAACACCTTTTTCGCCGGTGAGTTTTTCATAGATGATATCACTGATATGATGTGCCAAGGCACGGGTTTGACTATCAGCAACCGTATAAGATTGTCGCATTAAAACGGTAGGTGTACTTTGATTGCTGTGAAATAAATCCAATAAAGTCATATCGACCTTCGTTTGGCCATTACCCGTAGGTACGCTACTCCCTATGACCAAATCGTCTAAGCCTAGGGTTTTCCATAGATCGGCACTAACCGCATCGGCATCGTGCGGTTTTTGAGGCAAATTACTTTGTGGCATCACTTGAAATTGCCCTGAATGGCTTAAGTCATTGGCAACGATACGAGAAATATCGTTAGGGCTATTGGGATTATTCTCATCAAAAGGTACTATAGCAATCGGAATAGCGCGCACCACACCGCGAGTAATTTGTATATCGAGTGCAGCCAACGCAGAGCTGCTAAAGAATATCATTAGGGTTGTAATTAAAGTCCATACGCTATATTTTTTCATGTTCTCTCTCTACTGCTAGTTATCGCTAAATTGCACCTTCAATTCTCTAAAGCTGGCAAACAAAGCGGGATCGGTAGGAACCGGCAAAGGCGAAGCCTTATAAACCGCCGTTAAAGCCAAACGATCTAACGCAGGGTTGCCGCTACTGCCTACGTTTTGCACTTGCAACACCGTGCCATCCGCAGCCAAACGAATCAGCATGGTGGTCGCGAGTTTTTGTTGATCTACACCCGGCAATTGAGTCCACTGCGCTTGTATGGCTTGGGTTATCAAGCCTACATAACGATTGATTTCATTTTGCATCTGCGTATTGGTAGCTGCTGTAGCTGCGGCCTTTTGTGCTGTCACCGCTTGCTGTTGTTGTGCTGCACGTTTGGCATCGGCTGCTTTTTGCGCTGCTAATGCTTTTTGTTGTGCATCGGCTGCTTTTTTAGCCGCTGCGGCCGTTTGCGCTTGAGTTTCTGCCAATTGTAGTGCCGCTTGTTTTTGCTGTGTTTGTAATTGTGCTAATTGATCTGCCGCCTTTTTAGCATCCGCCTGTTGTTTCAAAGCTAAAGCGGCTTGTTCTTGTTTCGCTTGTTGAATTTGCGCTAAGGCTTGCGCTTTAGCTGCAGCTAATTGTTTTGCTTCGCTGGCAGCTTTAGCTTTTGCGGCGGCATCCGCCGCTTGTTGCGCGCGTATTTCTTGACTTAGATCGTTTTCGGAAATAGCCACGGCATTGACGATTTCTTTGTTGTCTTGTATTTCTTGGGCGCTGGATGCGGGAGGAATGTTCATGAGACTATCGCTTAAAGACACAAAAAACACAACGGCGATGAAGATATGAAATACAAAAGAAAAACCAAAACTCTGCTTCAAGCGCGCTTGCATCATGCGGCTCCTTGATCAGGAGGATTTTGAGTGATCAAACCCACTTGTGCCACACCGGCGCGTTGCAATAATACCATGGCGCCTACTACTTGGCCGTAACTCGCATGCGTATCCCCTTTCACCATCACTACTGATTTTTGGCCTTGGCTTTTTTCAATTTGCAGACGTGCGGCTACTTTGACCACTAAATCGTGGGCATTTAAAGCTTGTTCAGGGTTAACGTTAGCATTTAAATAATAACGCCCTTGTTCATCTACGGAAATAATCAACGGTTTGTTGCTGTGATCTTCTAACGATTGCGCTTCTGCCTGAGGCAATTGCACTTTAACGCCCGGGGTTAATAAGGGTGTTGCAATCATAAAAATGACCAATAACACCAGCATCACGTCTATGTACGGCACAACATTCATCTCGGAAATGGCGCGTCTAGAACTACGTTTTCTAGTGTATTTAGAATAATACATAGTAACTCTCCGCATTTTTTCGACTGCTGTAACTGTAAATAGAAGGATGATTACAATACATCTTATTCCTCTTGCCCTTTTGCTGGCTTATACAAACGACGCTGTAAAATACCGGTTAATTCATGCCTAAAAGCAGTGTATTGATTGGTAAGACGCTCGGCGCTACGTGAATAGCGATTATAAGCAATAACAGCTGGAATCGCGGCAAATAAACCCATCGCAGTGGCAATCAACGCTTCAGAAATACCAGGAGCAACCATCGCGATGGTCGCTTGTTCACTTTGACCCAAAGCCTGGAATGAAGTCATGATACCCCATACAGTGCCAAATAAGCCTACATAAGGACTGGTAGAACCTATGGTGGCTAGAATAGATAAATATTGTTCTACCTCGTCGATTTCGCGATTTTCGGCAATGGCCATAGCGCGTTCGGCATTTTCTAGGGTGATATCTTGAGGCAAAGCTTCTTTTCTAGCGTGAGAAAAGGATTCGAAACCAGCTTGAAAGATAGCGGCCAGCCCCAGATGCGGCGCTTTTTTCTGCGCTACACGGCTATATAGTTGTGTTAAATCTAGGCCAGACCAAAATGTTTCTTCGAATTGGCGCGCTAATTTGCCTAAACGACGATAAACGGAGCTTCTTTGGAAAATAATGGTCCAAGAAACCAACGAAGCGCCTAATAAAACCAACATGACGCCTTTAACTATAGTACTGGCATCTGTAAAAAAATGTAACACTGAGTTATCAACAGTCATAAGTTCCGCCTCGATATGCGCAAAATTTGGCTTATCATACCCTATTTATAGGCTATGGTGCAAGCATAACATTGTCATTCTCGACCTTCGGTCGAGGATGAAGCAGGGATACAACACACAATTGCAATAGCTACATTTTTCTTATACAGTAGGGCTTGTTGACATTTAGTTTGTCGAAGCGAAAAATGAATACAGCCGGGCAAAATATTAGCAAATTTGAGGATAATATCGGGCAATATTTGACGAGAATTTGCTAATATTTGGACCGCTGTATTCATTTTGCAGCCGATAAACTAAATGTCAACAAGCCCTTAACCATCATTTCTTACATGAGAATTTATTATGTCCCATTTAGCCCATAAAAAATGCACCCCTTGTCCTGTAGGGGCTGCGCCTTTAACGAGAGAAATCTGCCAAACTTACCTGCACAAGGAAACTCCAGGCTGGACACTACGCCACGATGGCAAAAGTATTGAACGGCGCGTGCAGTTTAAAAATTATTATGAAACCATGGCTTTTGTAAATGCAGTGGCTTGGGTGGCGCATCAAGAAGATCACCATCCTGATCTAGAAGTCCATTATGATCTTTGCTTAATCCGCTATAACACGCATACCGTAAGTGGCTTATCCGAAAATGATTTCATTTGCGCAGCAAAGGTGAATATGATTTTAGGGGAACACGTTTAAGCATTCACCGCTTGTATATAATTCGCAAAACTTGCTATATGCTCAGCACCAGGCAATGAGGGCACTTTTCTACTCTCGATCACAGAATAGTAATACCCTTCTCTGCCCGGAACCTTTTTACCCAGATGCGTATTGACTATCCAATCGTCTCTTTTTGAGGCAATAAATTTTTTAAAGGTACCAAAAAATGGTAATAAACTGCCATTTAAAATTCGCTTAACCAATTCTGCTGGAACCCGCTGATCTTCGGCTAAATCGGCATACATGGCTAAATCTTCTTGAGTCCTAACGACCAACACCGTGAGCACACCATTTTTATCGACTAAAATGAAACTGCCTGTATTCTCGCAAAGATAGTGCTCTATTATATTGAGGTCAGCTTTTATTTTTGCAAACACATTAGCAAAAGCAGCATCATCTAACATAGGCGTTGTTTTTTCAATAATAGAACTAAAAAGAGTCGTGCACAAATCTAAAAAGTAAGCTTGTTGCATTTCATGGATAGCAATATTTATTTTTTGTTCTAAACCGTCTTCGCTTTTCAAGAAAAATTTATCAATTTTCTTCTCATTAAAGAGTTCTACTGCCAAACCGTGATCGGCTTCGCCCGTAACCATAATTATCTTTACAAATTTATTTCTTACTTGTTCTCTTAATTTATCAATAAATTCTACCCCCGTCATTGTAGGCATAGAAAAATCAACTACGATAACGGAAATAACATCAAAACGTTCTGGCTTTAATAATGCTGTTTTGAGTTCTGTAGTGCGTAAGGTAACATTTTGTTGCGAAGGATCGGGAGATTCCGTATCGGCCATTAAGTAGCTATCATCTATAGGCGTTATATTCGCATTTTCTGTACAATACGCTAACGCCTCTTTAGGATCACTAAAAGTATGGTATATAGCATCGTCATCTAGTTTTAGGCTTAATGTTTTAAGGAAAGTCTTATTATCATCTATTAAAATCGTAGTAGTAGGGTGAAATAATGGGCTAATCAATAAGGTCATCGAAATCCTCCGTAATACTTTATTAGGGTCTAACCTGTAAATTATGAGCGCATTGTATACCAAGACCTAGAAAATATACAACGTTTTATGTAACTACTCGCGCCTTGTAGTAAGAAAAACGTATATTTGGATAGATTAGAGTATAGTACCTCTTTCCGCTCCCTAACAGTCGACGCCCGGTTCATCCGTTTGCGACCGTTAGGGTGCGCGGAGAGTAGTTACTGTTTTATAATCCCTTAATTTTTGGAAAATACAGTAAAAATTCGCTAAATTCATTTTCAAGCGAATGGCATTCAATACGGCCACCCACAGCTTGCATCACTCTAGCACAAAAAGCCAACCCCAAACCGACTCTATTGGATTTATCACCCATATGCTGTTGAAATAACGTCTCTTTTATTTCTTCTGACATCCCTGTAGCCGTATCTTTAAAATGCAAGATATTAAAGTTTCGCCCCTCTGTTTGCCACACAAAAATCTCTCCTTTACTCGCTTTTTCTATTTGGTATAACGCATTTTTTAACAAATTCAATAAAACGTACTCAATAAGTTCTGCAGAACCCATAAAATAAAAATCATGGTTATCATCCCAGTGAATAAAGTTTTCTTTTTCTTCAGCAAAAGAATAACGTTGCAGTGCTTTATGAATGCAATCGCCTATTGTTAGCATTTCTACGGAATTTTGCTCGTAAACATCTTGTTTGACATTGCAAAGCAGCATATCTATAAACACATTGCCAAACTTAGCTTCCCTTTCTATATCATCAAATAAAGTAGAAAGTACCTCAAATCGTTTAGTAGGGATATTTTTTACCCCTTCTAAATTATTTCGTCTGGCCAGTTGGTAGGTATCTATAAACACCGGAAAATACTTTTTAGCCCCTTCAATACCCATGATGATAGCCGACAGCGGCGTGCGCATTTCATGAGCAATTCCAGAGCCCACGGCCTCGGCCGTTCTTAATTTTTTCTCGGTTTCCAACTTCTTTTTATTCTTAACCAAAAAGGCTATTAAGATTAAAAAAACTATATATACCGCAAATATATTAAAAATATATGGGGTTGTTGGATAGTAACCTTTTTCCAGCCAAAATACCCCTGCCGCTGCCACCATTCCCACAAATAGCAGAATAAAAGCACTGGCTAAATCCACAAGCAGTACCAACCAAAAAATGATGCTACTAAAGGCCATTAGCCGTAGCTCAGCGCTTGGGCTCAGCAAAAACATGAATGTAAAAAAGAATGGTAAACAATAAATAAGCGTAATATACCAATACACAGGCAGCCATTTTTGAGCATTTTCAGGCCATTTTTTCCTTAAAAGCAGTCCCAAACATAAAAAGATGGCAATTAATCTTAAAATAAGACTTTCATCCCCCGCCCCGCCTTTTGCCCCCAATGGCAAGAGCCAAGGAAAATAAAATAAGGAATAATATATGAGTCCCAAAATAGCAAATGGAGTCAATGGGGGATTAAAATCACGGATACTACGTTCAAATTTTCTATTTAGTCTGGCGACTAGATACTTAGGAGACCCTATTTTAAACATAACTGAACCTCCTGTGTTGTTATTCGAGCTCCAAATGCAGCGAGTAAACGCAGCAATCCAGGGAAAAATTCTGTCCTTTGCGACAGTTTTCTTTAGCTCTTTACTTATTAGGCCAAAGAATAAATCAACCATACTAGAATTGCAAGAAGCCTAATTATCAATTAGTACTATACTTAACGCTAATTAGTGTTTTTATCTTTATCTTAATCACTTAATATACAATGAAAATTTTTTAAGCATTCGCTAATTTGCTGGATAAAATTTCAAATTTAGTGTAAAGTCACCACTATGAAAACAGTCCTATGGACATAATGTTATTTCTATGAAATTAGGCTTTTCAAAATTAATATATGGAATTATACATGAAAAATAATTTTGAGATAATGGAAACATTATTTAACACTATGTCACACGTGTTTTGGAAAGATAGAGAAGGACTCTACTGGGGAGGAAACCTAAATCAAGCAAAGGCCTTCAATTTTAAATCAGCTTCCGAATTTGTTGGAAAAACGATTTTCGAGATCCTTGAGGACCCAGCATCAGCAAAAATCATTGATGAAATTGATAATGAAATCATGAATAATGATAAAATGGTTGTTTTAGAAGAAACCATCTTAACTCCAACCGGTATAAAAACCTATTTGTCACAAAAACAACCGCTTTATGATAATAAAGAAAATGTGATTGGGTTACTCGGCTGGTCAATAGATATTACGCAAACTAAAGAACGTGAGAAATTGGCCAAAGAACAAAACGAAAAGTTAATGAATGAAAAACATCAATTAGAAATGGAAAATAATAAACAATTCGCTTTAGCACAACAACAAGAAAAATTCACCAAATTAGCCAATCAAGTAGCACACGATATACGTTCCCCACTCACAAGTTTGTTAATGATTGTAAACGCTTGCGCCCAAATTCCAGAAGGTGATCGCATAGCACTGAGAGAAGCAGCTGTCAGCATAGGAGATATTGCGAATCATTTAGTGTATCAATGTCAGAAAAAAGAATGTACTGAAGTAGAAACTGAAGAGCAGCAACCTATTTTAGTATCTGCCATTTTACTAGAATCCCTAACCACCCAAAAGCACCAATACGAGAATTTGCCCATTAAATTTGATTCTCACTTTAAAAGTCATAGTCATTTTGCTTTTATTAAAATAGAATCGAATTCTTTTAAACGTATGCTATCCAATCTAATCAACAATTTAGTGGATGCTTTTGATAATCAACCTGGAAAGATAGATTTACAACTAGAGGCAGATAATGAGTGGGTTAAGATCATTATTCAAGGTACGGACAAAGGTATGTCGCCTGAATTAATTGATAAAATCATGCATAAAGTTGCTGTAACCGAAGGTGAAAAATCTGGTCATGGTATAGGTTTAACGCAAATCCGGGAGACATTAGAACGCAATCAAGGTGAAATGTATATCGCGTCTGAACGCGGTAAAGGCAGTACTATTACACTTATTTTCCCTAGGGTGAAAACACCCCACTGGATTGCAGAAGAGATAGCCCTAAACTCTAATGATACTGTAATTATCTTAGATGATGATACGTCTATCCACAATGCTTGGCGTGCCCGTTTTGAAGATATTTTTGATAAAAATGATCGGATACAACGCAAGCATTTTCGACACGGCAAAGAGGCATTAGAATTTATTCAATTCTTAACACCAGATGAAAAAGAAAAAATCTTCTTGCTTTCAAATTATGAATTGTTAAAGCAAGAGTTAAATGGTTTGCATGTCATTGCGCAAAGTGGCATAAGTCGTTCTATTTTGGTAACCAGCGATTATGCTGGTCCATTGGTGCAAACACAAGTTGCAAAAATAGGCACTAAATTTCTACCTAAGCAATTGGCTTTTGAAATTGTAATTAAAGTCAATGAAACGGATAAGCACAGTATAGAAAAAGTCGATGCTGTTATCGTCGACGATGATAAAGCCTTTGTTAATAGCTTATTGCTGTTTGCTTTTGATGACCAAGTTACAGAAGAATATCAGAATCCAGAACATTTTCTGAAGAATGTAGATAAATACCCTAAAGATATCAAAATCTATCTGGATAATAATTACGCTACTTCTGAATTAAAAGGCTTAGACGTAGCCAAAGAATTATATGAACGGGGTTATACACAACTCTATCTACTGTCCGGTGAAACACTTAACGACACCGAGATTCCTCACTATTTGACTGTCATTGGAAAGAATAATATTGAAAAACTTCGGAATTTGTAGAATGGAAACCTTTTGAGGGAAACACAATGCAGAAGAAACCTAGGATATTAGAGGACCTTGAGCAAATTGCTTCAATTCTTCCAACACCTCTTTATTGGGAGGATTCCAACGGCGTTATTTTAGGGGCTAATGAAGCTGCCTTTAAAGGAACAGGCGCTTTGATTCGCGAAGCTTATGTAGGTAAAACCCTATATGAGCTCTATCCTGAAGAAATGGCTGATCACATAAAAAAACATAATGAAGAAGTGATGCATACCGGAGAAACTTTATCTCAAGAAGAAATGATTAGAGATATTACTACGGGTAAAATTAAATATTTCACGGCAGTAAAAGCACCTCTGCGCGATAATAATGGAAATATCATTGGGATAATTGGCACATCTATTGACATTACCGAAAAAAAAGAAGCCGAGCGCTTAAAATTTCAAGCTTACGAAAAGTTTACCAATCTAGCAAATCAAGTAGCCCATGATATACGTTCGCCGCTCGCAAGTTTATTGATAATAGTAAAATCTTGCACCCAAATTCCAGAAGCGGATCGCATTGCCTTAAGAGAAACTGCTGTAAGTATAGGCGATATTGCTAATCATTTATTGAATCAATATGAGAAAAAAGAAATAGATGAAATAGAATCTGAAGAGCGTTTGCCCATTCTAGTATCCGCTGTCCTACTTGAATCTTTAACGGCTAAAAAATATCAATATCAGAAACTGCCTGTTAAATTCGACTGTTCATTTAAATTTGACTGTTCATTTAAATTTGACTGTTCATTTAAATTTGACTGTTCATTTAAATCTGACTGTTCGTCTAAATCTAACGCCCATTTTGCTTTTATTAAGACAGAAGCCAGCGCCTTTAAGCGTATGTTATCTAATTTAATGAACAATGCCGTCGATGCTTTTGACAATCAACCAGGAAAAGTAGATTTATGCTTAGAAGCAGACAACGCATGGGTTAAAATTATCATTCAAGACACGGGCCAAGGCATGTCTGCTGAACTACTCAATAAAATCATGAACAGAACTTCAGTAACCGATGGTAAAAAATCTGGCCATGGCATAGGTTTAACTCAAGTTCGGGAAACTTTAGATCGTAATCAAGGCGAAATGCATATAGATTCAGAATTGGGTAAAGGCACTACTATTACTCTTACCTTCCCTAGAATTAAAGCCCCTCGCTGGATCGCAGAAGAAATAGTACTCTGCCCTAATGACATTATCCTTATCTTAGATGATGACAGCTCAATACATGGCGCTTGGCGTACTCGCTTTGAAAGCATTTTAAATGAGAATACGGGTATGCAGCTCAAACATTTTGAAATGGGTGTGCAGGCATTAGAATATATTCAAGCGCTAGCTCCGACTGAACAAGAAAAAATTTTTCTGCTTTCGGATTATGAATTATTGACACAAGAATTAAATGGGTTAGAGATCATTGCACAAAGTGGGTTAAAACGTTCTATGCTGGTCACGAGCCATTATGCCGATCCACGGCTTCAAGTCCATGCTAAAAAAATAGGCACTAAAATTCTACCCAAGCAATTAGCTTCTGAGGTTTTAATTAAAATGACTGATTGTAAAAGTGCCGTAAAAATAGAAGACACTATCAAAAAAGTAGATGCCATCATCATAGATGACGATGATCTATTTGTAAACACTTTAATACGCTTTATTTTTAGAGATCTTATTACGGATACGTACCATAATCCAGAACAGTTTCTAGAATGCGTAACTCAATATACCAAAGATACTAAAATCTATCTGGATAATAATTATAAATCCTCTTGTTTAAAAGGCTTAGATGTAGCAAAAATGTTGCATGAAAGAGGCTATCAATGTCTTTATATGCTATCTGGTGATATTTTTGAGGAAAGTGATATTCCTAACTATTTGACTGTTATTGGAAAGACTGATATTGAGAGCCTTAGGAATTTATAGATTCTGATGTAAAAAATATTCGTATTTGTCATTGCGAATAACTTATAACTGCTAAATTCCTCTTTTTTATTTAAACAGCCCTCATTAAGAATTGTCGCCAGTGATAGACGCAATGCAATCAGCGGTACCATAGATACCATATTAGGACATAATCCATGGTAGATCCCTTTTAATTGTAAAATTGGTTTATAATTGCTCTGCATGCGTGCTTTTATAGGCAGAATCTAATCTGAAGTGCGACAATAGTATATAATTTGAACGGTTATAAATAGGGAGAAAGTTCAGATGGGAAAGCACTATTGTCAATTAAATGAGCAAAAGAGAATCAGTCTGGGAATAT
>JAJXVU010000014.1 GCA_021781965.1 Pseudomonadota bacterium
GCAGTTATTCAACCAGCGAGAGACCGTTTGAAAGCACTGACGGATGCGTTAGCGACGGCGGATTTACGATTACGGGTAGCGGCAGCGAATGTATTGACGGCTGATGTCGCGGTTTTAAACCAGGGCCAAGTTGATGGCGCAAGGCTTCCTGGCGGAGCGGTAGCGACATTAGAGGCGGCGATAACTGCAGGTGAGGTTGCTCATTTAGATGATGTCGGAATTATCCAACCAGCGAAAGCCAGATTGAAAGCACTGACGGATGCGTTAGCGGCGGCGGATTTACGATTACGGGGAGATGAGTTAGAAACAGCACAGACCACTGCAGCTGGGCTACATGCTGTCGACCCAACTATTTTAGATAATGTAAATGCAGCAGGCATAACAAATGCATCAGGTGTTCATACAGATCTAAAAGAAAGAATACTTGCTGCAGAAGTTGTTGGGCTAGAAATCGAAGCTGCAAAAGTTGAAATGAATGCTCTAGCCGCGGCTATTTCGAAAACGAGTGCGAATCATATTGACAGACAAGCCAAAGAAGGTTTTGGAATTCACAGTGCACAAGAAGCTTTGAGTGAATGGGAAGCAGCAAATGATGCATTGCAAGCAGCAATGGTAGCAAGACAAACTGCAGAGTTAGCGGCTGTTGCGGCAATTGATACTCCTGCTCTAAAACAAGCAAGAGAAAATATTCAAAAGACTAAAGAAAAAGCTGAGCATGCGGCTTTTACCGCTAAGCAAGCGGTGGAGAATATCTCGTGGAGAAACTTTACTTTTACTTCCCGGGAACCTAAAGAAAATGGCTTTGCATTGATTCTAGAACACAAAAAATATATTGAATCACAGCGCCCTGTCTCAATGCAGATAATATATGACATTAATATTGCTACAGCAAAGCTCAAAAAAACTCTTGAGGATATTCAGAAAAAGGAAATAGAAATTAACGGGCTTCCGGATGGATCGCCTGAAGAGAAGCGCAAGAAAGTAAAAGCAAGGCAAGAATTAGCGGAACTAGGTCAAGGTGCCTGGGAACAAGCACGTAAAATTGAATCACTAGAAGCGCGAAGACTGAAGCTGCAAAAAGAGGTTGAGCGTGAGGGCAAAAAGGTAACAGAAAAGCACGCTGCATTAGGAGTAGCCCCTGCCGGTGAAAATGCCAAACAACAAGCAATGATAGAGGCGCAGACAAAACTATTTGTAGATGCAGTGACGGTGGGTGATAATACCCTTAAGCAGGTGGCTGCATGGAACGCTCAGTTGCAGGCTACTCCAGCCTTAATCAGCATTAAATTACAAGCTGAAAATATTGCGGACTCAGCCGAACAAAACGTGCGGGCTCAATTTAAAGCGGCGCGTTTGTTATCCTTTACGCCACAAAGCATTCTGCATAATCCCCAATTGAATGCAGTTTATGTAGAAATGTTGGCTGTACTATCACCGAACAAGGCGCCCGGGATGTCACCTGAGCAGATTAATGCACATCTAAGCGATATTTTTCGTGTGCCTAGATCGGCGGTTGCTGGGAGTAAATTTTCTTCAGGGGTATCGGCTTGGTCCTCCGATGACGGGGGCTCTAATAAAGAGTTGTTAAAGCTCAAAAAACCGTTTGGTACTACAGAAGCACGTGCCGTAGCGGTGTGCCGATTAGCAAAAACATCTGCACCGTTTGTAGTGGTTGGTACTACAGATAAGCATAATATGCCAGAATTTTATGTGGTTGATGAAACGGCAGATTTAGATTTGAGTGCACCTCTTGTTTTGGGCGTCCCAGCGGTCCCACCAGTTGCTAATACACTCTATTTAGTAAGAAACCCTGTTACAGGTACTTTAATTGGTGCTTTTGGTAACCCCCAAAAAAGTAGTGATACAAAGATTAAAGTACGTGAGAATATAACAGAGGCAGAATTAAACGAAGAACCTTTATGCTCAGAACTGCGTAGAGCTGTGTTGGAAGCACATGTCCCTGAACCGCAACCATTGCTGACCTATGTGAAAAAAGAACTGGCGGCGTACGCAGCAGCGGCGACTCCGGTGGATAAGCGAGTAATATTAGATCGCATCCATGCAAAAATTGCAGCGGCTGATAAGGATCCCCGTTACGGTACCAGCACGGTTGCTAGGGCCATCAATAAGGAAATAGCGGCAGCAAAGATTCCTCATGCTGCTGGCCAGGAGGGTCAACAATTATGGCAGTTGATGGAAAATACGGCGAGTGTAGAAGGGACAGCGCGCAAAAGTAAACAAGCGATTAAAGCGCTAACAGGCGATGATGATTGTTCCGTTTCTACGAAACTTGAGTATGACGTGATGCGCAGTGTAGTGGCAGCAGTGGTGAATCAAACAAACCCTGTTGCAGCAGATCTATTGGTGCAAGCTCAAGCCGCAGATGGCATTAAGCCAGAAACAGCTGCTAAAGCAGATGATTTAAAGATCAGTGGTCTTGTTTATCAGAGCGATCAAAATGCGGATGTTAAATATCAAGTTACAGAAGATAAACAGAAAAAAGAAATAAGGTTTGACTTAATAAAGGCGAGCCAAACAATAGAAAAGGATGAAGAGACTTGTACTATAGTCATGCGTGCGGGTAAGGATGGTGGGACTAAGTTTGAGTTGTCTGGGAATACTGCGGGCGATGTGGTAAAAATGATAAGAGATGCCGCTGATATAATGTCAAAAGCGCCTGGAGGCAAAGAACAGGTTCCAGTCATTAGTATAGGAAGGTATAAAAAGAATTTTGGTGATAGTTTTGGTCATGATAAATCATTGGCCTTACGCCAAGCAAGATATATACACACGTGGATGGAGGCTTGTCCAGATGGCCACGTTCCTGTGCTCCAGAAACGGTTGAAAGACGAAGGCACATCTGTAGCTATGTGGGATACTTATAGGGATTTAAAGAGGGGAGCGGAGCGAGATGCTGCTGTGGTGATTAAACAGGAGTGCAAAGATCTTTATTTGCAGAGAATATTAAGAGGTGAACCTAAGCAAAAAGCTGAATTTATAGACGGTATGTTTGCTCAAACAACCCATCCTGACCAGAATAACCATATAGTTCATGCCGGCAAGGCATATAGCCGTGAGGAACTTAAAGTTGGGTTTATGGAAAATGGTGATGCGATTGATGAACCCACATACTTAGCCATATTTAAAGCTCAAGCCGAGAAACCACAGGGGCTAAAAGCAAATAGAGACAGCGATATAAAAGCTGTAAAAGATTTGATTGGCGGCGGAAGCGGGAGTATGAGAATAGTCATCTAAGGAGTCCAAGCTTTTGTACAGACAGCCTTTCAGGCTGTCTGTTATTATTTTATCCTTGCTGCCAAAACCTAGCTATTTTAACCTTTATACGCTATACTTATGCCCGTGCAAGTCACGAGACAGTATAACTATAAAAAAGGTTGTCTAGCATGAAGGGAACGTTGAAGGAAGCCCGCCGATCTTCAGAATCTGCATTAGAATCAATGCCCGAAATTTTGCGTACAAAAGCGCCTTATGTGCCTACAGGGCTCTGTAGTCTTTCGCTCTTGATCACGGGCACAGAGCCCGCTTCTAGTTTGTTACCATCCGCACAAGATTTTCGCTTCACATTAACAGATCTAGAAATCTATGCAGAAATGAAAATAGATCCTAAGCTATTTTTGAGTAGTGAATGTGATCTAGGCAAGCTCAATGGTTTATTTCGAGAATTTTTTTCCCGCGAAAAAGGGTGTTTAGACGTTCTCGAAGGAATAGAGCGAGAATTATCTATTATCAGTACATTAGAAATAACAGAGATCCACAGAAGAGTTATTGAAGAATTTCTGAGAGAATTTAAACCGGTTGTAGAAACTCAAAAAAAATTCTATCGTAATATGGCTGTACATCAAGCGACCATTCCACTGAATGGTATAGAAGACGATAAGGCAGCCGCAGCGCTTTTTTTAGCTTTGTATGATACAAATGGATTTAAAGAGCACATAAAAGCGCTGCGCCGCTTAGTAGACTATTGGGCTATAATGGACGCATTACTCATAGAGTATAGAAAATACTGTGAAAAGATAGAACAGCGTTTGCCCATTATTGCAGCGGATTGTCGATATGCTTTCGGCGCAAGAGTCGTGCAAATCGTCTCTAGACGAGAGATGTTGGCCAGAGAACTGTTAAAATCTTTAAATTTGACGGATTCGAATCAAATCCAGTGCCTACTACAATGCTATAAAGCCATTGCTTATGTTCCTACCTGTGATAACCTCCTTTTGTCCTTTAAGCAAGATGGTTATTTACGCCCAAGCAAGCTGCCATGGTTGCTAGACACCTATTTTAACCCCAAACAAAGCAATACACTGATTCATTTTTTAATACAGTCCCAAAACCAAGATTCAGTCAATGCTTTTTTAAATTTTGTAGCACAACAGGATGCATACTCACGCTTACAATTTTTTAGAGACATTTATGCACTTTTTGAGAAGAAACCATTGTATGTAACCGACTTGCAATTGTTGGCGCCGTATTTTTCTGATGATAATCCTTTGAATTTGAAGTTAAAACCCGAATTATTAATCCCTATTCAAAAAGCATTATATGACGATAATCCAAATACGGTCATAAAAATGAAACAGATTGTTAGCACGTTGATCCCTGCGATTGAAGAAGTGAGCTCTGATCTTAATGAAATGCTAAAAGCATTTTTAGCAGCACCTAGTTTAATCCCAGAGTTGTCAGGTATGAGCTTTGAACCGGCGGTTAAAGTACTGCTTCCGGCACTGCGTTCAGAAGCAGCAATAGAAATGAGGAACGACGTTGTTACAGCCCTTTTTAAAAGAGAGGTTGAAAAGCAAATTACGCTTCTTCAAGCTACCGATATTTTTCATGATATTTGCTTTGAAAATTTAGGGGTTTCTATTTGTCGTGAAATCCTAGATCCTCTATTGAGATCTGAAGAAGACGAACTGCGATTTCTGGTGCGCTATGCTAAAGCGCTATTAGAAATTCCCTATTATCTTATGAGTGCATTGCCAAAAAATTTTACAAAAGAGAGCATAGATAAACAGGCCATCCTTTCCTATAATTTTTGCGCCGAGTTAAATCCGGGTGAAACAGCTTTGAATTTGCGGTCATTAACAGAATGTTTGTCAAGAATCAGGGCTGCTTATAAAGCTAAAAATCGTGATTTTTTAGCGGCAGTTGAAAAAAGTGCGTCTGTGTTTGATTTGTTTAATCGAGTCAAAGATCATTCTAATTACACGATATATACAACACTGAAAGAAGATATACGCAGTTTAAATTGTGTTAATCCAAAGGTATTCGATAGAAACCAAAAGGGAGTGGTCGCCAAAACTCCTGCGTTGTTTAGTCGTCTTGATACAAATAGAAAGCCAATTGCAAATTCGTGGTTACCAACACCCTTTTATACCCCAACGGGGAAAACGAATGAAAAATTGCCCCCTGATTCTGGTACGCCTCTATACACGGTAAAAAGCACCAGCGGTATAGATTTTAAAAAATTGGTAGCCGAGTTGGATAAAGTGGCTAAGACAGAGCGGTTGGAGTTAAAAAAATATATTCAATCCGATGTTAATAAAAAAAAATTCTGTACTAAGGACGAAAAAGAAAACTGTAATTATGTAGAGGCGCGTAAATCTGAGAAGTTGCTATTGACCGCGCAATCGTCGGACAAAGATAGCTCAGTCACAGTTCATTGTCATGAAGAACATTTAGTTGCTAAAACTGTAGCTGCTATGGCTAAGTCTATTTCTATGCGCGATACTGTAGCTACATTGGAAATCAACATCAACGTTTCGAATGAAAAAGAAAAACAAAGCTTAATACAACAATATGTAACTCAAGCAATAAATCAAAATCTTTTTCCTAAGGTTATCGTCAATGGCATTGATTTAAAACCTGGAGAATTATGTGATAAATTAGATAAGTTATTGGCACAGAAATATGATGAAATCAAGGATGAAGTAAAACAAGGTAATTTTTCTAAGAATAGAATGGGTCATTTTGCTACAAGGTCGAATGACAAACAGTCAACAGCTCGGAAAAGGCTATTTCAAGATCTAACTGACAGGAAATCTGTAATTCTTTCATGATGAAAGGTGAAAAGTAATGCAAGGATATGACAAAGCTCTGGAAGACAGGATAGAAGAAGGAATTAAACTTTACGACAAAGACGATTACCCCAGAGCGCTTGCAATGACCGCGAATAGCCACTGGATATCCGTGGTAACTCTTTACCTATCTGTAGTAAAATACCCCTTAGACCTATGCTTTGGAATATTGAATCATAGTTTTAAAGTAACTAATCGTGCCTTGTAGTAAGAAAAACGCATATTGGATACATTCGAGTATATTTTTTCTTTCCGCTCCCTAACGGTCGCGGCTCGGTTACAAACGGATGAACCGAGCCGCGACCGTTAGGGAGCGGAAAGTCCCGAGAGAGAGGGGGGAGAGTAGTTACGTTTTAAATAACAAGGAAAAATTCATATGTCTTCTAATCCATTTTCAACTTTAACTTCATTGTCTTCCATAGCAGGTACGGCTTGCGGTCAGCAAGCACGGGACCCTTTAGATAAGCGTCAGCAAATAACCGTCCGACGAAGGCTCTTTTGATTTATTACCTGATCTATTGTAGAGCTGCCTCGCGAGGCGTACTCTGTAAAAGTGAGTGAATTCCAAGGATAAAACATATGAGAGTTTTATTTTAATTCCCAAAAACATAAAATACTGCATAAAACGCTTTCTTTCCGCACTATTTCACAATAAAGCAAAATATTTTTAAAAATCTTCATAAATAGTTGCCATCTTAAGTTTTCCTTAAGATCTATGCTCTATACTGTTTGATGTAAGCAGAAGGTAAAAAGGATTCGCTGCATTAAAATTAAAAGAATACAGTATTTTTCAGCGAATACAAAAGAGTAGATGTATATAATCTTTCATACGATAACTGTAGGAAGATAAGGGCAAAATAGCCAAAGTATCATCTACCTGATAAATTTGGGAATGGAGAACATGATGGAGGCTTGCAATTATGGCTGATATAATCGAAACTACGGCTAGTATAGAAGAATTAGACGTAAACCCTAACCCTAGCGAAAGTGCTTCTCACTTAGAGCAAAAGCAAGAGCACGGATTTAGTGCTGAGCAATTACGCGCTGATATTGATTTCGCTAAATTAAAGCAAACTACACAACAAAAGCTCGAAGAGCAACGGCTCGAAGAGCAACGCCGTCCAGCCATTGTACCTGAGCCTAATTCAAAAAAAGTTGTTATGGGGCAAATGGAACAAATCATCGCGGAAGTGTTTCATTACAAAACAATACAACAATATAAAGATAAAATAAAACCCGAATTTATTGCTCTTTTTAATGAAGCGGAACAAGCTATGTTGCTCGAATTAATAGAGCTTCTGGATCAATATTTGGTTTTGCAAAAAAAATACGTTACAGAGTTGTTGCAACTATTAGGTTACAAAGATAGTGATGCTTTCTTTGCAGATATTGCAACGATACCTGCAGTGGTGTCTGCTATGGAAGCTAAAAAAGTTTTCTTCGCAGCTATACCTGAGGCTCATACCAACTATTCCGATCTGGATGTAGCGGCAAAAGTGGCTACAGTGATAGGCCCTTGTCGTATGTTTATAATTCCACACCTAATGCAAAGAGTACAGGAAGGAGGACCTGTAGATCCCAATGTACCAAATAAAATTTTAATGCCTTATTTAGAACTGGTACAACAAGCCACTGCTGGTCTTGCAGATAGTGATTTACCAGTGCAATTATTTGCACGCGCCCATCGCTTGGATGCTATGGAACTACACTATTTACAGAATAAATCGCAGCAGCATGCAGAAAAACGAGCCGCATTTGCTCGGCTCAAAGATTATAGCTCGGACCATCGTTTTTCTACTGTTTTTGTAAAATTCTTCACAAATGAACGTATTGATGGTTTCTCTAATATAGCTAAGTCACTCAGTGATGAGTGGGTGTTAGATACCGACAAGGGTGAGAAAGTCTCAGCGCGCAAAAATATAACGGATATACGCTTCAATGCGACTAAAGCTTCTATAACGATCAATGAAGCAGTAAGACAAATGTCATCTAAACCTATTGAACTTCCTCAAGATGAAGCAGAAAACTTAGAAGACAAAAAAGTCAAACGCAGACGAACTAGAAGATTAACTCAAAGACTAACCCAAATTTTTTCTAAAGAAGTCGCTGATCTGTTTAGAGCCCCTGTTGCGGATGAATCTGTTAAACCAAAGATATTCCAATCTGAGCCGGAATCAGTTAGTCCAGTTATCGTACCAGAACTCAAAGTTACTACTGCTGCTAAAACCGATATAAGTGTTTCAGCTAGATCTGAACTAAAAAGATCAGCATCTGAATCACAATTGAAAAAAACACGATTAGCAAGAACATCCTCCATAGAAAAATTATCGAAGGTGCTTGGTGAGGTAGCAGAAGTAACCGCAACTAAATTCGAACCAGTGAAGCAAGCTATCAAGCGGTTTACGGGCGAATCAATAAAAATTAGTAATGCAGTAATATCTTTCTCTGACTATGTACATACGGCTTTGCATAATGTTGAAGTTTTCCAAAGGATAGGTAAGGAGCAAAAAGAAAAAGGAGAAGAAGCCGGCGCTAAGTTTGAAAATTGGAAATTTATTTATAAACGAAAAGCTGATCCTAATGAGGACAAGAAAGAAAAATCTAAAGAAGAATTTTTTGAAGGAAGAATCCCAAAAGAATCTTGTGAAGGGGATAGTGTGGAGATTCTTCATAATGGGCTTCCGGTTTGTAATATTGTCGCACAAAAAATGTCTGAGGGTGCAAAGAATATAGCCAGTGGCGTAACTGTGACTGTACATCGGCATGAAGAAGATGATATATATTTGGCTGTACGTATCATGGTGCAAGCTTTGGCTAAAGCAGGTAGAAAGAAAGTTATTGTAACCGCTGATTTAAATTCTACAGAAGGGCGCATATTGGCTTTAAGGTACGTAAAAGCTATTTTAGGACAAAACGCTATTCCAGTGTTGTTTGATGGTGATAGAGAACTCAGTGCGAAAGAGACCAAAGCTAAAATAGAAGAGTTCGCTAGAGAAGTAAGGGAAAAAGAAACAAAAACTAAGATAGAGGGGCCCTCAAGAGAACTAAGTGAAAAAGAGGCAAAAGCTAAGGCTATAGCCACGCAGAGAAAAGATCCATATGAACATACAGCGGAGCAATATGAGGAAACAGCTAAAAAGATAAAAAGAGAACAAAAAGAAGATGCGATTTTTATAAAATCTTTTGATAAACTTATGAAAATGCCAGTAACAACTACTTCTTTATTTATGCAAGATCCTAATCCACCTCAAGATATCTTAAATATTCAGGATATAACAACAAGATTGGGTAATATTGCTTTACGTCGAAATAATTTAACAATGGATGATTACGTCGATAAGCTGATAGATTGTTTACGCAAGGATCCTGCCAAGGATTATGGATCGTTAACACCTAGTGAATTAAATAAAATAAAGCAAGAAGTGAAAGCTTATTCTGCTCGAAAAATTGCTAAAAAACCAGATATTTTGAATGAGCTTAACTCAGCAAAGAGTTTTATGGCAGACATTTTTAATCGTTCTTCAAGAAAGTTGCAGGATAGTTTATTTGTACCGGCGTTTGATGATTTTCTGCGGGATATTGCGTTGACTCTCGATGTCGCAGTAAAAATGGAAGACCCCAGTACAGGTGACGAACTTGATGCACAGCAAATTCTCACTCGTCTTGCGGAAATTGCATTTATACGTAATGGTATGAATCCAGAAGAATTTATAGATAGAGCGGTTGCTTTCGGTTTAGCAACTTTAGCCCCTTCGGAACGAGCTGATGTGACGGATCAGCACATGGAAGATTTAAAGAAAGAGTTGCGAGAAAAGATTAGACTCCATCTTTTGCATAAAGTTAAGCATCGTGATGAAGCAGTATTTGCTGCCGATTTAATCAAGTTTGCACAGCAGGAATTACTTCCTGGACATGTCGCTAAAAATTCAAAATTTTATAGTTTATTTGCAAGGTTGGGAAGCAGTTGTGCCGAAGAATATGTATCATCACAGCAGGCAAAGAAAGCTGTATCACAGCCGGTATTGGTCGGTCCTGGTCATAACGGATAGTATTTATAACGGCCGAGATCGAATCTCCATATGAAACATGAGCACTAGCGTGGCAATTGTATAATTCCACCTAGCGTTCTCCCTTTAGATAGAATCGACATCAGTAAACAACTCCGTCACTGCTTGCCGCCAAGGCAAAATCGTGACGTGATCGAACTTTTTGGCGTATTTATCCTGACTTAAAACAATGGCCACAGAATCTGGGATATCAGCAGTGAGTTGTCTGAAACTAGAAATGTCGGCTGCATTGACATCACGACTACTTTTTATTTTTATACATAATAACTGTAAACCGGGACGCTCCACGATTAAATCTATTTCCGTATCATGTGTAGTGCGTAAATAATTGAAACGATAATCTTTGCGATAATAATCGCTTAACTTCATGCATTCTAAAATAACAAAATGTTCGAAAGCGTTGCCATAATCATGTGTACGCTCTACTAGTGGTACCGTGCTTAATCTTGCTAGAGCACGAGTAACTCCCGTATCGAAAAAATAAAATTTTGGTTTTTGACCTAATCGTTTTCTAAATGAACCCTGATAAGGTGGTAACATAAATCCTATTAAAGTATCTTCTAAGATGCTGTAATAGGACTGAATGGTTTTGCTGTCTACGCCCACATCGCGAGCGATATTGCTGTAGTTGATAATTTTACCATTGCCTTGTGCCGCAACTTCTAAAAATTTATGGAAAGGATCCAATTTGCGAATGATTTGTTCGTTCACAATTTCTTCTTTAAGATAAGTGTGTGCATAGGCCGTTAAAAATTCTTGCCGCTCTAAGTCCGAATCGCATTGTAGTACTTGAGGTAAGGTCCCCCAACGCAATGCATGATCCAATTCAAAGTCTGTGCCGAGCTCACTGGCAGATAGAGGATATAAATTATAAACAAAGGCCCTACCCGCCAATAGGTTTGCACCGCCACTTTTTAATTTACGTGCACTGGAGCCAGACATAATAAATAGCTTGTCGCTGTCATTTATGAGCATTTGTATAGTGTCTATTAAGGCACTTTTGCCAGTATTACGGGCCCCAAATAAGAAAAAATGGTGTTTTGTAGGGAGGGTTAAAAGGCGAGGATACATGAGCCTACTCCATAAATGTCGTTATAGCAAGCATTATTTGTTTATTTGCAGAGTATACTCCTAAAAGTATCGCCACTTTGGGAGTAGAGAACATGGAACAGTTTTAGGACTATACGATGTCATCGTATAAAAACCCCAAAAACTATCCGATAGCACCGTATAGTTCTATCTAAGACGGCTAATCGGGGACAAGAAGATGATTCGCGGGTCGGGGTTATTCCTATTAATCATTCATTTTCCGCGCCCTTTCGGTCGACGCTCGGATATTAATTCGTATGCGGTCGCAGTTCGGGAATATCTGTTTATCCCCCCTTGCGCGCAACCCTTAAAAGCCAGTATACTATGCCGTCTCTTGCTAGGTGAGAGACATTTATAGACCATAACGAGAGCAGAATGCAGCAGCAAAAAAAGAGCACATATGCTTTATGTTTCATTCTTGGGCTGTTGTTGGTCATTTTTTGTGGCTTCTATGTTTTTATGGGCTCTAAAGCAGCCTGGTCGGCCCTAGCGGGTAGCGGAGCCAACGGCATCGGACAAGTATACTTTTTGCTCAAAATGCGCGGACCTAGGCGTGTTTTAGCCCCTAAGGCGGCGTTGCGTTATTTTTATCGTAGCGAATTATTAAAAATAGCCTTAATGTTGGCTGCATTGGTCTTGTTTTTAAGCGTATTTTCGTTGAATATGTGGATAGTATTTATAACTTTTGTGATGGTGCAGTGCATAAGCAGTTTTGCGCCGTTGTTGTATACTCGTGCCTGAAGGTCAAGGCGTAGAGGATGTTTCGTAACCTGAGAGATGAGACTTATGAGCAGTGAAGCACTAGACACTACCCAGTATGTACACCATCATCTAACCAACTTGCCGTGGACGCATGCTTTTCTGCAGAAAAAGCTAGGTGATTTTGGGGTAATAAACCTAGACAGCTTGATAGTCTCCTTTATATTGGGCAGTGTGATATTACTGCTGTTTTATTTTTTAGCGCGCAGAGCCACTTCTGGGGTGCCGTCTAAACTGCAAAATTTTGTGGAAATATTGTTCGAATTTATTCAAAAACAAGTCAAAGAAACCTTTCATGGCAATAACCCTTTGATCGCACCTTTGGCGTTAACCATATTTGTGTGGATTCTATTGATGAATCTAATGGACTTAATCCCCATCGATCTATTCCCTATGCTCTTGAAAACGGCAGGGGTGCCTTATTGGCGTATGGTGCCAACCACGGACTTAAATGTTACTTTTGCTATGTCTTTAACGGTGTTTTTCTTGATCCTTTATTACAGCGTCAAAGAAAAAGGTGCTGTAGGTTTTGCCAAAGAATTATTGATGCATCCTTTTCCTTATGTTTGGATGGCGCCTATCAATCTGCCCTTAAGTATTATTCATGAACTGGCTAAACCGGTTTCATTGGCATTGCGGTTATTTGGTAATTTATTTTCCGGGGAAGTGATCTTCATACTGATTGCACTGTTCCCCATCTGGTGGTTACAATGGATCTTAGGCTTTCCCTGGGCCATTTTCCACATACTGATTATTGGGATACAAGCGTTTATTTTTACAATATTAACGATTGTGTATTTGAGTTTGGCGCACGAATCACACTAGTGAGGAAGGCGTTTTAGGTCAGAGGTGAATTATTACCTCTTTATGTAGTGTTTACGCGAGGAGACAAAATGGACGCGATTGCTTTAATTGCTAGTGTACAAGGTATGTCGGCGATTGCCGTGGCTATCTTAATTGGTTTGGGTGCAGTGGGTGCTGGTATAGGCATGGGACTTTTAGGCGGTAAATTCCTAGAAGGTGGCGCTAGACAACCTGAATTGTTGCCTACTTTGCTAAAGAATATGTTCTTGGTAGCCGGCTTAGTCGACATGGTTGCGATTATCGGTGTGGGTCTAGCCATCATCTTTATTTTCGCCAACCCTTTCGTCGGCGCTCTCACCAAATTGCTGGTGAATCAAGGCCTGATGAAAGTTATTAGCTAACACTACGGAGTATTCATAAGTGAATCTCAATCTTACTTTATTTGGGCAAATGATCACCTTCGCATTATTCGTTTGGTTTACCAAACGTTTTGTGTGGCCGGTGCTCATTAAAGCCATTAATGATCGTGAAGCTAAAATTGCCGATGGTTTAGCGGCTGCCGAACGTGGGCATCATGAATTGGACTTATCGCAAGAGCGCGCCAAGGAATTGTTGCATGAAGCTAAAGCCAAAGCCATAGATGTAGTGGATCAAGCGCACAAGCAAGCTACACACATCTTAGAAGAAGCGCGTGCGGAAGCGCGCACTTTGGCTGAGCGCATGGCACAGTTAGCTGAAGAAGAAATTGTACAGGCTAAACATGCCGCGAAAATGGCGTTGCAACAAGAGTTGGGTATGATGGTGGTGAAGGGTGCAGAGCGCATCTTAAAGCAAAACATCACCAGCGATATCAACGATCGCATGATCTCCGATTTAATTGCAGAGGTGGGTGTCAGTGAGTAACGTCAGTAGCGCAAGACCTTATGCCAAGGCTTTGTTTATCAAAGCTAAAAAAGATAACCGCCTCGCGGCTGTTTTGTTATGGTTAGAGGCGATGGCTTTAGTGGTTGTGGATAAAACGGTCGCAAGCTTATTATCTGATCCGCATGTGGGGGAAGAGAAAATAATCGATGCTTGCATACCTACTTTGGGCGACAAATTAACCACGCATGATAAAAACTTTTTGCACTTATTGGCAGAAAATAAACGATTGGAGTTATTGCCGGCTATTTTAGCGTTGTACCAACAATTGCAATTGGCACAACTCAACAAAGTAGCAATAGAAATAACCAGCAGCAAGCCTTTAACAGAGGCGCAGCATTTAGCGCTGCAAAAAACCCTAGAGCAAAAACACCGCGGACCAGTAGATTTAACCTATCATATAGATAGCAATTTATTGGGTGGCTTAGTGTTGCGCTGTGGAGACAAGGTGATAGATGGCTCTATTAAAAGCCAACTGCATCAACTCAGTCAATCAATCAACGAATACGCTTAGAGGAACGATTATGGCAATAGAAGCAAGAGAAATTAGCTCGCTTATTTTAAAACGTATAGAATCATTTGTGCCTACGACCCAAAGTCGTTCCGAAGGTTCTATTATCAGCTTGCAAGATGGTATTTTGCGTATCCATGGTTTGGAAGATGCACAATTCCAAGAAGTGCTGGAATTGCCGGGCAATACGTATGGCTTGGTGCTGAATTTAGAGCGCGATTCCGTAGGCGCGGTGGTGTTGGGCGATTATACCCATCTTAAAGAAGGTTTAACGGTGAAATGTACCGGCCGTATTTTAGAAGTTCCTGTAGGCCCTGCATTATTAGGCCGTGTGGTCAATGCACTAGGACAGCCTATAGATGGCAAAGGTCCTATAGAAACCACCGAAATGTCTATAGTGGAAAAAGTAGCGCCTGGGGTTATTTATAGAGAACCCGTGTCGCAACCACTGCAAACCGGTTTAAAATCCATCGATGCTTTGGTGCCAGTAGGCCGTGGTCAACGCGAGTTGATTATTGGCGACAGACAAACCGGTAAAACTGCTATAGCCATCGATACCATCATCAACCAACGCCATAGTGGCGTTAAATGTATTTATGTAGCCATAGGTCAAAAAGCCTCTTCTATAGCCAGTATTGTGCGTAAATTAGAAGAACATGGCGCCATGAAAAATACTATCGTTGTTGCGGCTACAGCTTCAGAAGCAGCCTCATTGCAATTTTTAGCCCCGTACTCCGGTTGTACCATGGGCGAATATTTCCGCGACAGAGGTGAAGATGCGTTGATCATTTATGACGATCTCACCAAACATGCTTGGGCCTATAGACAAGTATCTTTGTTATTGCGCAGACCTCCTGGACGCGAAGCGTATCCTGGTGACGTATTCTATTTGCATTCGCGTTTGCTCGAACGCGCTTCACGAGTCAATAGTATTTATGTAGAAGAAATGACGAAGGGTGAAGTTAAAGGCAAGACAGGTTCTTTAACGGCGTTGCCTATCATCGAAACACAAGCCGGCGACGTATCAGCTTTCGTGCCTACCAACGTCATCTCCATCACCGATGGTCAGATTTATCTGGAAACCAGTTTGTTTAATGCGGGTATACGTCCAGCTATGAACTCCGGTTTATCGGTTTCGCGCGTAGGTGGTGCTGCACAAACAAAACTAATTCGTAAAATTGCCGGTGGTATTCGTTTGGCACAAGCACAATACCGCGATCTAGAAGCCTTCGCGCAATTTGCCTCCGATCTAGATGAAAGCACACGTAAGCAATTGGAACGCGGCCAGCGCGTCAGCGAAATGTTAAAACAAAAACAATATTCGCCTTTATCCGTATCTGAAATGGCCTTGTGCTTATTTGCGGTCGATAAGGGTTATTTGGACGATGTGGCTGTGAATCAAGTTGTGCCTTTTGCCGTAGAGTTGGTGGATTATGTACGTAATTATCATGCCGATTTTATGAAAGAATTAGCGCATAATCCTTCTTTCGATGACAAAACAGCCGCCACTTTCCAAGAGATAGTGACTAAATTTAAAGATACGCAAACCTGGTAGAAATAGTATGGCTAGTTTGAAGGAAACACGGGTTAAGATAGACAGCGTCAAAAAAACGCAAAAGATTACCAAAGCCATGGAATTAGTGGCAGCGAGTAAAATGCGCAAGGCACAAGAGCGTATGAATTTGTCTAAGCCCTATGCGACTAAAATATTAGATGTGATAGGCCATTTAGCCAATGCGCATCCTGAGTATAGGCACGTATATTTTAAAGAGCGACCCCTTAAGCGCATAGGGTTTATCATCGTCACCAGCGATAGAGGCTTGTGCGGTGGTTTGAATAATAATTTATTAAAACTGACCGTGCAGAAAATGCGTGAGGCACATGCTGAAGGTATAGAGGTTGATCTATGCTTAATCGGCAGTAAGGCCACTAGTTTCTTTCGTCGCCTCAATGCCAATGTGGTCGCCAGCGCCAATCACTTAGGCGATGCCCCACAAGTGCAACAACTGATAGGTGTGATTGAAGTGATGCTATCTGCTTATCGTGAAGGAAAATTAGATCAATTGTTGGTGTTTCGCAATGAATTTGTGAATACCATGACGCAAAAACCATTGGCGCAACAGTTATTGCCATTAGTACACAGTGACGATAAAAGTAAGATGCACCATTGGGACTATATTTATGAACCGGATCCACGTGAATTGATCGATTCATTATTACAACGCTATCTTGAATCGCAAGTGTATGAAGCGGTGATTGAAAATCTAGCTTGCGAACAAGCGTCTAGAATGGTCGCGATGAAAAGCGCTACCGATAATGCAGGCAGTTTGATAGACGATTTAAAATTAGTGTACAACAAGGCCAGACAAGCGGCGATTACGCAAGAAATCTCCGAAATAGTCTCGGGCGCAGCAGCAGTTTAATAGTTTAAGTTAAAGAGGTGTGAAATGACGGCAACAACGCAAACAACTGGAAAAATAGTGCAGGTCATCGGTGCGGTGATCGACGTGGAATTTCCAGAAAACCATGTGCCTAAGACTTACGATGCATTGTATATTCCTAAAACGGGATTAACGCTAGAAGTACAGCAACAATTGGGCGATGGTACCGTACGCGCGATTGCCATGGGTCCTTCTGATGGCCTATGCCGTGGTTTAGACGTGGAAAATACCGGCGATTGCATACGTGTTCCTGTAGGCAGTGAGACTTTGGGCCGCATTATGGATGTATTGGGTAAACCTATAGACGGTAAAGGCGCCATAGGCGAAAAACACCGTATGCCTATACACCGTAAACCACCTACTTTTGCGGAACAAGCGGTGAATGAAGAATTATTAGAAACGGGTATTAAGGTTATTGATTTAATCTGTCCTTTTGCTAAGGGTGGTAAAGTTGGTTTATTCGGTGGTGCGGGTGTGGGTAAAACCGTTAACATGATGGAATTGATCCGCAATATCGCTACTGAACACAGCGGTTATTCTGTATTTGCTGGTGTGGGCGAACGTACTCGTGAAGGAAACGACTTCTATCTAGAAATGAAAGAATCACAAGTGTTGGATAAAGTGGCCTTGGTCTATGGACAAATGAATGAACCTCCAGGCAACCGTTTGCGTGTTGCTTTAACCGGTTTAACTGTGGCGGAACAATTCCGCGATGAGGGCAGCGATGTATTGTTGTTTATCGACAATATTTATCGTTATACCTTAGCAGGAACGGAAGTATCGGCCTTGTTGGGTCGTATGCCGTCTGCAGTGGGTTATCAGCCTACCTTGGCAGAAGAAATGGGTGTATTGCAAGAACGCATTACTTCCACTAAGACAGGCTCTATTACTTCTATACAAGCGGTATATGTACCTGCAGACGATTTAACCGATCCTTCTCCTGCAACCACGTTTGCGCACTTGGATGCAACGGTGGTATTGTCACGGCAAATCGCTGAGTTAGGTATTTATCCAGCTATTGATCCGCTGGATTCTACGAGTCGTCAATTAGATCCGATGATCGTCGGTCAAGAACATTACGATGTCACACGTGCGGTGCAAAGCGTATTGCAACGCTTTAAAGAATTAAAGGACATCATCGCTATTTTGGGGATGGATGAATTATCGGAAGAAGATAAATTGGTGGTAATGCGCGCGCGTAAAATTCAACGTTTCTTATCCCAACCTTTCTTCGTGGCCGAGGTATTTACCGGTTCTCCAGGCGTGTATGTGCCGCTAAAAGAAACCATTCGTGGTTTTAAAGCGATCATCAACGGCGATGTAGATCACTTGCCAGAACAAGCTTTCTACATGGTGGGTACTTTGGATGAAGCCATTGCTAAGGCAAAAACAATTTAATTTAAGGTGTAGGTGACCCATGGCATTTACCATAGACGTAGACATCGTTAGCCAAGAAGCCAAATTATTTTCGGGTAAGGGCGAACTGATCGCTGTGCCGGGAATGATGGGTGAATTGGGCATTACCTCTGGTCATGCGCAACTGTTGACGGCATTAAAACCTGGCCCCGTGCGTATCGTGAATGGTGATGAACAAGAAATTTATTACGTTTCAGGTGGTTTTGCCGAGGTTCAGCCCTTTAAGGTAACCGTGTTAGCGGATATTGCGGAAAGAGCGGCTGATTTGGATGAGAGCTTGGCGGTACAAGCAAAACAACATGCCGAACAATTATTGAAAGATAAGAAGGCCGATATCAGCTATGCCGAAGTATTGGCAGAGTTGGCTGAAGCAACGGCGC
This sequence comes from Pseudomonadota bacterium, assembly GCA_021781965.1. Classification (GTDB taxonomy): domain Bacteria; phylum Pseudomonadota; class Gammaproteobacteria; order UBA1113; family UBA1113; genus VFKP01. The sequence continues at coordinate 18,478 of JAJXVU010000014.1, forward strand.
GTTTAGAAGTGATACGGCGCTTGAAGCGGCAAAAGTAGTCTGCGCGGGAGGCGGAGTTCCGTCATTGCGAGCTTGCGAAGCAATCCAGGAAAATATTTGGCAATGAAAAGGAGCGTCACTTATAAGCAGGGTTCATAAAGCAAGGCGATGCTGTATAAAACCCGGGATTTTAACCCCTGGATTGCCACGGCCACTCGCTGGCGCTCGCAGCCTCGCAATGACGGAGCTTCCAGGAAGTACTGAGCAATGACGGCGCGGTGAATATTACAGAGGTCACACTATGGCAAATGCACACTTGAACGTCGTTATCCTCGCTGCGGGTCAAGGCAAACGTATGCACTCAGCTATACCCAAGGTCTTGCATACCATCGCCAATGTGAGTTTACTAGAACGAGTCGTCAATACAGCCTTAACCTTAAAACCTCAAAAAATTATAGTCATCTGTGGCCATGAACGTGAGGCCATTCAATCTACTTTAGCGCATTTACCAGTGCAATGGGTGGTGCAAGAATCACAATTAGGCACCGGGCACGCCGCCTTACAAGCGATGCCGCATCTACACAATGACAGTAAAACTTTGGTTTTATTTGGTGATGGTCCATTGATTGCCAGCGATAGTTTGCAAGCCGTCATACACAGCACACCTAAAAGTGGCATGGCCTTATTGGTAGCCGAGTTTGCCGACCCGCGCGGTTTAGGACGAGTGGTGCGCGACAATAATGGCCTATTTTTACGTATAGTAGAAGAAAAAGATGCCAACGCCGAAGAGTTGCATTTAAACGAAATTTTTACCGGAATACTGTGTGCTCCTACCACACAAATGGCGCAGTGGTTACAACGCTTGGGTAACGATAATGCTCAGGGGGAATATTATTTAACAGAATTGCCCGCATTGGCTTTGGAAGATGGTTGCGCGGTGACTACCGTGCGCTTACAGCATCCACAACAAGCACAAGGCATTAATGACAAAAAACAATTAGCGCAACAAGAACGTTATTTTCAAAGCTGCCAAGCCGAGGCATTGTTATTGCAGGGTTTGATTTTGCGCGATCCAAGTCGTTTTGATTTACGCGGTGTAGTTCAATTCGGCATGGATGTGGTTATCGACATCAATGTCATCTTAGAAGGCAAAGTGCAGATGGGCGATAGAGTGCATATAGGCGCTAATACCGTGATACGCAATTGTATTATAGGCGATGATGTGATCATCAAAGAGAATTGTATTTTAGAAGACAGCGTCATCAGCAACGATTGTACTATAGGCCCTTTTGCGAGACTGCGTCCTGGAACGGTATTAAAAGAAAAAGCCGGTATAGGCAATTTTGTGGAAGTAAAAAAATCTACTATAGGCGTTGCTTCAAAAGTGAATCATTTAACCTACATAGGCGATGCTACTATAGGGGATGATGTGAATATAGGCGCAGGGACCATTACCTGCAATTACGATGGTGTCAATAAACACCAAACCATTATTGGCGATCGCGCTTTCATAGGCTCGGATACGCAATTGGTAGCACCCGTCACGGTGGGAGAAGGCGCTACTATAGGCGCGGGTTCTACCATCACTAAAGATGTGCCAGCCAATCAATTATCATTTTGCCGTAAACAGCAAATCTTTATTGAGAATTGGGAACGGCCGCAAAAAGAATAAATAGGAGACCGAGCCGCGCGCGTAAGCAAGCGGAATTGTAAACCGAGCCGCGACCGTCAGGGAGCGGAGCGTATTACTAAAATGTATAACAATAGGGGTTATTGAAATGTGTGGTATAGTCGCAGGCGTTGCAAAACGAAATATAACGCCTATCTTATTAGAAGGTTTAAGGCGTTTAGAATATAGGGGTTATGATTCCGCAGGTGTGGCCGTTATTGAAAACGGCGAGATTCATCGTGTGCGCGCACTAGGAAAAGTGTCACAGTTATCTTCTTTATTGTTGCAAGAACCTGTAGTGGGAAGCACCGGTATTGCACACACGCGTTGGGCCACCCACGGTAAACCCAGCGAACATAATGCGCATCCACATATGTCAGAAGATGTAGCCTTGGTGCACAATGGTATCATTGAAAACTATGCTGAATTGCGTGAAAAAATAATGGCTTTGGGCTATGAGCCCCAATCTGAAACGGATTCTGAAACAGCGGTGCATTTAGTGCATCAAGAATTGTCTTCTGGTAAAGATCTTTTAGCCGCTGTTACGGCCGTGGTAGCACAATTAACGGGTGCTTATGCCTTGGTGATCATGAGCGCGCGTGAACCTAAACGTCTGATCGGCGTGCGCTGCGGTTGTCCCTTAGTCGTAGGCTTAGGCGATGGGGACACCTTTCTAGCTTCCGATGCTATGGCCTTAAATGGCGTGGTGGATCGCTTTATTTTCTTAGAAGAAGGCGATATCGCCGATATCACTCCAGAGGGCGTTAGCATTTACGATGTAAAAGGCAAGAAAGTAGAAAGAACAGTGAGAACGATCCAATTAGCTGCAGAAGCAATTTCTCGTGGTCATTATAGACACTTTATGTTAAAAGAAATTTATGAACAACCACAAGCCTTGAGCGCTACGCTAGAAGGTAGAATTTCCAGTCAGCATGTTTATGCTGAAGCCTTTGGTGACAATGCCAATGCTATTTTTGATAAAGTAGAGAACATTCAAATCGTTGCATGTGGCACCAGTTACCATGCGGGTTTAGTGGCGCGTTATTGGCTAGAAGAATGGGCCGGTATTGCTTGTCAGGTGGAAGTGGCCAGTGAATTTAGGTATCGCAAAAAAGTAATAGCGCCTAATACTTTATTTGTAGTCATCTCGCAATCCGGCGAAACAGCGGATACTTTAGCGGCGTTAACACAAGCAAAAGGCTTGGGATATTTGGCGACATTGGCCATTTGCAATGTAGCTGAAAGTACCATGGTGCGTGAAGCCGACTTGGTGTTTATGACGCGTGCGGGCATAGAGGTCGGTGTAGCTTCCACTAAAGCTTTTACCACTCAATTGTTGGGATTATTGTTGTTAACGATGGTTTTGGCTAAGAAACGCGGTTTAGATGTAGCTACGGAACAAAGCTTAATACAAGCGATTTTGCAATTACCCAAGTTAATGTTAGAAACCCTGAAGATAGATTTGGCCATTCAACAATTTGCGCCTGCATTGGCGGATAAAGAACATGCCTTGTTTTTAGGACGTGGTGCATCCTATCCTATAGCCATGGAAGGGGCCTTAAAATTAAAAGAAATTTCTTATATACATGCCGAATCGTATGCGGCCGGTGAATTAAAACATGGGCCATTGGCTTTAGTGGATAAAACTATGCCGGTATTTGCGGTAGCGCCTAGTGATCAACTATTGGAAAAATTATCGTCTAATTTGCAGGAGGTGCGTGCTCGGGGTGGCCAATTAACTGTTTTTTCCGAGAAAGGGAATAATATTAAAAATGAAGAAGGGATTACGGTATTTCATTTACCCACGGTACATCCTATTATTGCACCCATTATTTACACCATTCCTATGCAGCTGTTGGCATATCATGTAGCGGTAATTAAAGGTACTGATGTGGATCAACCGCGGAATTTGGCGAAATCCGTAACCGTGGAGTGAAAAGCCTAATATGAATTTTCATAGAAATCGGGTAGTATCCTACTTGAATCCGATCCACGAATGTTTTTATAGTAAGATATTGAAGCGAGCCGTTACTTTCGCTGCAATATTATTATTGGCTGCTTGTGCGGCCAGAGTACCATCTCATCCCAATGATATGTGTACTATCTTTCGTGAATTTCCGGATTGGTACAAAGCCACGGAAAAAACAGAAGATAAGTGGGGCGTTCCTATCCCTGTGCAAATGGCCATTATGTATCATGAATCGGCTTTTAAGAAAGAAGCCAAACCACCGCGTAAACGCTTTTTATGGATTTTCCCAGGGCCGCGCCCAACCTCAGCTTATAGCTATTCACAAGCCTTAGACAGTGCTTGGGCAGATTATGAGAAGAGCACAGGTAACTGGCATGCCCAACGCAATAACTTTGGTGATGCGTCAGACTTTGTAGGTTGGTATTGTTATCAATCACACCGTAAGTTGGGTATTGCTTATGATGATGCATATGCGCAGTATTTGGCGTACCATGAAGGCTGGGGTGGTTATACTAGAGGCTCATACAATAGCCAGACTTGGCTGATTCATTATTCGCAACGGGTGCAATCGCGCGCAACCTTGTATCAATTTCAGCTAGAGCAGTGTAAAGCAGCGTTGGATGCGATGTAGTTTGCTTCTGTTCTATCCGCGACCGTCAGGGAGCGGATGTTATTTTATATTCTTTTTGGTGTGTTGAAATAGTGGACGTAGATGATACCGCATTTCTCTTTATAGAGTTACGCGGTGAGAACATTGAAATAGAATCAGCCCTCCTCCCAATAAAGCTAGAGCTTGCTCCGGAATGTACCACAGGCGTAGATTTCTGCTTTGAAATGGAGGGGGGGTGTTCTAAGCCATTCTCTTTTTTGCCTAAAGCCACAGTGCTATTCTCCTCCTCTTCTTCTTGTGAAGAGACAGGTTTACAATCCTTAATCCTCAAATATGACTTAGGTTCAAAATGTTTTTTTCTAAACTTCTCAAGAGAAAAAACTAATGTTTCAAGTGCTGCGCTTTTGTTGGGGGAAATATAGTGCTTAAACACCAGAATATTTTCTCGTGCAGCTAACAAGTCAATTTCTGAAATTGAATCGCTTTTTAAGCGGGCTTTTATTTTAGCTATAGATTTATAAGAAGGACAATCTATTGCGGGTCCACCAAGGTCTATATATAGACTATTAAAGAAATTGTCTAATTTCTCTAGAGCGTGTAAATCCTTTGGCTCTTCTATCTCTTTCTGAATAAGGCCTACTTGTTCTAAAAACATTTCCCCTTTGCTCTCGTCAATATTCCGTAATGCATTTTCCATTTTAGATAATTTTAATTTAAGCCAGTTTATCTTTGGACTACTTGCCAACTCTTTCAAGAAAGAATCTAGTGTAGATAAGATGTCTTCTCTCTCGAAGATAAATCTATGATCACTAATTAATTCCCATCTTTCTTTTATCATTGCATCTTCGGACATAAGTGCTACTGCAGGCTCTGTACGATGCTCATATAAGGTTTTGTCTGTAGGGACACATTTTTCTATGGGGATAGCTACATGAGCTGTAATTAACTGTGCTTTAATGTGAGTGTCTTTTTCTACTGCATACTTTGGGCTGAAGTTATCTTGATAAATTATGGGTGACATCAATAGTTTAATAAATTCTTCTTTTGAAATTTTCCTGATATTAAAATCTATCACCATATGCATTAATGTTAAATAAATATTTTCTTTGTCTTCTTCTTCGCAGTTAGCATCTATAAACTCGCTAATCGCTTCTTTAATATCTGTGTCAGCTACTTTAGGAACCAAAAATTCCTTAACACACTGGTAATACATTGGTAACCGTTTTATAGAATAGAAATTTTTTCTATAGTCATCACACTCTCGTACAAAAGTATCTATTTTCGTTGATGTGCTGTTCTTAAATAGCAACTGGTTAAGCTTATTATATAGTTCATTATAGCACTCTGCTTTTAATTCTTTTTGCTGTGGCACAAAATCAAAAAATTGAATAATAGCTTTAGCAGCTTCGCCATTTATATCAATATTACCAGCTTGTTTACAGAAGATGCTCAATATATAAAATAGCCCGGGCTCTTCCTTTTTAATTTCATTCATTTTTTGCGTGATCATTTCCAAAGAAATGCTCATAATCTTTTATCTCGATTTATTATAAAAATAATGGCGTCTGGATTGTGTATAAGTGCGTGTTAGCATAACAGATGAGTCTTAAGGAAATATTAAGTGCAGAAAATGTTGAAAAAATAAGTACGCAATGACAGATTCACAGGATAACGAGTTTCATGCAGATTTACCCTAGACCTTCTCTTCCTTAAACATTTTACAAAAAGTTTCGCGTATTCCCAGCAACATCAAACCAGCCAATATAAAAGCAATTGGCATGATCAACAAACCGCGGTATAAATCGGTATTGCTGTATAGTCGTACTCCGTTGGCAATCGTCTGATCCCATTTCAAATCCATTAACCAGCCGAATAACGGCTCAAACATGGCACCGCCGCTGATCACACAAAAAGACACCACGCTCACCGACATAGCCGTTAAAGCATGTGGGTTGCTTTCAGTCACGGTAGGGTAACTCAATACTTGCGTACTGGTGCTTAAACCTAATAAAAAGAAAATCACGCTGAGTGTGCGTGCATCTAATTGTAAGTAAATAAGCATTAAAATCAGCACTAAAGAAACAATTGCCCCAATCCACATAGGCAATTTGCGTGAAGACAATTTATCCGAAATATAACCTACTAAAGGAGCACCGATGATGGTACCGAAAAATAACATGCCAGCAACTTGGGTGGCCATAATTTTAGGTAAATGCTGAATTTGCATTAAATACAAACCACCCCACAATCCACCCAATAAAAAGATCGGTAAGTTCATAAAGTCAGTGTAGATGCCGCACAACCAGTTTTGTTTGCGGCCGTAGGCTTTCTTCATACTGCTGACCCAACCTAAGCGTTGTAATTGGCTGTGATCATTTTCATAAGTACGTAGTTCTTCAGGCGGATATTCACGCACTATCATGAGGATACTGAGCCATAACAACACACCAAATGCCGCGTCAAATAACAGGGCATGGCGCCAGCCTACTAAAGAAACTAAAGCCGCGAACGGCGCTTGCGCTATCCAGCCACCTAACATGGCCATAGTAACAATGCTGCCGCTGATTAAAGCCATGCGATGTGGTAAAAACCAGCGCGAGGCTAAACGCATGCTGCATAAAAAGCAAAAGGCACTGCCTATACCGGTAATAAATCTAAAAAATAAGGCTAAGCCAAAGCCTGTAGTTTGAGAAAATAATACTGTACCGGTGATGCATAAAGCCATGAATATTAGAATTAAACGTTTTACTGAATAGCGATCGATTAATTGTCCAGCAGGAAACAAAAACAACACATTAGACATAAAGTAAACGGAAGACAGCCACCCCAATTCTGTAGCGCTGATGTGAAAAGCCGCCATGACTTCACCATTCATAGAATTTAAGCACAGCATTTGTATAAATTCATACAGAAAAAAAGAAGCGGCAGAGAGACAGACTAACCAAGAACGCAATTCATGGGGCTGTTTCGGGTGTGTTTCAGCTATCATCTATCTTTATTCTCCAATGGCGGGTGTGTCTAAGTGGGTTGCTGTAAGATCATTTTTTTTTCGTGTTTAGGCTCTTTTATCCATAACACCAATAAAACACTGGCGGCCAACGTAACCGGAAATATCAACATGCTGGTTTGAAACATTTTGGCCGAATAAAAAGCGACGCCGTCAACCATTTGCCCATGAGATAATTTATCTAACCAGACGCCAAAGAATTGTTGACACAAGGCAGCACTGGCCATGATGAGGCTGGCCGATAAACCCAAAGCAGTACCTGTAAGATGTGCTGGGTTACTGGCAGTAATAATAGGATAACCTAATATTTGACAGCTGGTGCTAAAGCCTAATGCAAAAAACAAGGTAGCAGCTAGCCAGAAGTTATCGTAGTGACCGTAAATCATATACACAGAAAGTGCCAATGAAATCGCTGCACCCCAAAGCATGGGTGCGCGACGGTTTTGAATTTTATCGGATAATTTGCCAAAGAAGGGTGAACCAAAAATAGTGCCTATGAACAACATAGATGAAATGGTAGTGGCACTAGCGGTGTCAAAATGATGTACTTCACGTAAGAAAGTATTGCCCCATAAGCCACCGATCACCATTAAAGGCAGATTGGTTAAGCCGGTGTAAAGGCCCGCAGCCCAATTTTGAAAGTTGCGCAGAGCCTGCCATAGACCGGGTAAGAAAGGGTGGTTTTTAACCATCTCATTGTGGGTTAATACGGCATGTTTAGGTTTATCTTGTACCAACCACCACATTAATATCCACAGGGCTATGCCCAAAAAGCCATTGACGACCATCGCATGGCGCCAACCCATTTGCGCCACTAAATAAGCCACTGGGGTATGGGCAACCACGCCGCCTACCATGGCAAAAGTGACAATGACACCGGTAACTAACGCTTGGCGATCGGTATCAAACCAGCGCGAAGCCAATATTAATGCACATAAGAAACCAAAAGCATCCCCTATGCCCACGAAGAAATGGGTCGCTAAGGCAAAGCCAAAGCTTTGTGCGCCAGCAAACAAGAATGTGCCGACCACACAAGAACCCATCATAATTAACAGTACGAGCCGCGTAGAGAATCGATCTAGTAATAAGCCTGCTGGAAACACAAACAGCATATCGGCCCAGAAGAAGGCCGAAGATAAGTCACTGATTTGTGTAGCATTTAAGTTAAAAGAACGCATTAGCTCACCATTGATGGCATCGAACATGTTCATTTGTATGAATTCGTAACAGAAGAATAAAGCAGCGGAAAGAACGACTAGCCAGGCCAAAAAAGAATCTTTTTTCGGAGGTAATGGGTGTTGCATAGGGGATCTCTACGATGATGAAAAGATGGCGTTATTCTAACAGAAATTGAGCGAAATGGCTATAGGTTTTTTGGGGGCCAACTCACATTAATCACCCGGATGGCTATTTTTTGCTCTCGTCTTCTAAGGTCCTTGGCCACATCCAATACCATTAACTTGATATTTTAATGATTATGCTGCTGTGCTTGGTATGCTTGATTGAGCAAAGGATGAATTTTTTCCGTTGACTCTGAATGGCATAAACGCAATAATGCGTCCCCCGCTGCTTCCGTAGGCATTTGCCGAAGAGTTTCAATCAGTCTTTGAATTAATACATTATCATAGACAGCATAGATTGCTTTTGGAAAAACTTCAAAATGTGGAGTAAATAATTCAATGAAATCTGCAATAACATTTTCGGGCAGAGGATATGAGGCTAATATATATTTAAGATTAACATCAATAAAAGCTGCCAAAGTTAGAATTTTTGTTGAGGACTGGCCTACATACTTTAATAACTGGGGTGCATATTGTGTAGGAGATAGCAAAGTGGCTGCGGCATACCAATAGACTTTTTGGGCAGCATCTATTCCTTTCAAACTTATTTTATGCTGAATGACAATTTTCAAGTCTATCAACGGTTGATTGAATGCACTTTGTAACAATCGGTTGAGATAAGCCAGTTGTGCCTTACGCGCTCGTAGGGGAAATATCTGCAGCAATTTTAGCACGGTTGCTTGAACAATCTGCGCATTGATTAACAATTGATAAAAACCGGCGTTAATAGGAGACTCTGGTAAACCTATTTTTTTGTAGTGTTTGGCAAAGCTTATCATCACATCAGCGATAACATTTAAATAGTTCTCTGCTAATTTATTCAACCAATCTGGCATGGAACCATGACCACAAAAATAAAATGCGGTGATGCTTGCCACAGCATCTTCGGATAGTCTGGTTACTTTAGCAGGAGTATCTTGCCAGATAAGTTCAATACCAATCAGGCAGGGGAAATCTAAGCGATGAATCTTATCTTGATTATAGAACTCGATTATCTCCAGTGCTGTGGGTAAATCTTTTCTATCCAAGCAGCGTTTGAATCCTTCTTTTGCCGCTTGATAAAGCATGAAGCCATCCGTACCAAAACGTTGTACAAAATGGCGTTCTATCTCTGTATTTTTATTATCTGATACTTCTCGCCAAATGTTGGCGAGATAACCCATAACACCAGGAGTAGCGCTTCCATCTTGAATAGCGGATAATTGTTGCATTAATTCTGCTTGAATAGATTCTGGCACTCTCATTATGACCATTCCTTTACCCAGATACTGGCTGCTTGACTCAAGAATTCTGCAATGCTAATGCCGCCATCTCCTATATAAACTGCTTTTGCCTCGGGGTATTTCTTCATAAATGTATGGAGTCCACCAGCAAATTTTTGTGGTCCACTTTTGACTTCTAGAGCAAGAAGTTTATCTTTGCTTAATAAAATAAAATCAACTTCAGGGCTTTGATTATCTTTGCCTTCCCGCCAATAAAACAATCGATCTTCTGAAGAGATCGTATTGATCAAATGAGCACCTATGGCACTTTCAACCAGACGGCCCCAATACGTTCTGTCTGCCTTTGCCTCAGTGAAAGAATAATCTGAAAGCGCCGATATAAATGCAGTATTATACACTTGCCATTTAGGCGGTGACTTACGTCTGCCGATTTCTTGCGGCGCATAGTTCATTAATCCTGCCAATAACTCCGCTTTGGATAACAGTTGCTGATAGCCCGCAAGCGTTGTCGTATTACCTGCGTCATGTAGTTGACCTAGCATTTTATCGTACGCTAAGATCTGTCCGGAAAAAGCTATGCCCAACTTAAATAAGCTCTCCAATAATGCTGGTTTATGGATTCTAGCCATCTGCAAAATATCGTTGTGTAGGTAAGGCTCAATATAAGCATTTCTGATTTCATTTTTCCAACGAGACACATCCTGCATTCTACTAATAGCGCCTGGATAGCCGCCAAAATAAATATATTCATCTAAGTTTATATTAAAGGCAGTCTGCATTTCTGCATATGACCAGTGGGTCATATGAATTTGTTCATAACGCCCCAATAAACTTTCTGTTAGACCCTTTTGCATCAGCCAAGGTGAAGATCCTAGTAACACGACATGCATACGTAAGTTGGCGCGCCTGTCGGCATCCCAAAGTCCTTTAACTACCTCAGACCACCGCGGAATTTTCTGAATTTCATCAATAACCAGCACAAAAGGGCTAGGCTGTTTTAAGGGGAGTGTTTGTGCTTTGATCCTAGCTTTGTTCCACACTTCAGTTAGCCATTCGGCAGTGGGCGTTATACCTAAACGATGGGTTATAGTATCACTGAGCACATCCGTATCCAGAGGTATTGCGTTGGGATCGTCAACCGCAACGAAAGAATAAGTATCACTAGGGTGCTTGTCTAATATTTGCTTTACCATATAGCTTTTGCCAACACGGCGTGGTCCCGCAACAATAATGATGCGATCAGGCTGCTCAGCTAGCCATTTGCCTAAAATTTTAGCTTGCGGACGTTCAAATGCCATAATTTACCTTATTGAGTGAGTGTACTCAATATTGTAAATGATATTTAGAAATTTAGCAAGATTAACAAACATATTGAGTAATTTCACTCAATATATTAAACGGTTTGATAACCAGCTGATTTATTAGGGTTAGTCTAGAAAATTGCCCAATATTTACCCTTGTGCGGATGTGGCGAGGCCCAGCTTGTGTGGCGTTTGCCAATGGTGCCGAGGAGAGGACTCGAACCTCCACAGGGTTTCCCCCACAAGTACCTGAAACTTGCGTGTCTACCAATTTCACCACCTCGGCTTAGGCTGGGATACTAGCGTGAGGAGAATGAGTTGTCAATTGTAATACTTGTGGCAAAATATCGCGTAAATTGGAATTCTAACTTCCAATCTTCATGGTATTTATTGACTTTTACAAAAATACCGTGTAAATTGGAAGCGTAACTTCCAATTTTCAAGGTAATTTATGCAAAGAACGGCGTATCTGCAACAAATAGTCCAGCTTTCTAAGGTTTTTCCCATAGTTGCCTTACTGGGGCCCAGGCAATGTGGTAAAACAACCTTGGCCAGAGATTATCTGGCGCAATTTGTACCCAATTTTCCTTCTAGCCATTACTTCGATTTAGAGGATATTAGTGATTTATCGCGTTTGACTGAATCTAAGCTCGCATTAAAAGATTTGAGTGGCTTGATAGTAATCGATGAGGTGCAACGCTTACCGGAACTTTTTCAAACCCTACGTGTCTTAGTCGATGAACCTCATGCACAGAAAAAGTTTTTAATTTTAGGCAGCGCTTCGGCTGAATTAATACGGCAATCTTCCGAAACCTTGGCTGGACGCATAGGCTATATAGAAATTACACCTTTTTCTTATCCTGAGACGCATAATCTAGATCAATTGTGGTTTAGAGGCGGTTTTCCGCGATCGTATTTGGCGGCGGATGATGCCTCCAGTGTATTATGGCGAGAAGCGTATATCCAAACTTTTCTGGAAAAAGATATTCCTAATTTGGGGATTAATATTGCACCGTTACAATTGCGACGCTTTTGGATGATGCTAGCGCATTATCATGGCAATCTATTCAATGCCTCGGAGATGGGACGTTCTCTGGGCGTATCTCACAAAACAATACGCCATTATGTGGATATTTTAACGGGAACTTTTATGATACGAGAATTACAACCCTGGTTTGAAAATATTGGTAAAAGACAAGTAAAAACTCCTAAAATTTATTTTCGGGATAGTGGGTTATTTCATTCATTGTTGGGTTTAGATGAAGCTGCGTTGCGTGTGCATCCTAAGTTAGGTGCTTCGTGGGAAGGTTTGGCTTTAGAAGAAATTATTCGTTACCACGGCGCTACCGTAGGGCAGGCATATTTTTGGCAAACGCATGGAGAAGCAGAATTAGATTTATTGATCTTTAAACACGGTAAACGTTTAGGTTTTGAATTTAAGTACAGTGCGGCACAGCGATTAACGAAGTCTATGAAAATCGCTTTTGCTGATTTACAGTTGGATGCCTTAACACTGATTTCTCCGGGAGATCATGACTTCAGACTGACTGAGACTATACGTGCTTGTGGCTTGCAGCGCTATTTGACGGATGCTGTGTAGGCTTATTCTAAACTTTGGTTATAGTTTGGCGCAAGCACAATATTCAAAAATCGGCCTTTACCGGCTATGTAAGTGTAACTATGCTGTATGCCAGCAGGAATAAATATAGAAGCAGGGCTATGGATGATTTGCGTATCCTCTTTTTTACCCGCAGTAAATGTTACGCTTGCAGTTAAACCCGTGCCATCAGTTTCTGCTCCCTTGAATACAAAGAGACTATCACAATGATGCGCATGAGAATCAACATGAGGTTCACTGCTGTCATGATAATCTTTATCAAATTCTCGTTCAATAATATAGAGAGGCGTTCTGTCATCAATACGGTGATCCATCAATACCCAACGGTGTCCAACGCCATCGCGATGATAGTGCAATTCAGAAGCGCCTTTTATAAAAGGTTTCTTCACTTGCAAAGTATTTAAATAACGCTTTCCATTGCTTCTTATATCAGGATTGGGTTCTCGTTTTACTTGTCTTCCCATTAATTCAGGTTCTAAAAAATGATAGGCGGTTTCATTTTGGGTTGTTGCTTGAATGTGATATTTCGACACGTCAGTAAAAACGTATTTGCCAATCACAGGGTGATGTGGCTCTGGAGTAAAACCACCACAGCGAGCAATGAACTGAGCTAGATTGGAACTATGTTCAAAGCAATAGCCGGATTGGCCATAAAATTTATGAAGTGCAACAGATAAGGTGAATAAATCACAGATCCCGGCACGTTCACCAATTCCCAATACCGATGCATCCACAATGGTTGCTCCAGCTTCAATAGCAGCCATCGCATTTGCCTGTGCTAACCCTAAATCATTGTGCAAATGCACCTCTATTTCGCATGACGTTAACGCTACAATGCGTTTGACCACATCATAACAGGCCGATGGATGCCAAGCACCTACTGTATCCGCTAAGCTAAAATAATCAGCGCCGGCAGATTGTGCGAGTATGGCAAAATGTTCAATCAATGGTAATTCAGTCCGTGCGGCATCTTCTAGCGTAAATCGAACATGGAGACCCAGTTGTTTGGCTAAGTGGATAGCGGTTTTAACCTGTTCCTTTATCCAGTCTATATTTTTATTATTGAATTTAGTGCTTAGCGAAATGGGATTGCATGAGGCCCAAATGCCTACCCAACTTGCTCCACTTCGTTTAGCGGCTAAAATATCTGCTTCCACTGCTCTGGCGTGTACTAGAAACTCGACATCCGATATCGTGTTACAAATTGTTTTACATAAGGATTCATCTTCTTGTGATATCGCTGGATGACCTATCTCAATAAAACGAATACCAAAGTCTTTTAAGAGTCTGATTAATGCTATTTTTTCATCCAAAGAAAATCGAAAGCCGCGCATTTGCTCGCCTTCACGTAGACTAGAATCTAGGATCTTAATCCGCTTGATATTATTTTGCATCGACCTTATGGTTCTCTTTTAAAAAGGAAATAACACTATTATAAAAAACGGTTCTATTTTTCTCATAGATTAACCAATGGGTTGCTTGCGGAATTACTATTTGTTTTTTAATGCGTGCGCCGCTCAATTGATCATATAAGTGATGATCGGCGAATAAATCGAGATCGCCATAAATAACCAAAGTCGGTGTCGTGATATTTGCAATAGGATAAATTGGCTGTTGATGCCAAATAGAAAATAAATCTTGCATCGGCCCCATTGGACGTCTTAGTGTGCCAGGTATAAAAGGGCGTGGATCACTCTGTAAGTAAGCGTGTTCCACTGCTTGAAGAGCATCTGGTGTAGCTATGTCTGTGTGACCCTGCGTCATCGAAATCCAACGTTCCTGTATTTCTGCCCAGGGAATATTTTGATAAGCCGGTAATTGGTTATTAAAAGTGCCTTGTGATGTCTGAAATGGATCCAGCATCATGTTTTGAATAGAATTGGGTAATAAGGCATTATACATGGAGGCATATAAGATGAGTGTCTGTATAGCCTGTGGGTGTTGGCTGGTATAGAGCGCAGCAACTACCGAACCCCATGACCATCCCAGTAAAGAAATCGATCGTATACCCGTATTCTTTTTGATAAATTGAATAACCACATCGAGTTGTTGCTCTGCATCGGTAGCACGCAGTGGAAAAATACCCTTAGGTGCAGGCGATATTTGCATGACTTCGGGATAGGACGAATGTCCCTCTCCAATAAAATCAATTGCCCATACATCAAAGCCTTGTTTAGCCAATACATCCATCAGTGAATAATGTTCTACATCAAAAGCAAGCAAGGTAGGAATACTTAATGGCGCCAATAAAATGACCACTTCTCGAGGATGTGTTTGCTTGAGTTTTTTTTCTTCAACATGGATCTGACCACGCCCAAAAGGAATATCATAGTTTAAGCGTTGAATGGAATTGGCCCAAAGCAGTGGCCAATAGAAAAGTCCTATAATGAAGACTAAACGCTTATAAACAGCCATTATCCCAACTTCCCTCTGCACTGGTGACTACCTTAACCATATCGGGAGTGGCTAAATTCACCAAGACTAATTGTGGCGCCCAGATAGGTGCTAAATCGGAACGATTCAAGATGACTTTAAGTGCTTCATAACTTGCTAAAATACCCACTATATTGGCAATTGGTGCAATCACAGCCCATGGTTGTTGGCCATTCACAAAATCATCTGCCCAATCTGGAAGAGCGCCGAATGTAGTAGCATGCTGCGCGCGTCTGTTTTTAATGGCATTAATCTCTGCACAAACATCTTCTGTGAGCTGTTTATTGTAAGAAGGGTGTTGCAGCACTAACTCATACGGAGGTGTTTTATCGGAAAACGTCATGACACCGCCTCGAAACGGAGGAGTCACGGCAATCCATACCGATGGGATCTTTGCGGTTTGAGCTGCACGGTGGATTATCACGCGTGACACTAAATTATCCGTCGCATCAATAACGACGTCAGCGCCTGCCATCAAGGCAGAAGCATTTTCTTGCGTGAACCGTTCTACTGAAACCTCAATATTTAAACTGGGATTAATATCTTTCAATGTTTCATATGCACATTCTGCTTTTGGCTTGCCAACACGGCTGATGCCAGATAGCATTTGTCGATTCAGATTGCTGTAATCAAAATGATCCATATCCACAACGTGGATTGTACCAATACCCATTCTAGCTAGGCTAATTAAAGTGACACCGCCCACGCCCCCCGCACCCACAACGGTAACTTTTGCCTGCTTTAGCTGTTGTTGTTCTTCATGAGTAAATACACCATAATTTCTTTTAAAAATGTCATTTACAGTTTCTTTCATAATATTCCTCTTTAAGGCTAAATCTCACTTGCTTCCCAATACCCGTTTTCAGGCGTTTTTACTGATACGGGGTGTTGCATATCGTCTAAATCAATAATAATAGCCTTGGGGGCTATCGCTAAAGGAGGTTGCTCAATAAGCACTTGTATCGCTTCATGACAACTAAATGAGGCCAATAAAGACGCTCGTATAGGCGTAATGATCCATCCCGCTTTACCCGCACAAAAATCTTGTGCCCATTCTTTTGGTGCACCGCGTGTGACTGAATATAAGGCTCTTTTCTTCTTTAAATCTTGAATGAAATTAGAAACTGCCGGATCAGTTATAGATTTGCCTTTGACTGGAATATTTAGTGCATCCTCGTAAGCAATCCCTTCAGGCAAAAAGGTCGATACAAATCCGCGATGCGGTGGACTGCCTGACATGCTGATGCTTGGAAGACCTAATGATTTAGCGGCTCTGTGTACAATGACACGGGATGGCATGTCATCGAGTGCTTCTAATACGAGATCATGGCCTGTCATCAGTTCAAGTACATTGGATTCATCTACGCGTACAGAGTGAAAATGTGTGGTTAAATGCGGATTAATCTCTTTGAGGTGTGCTTCAGTCATCTCACTTTTGTAATGATCGACTGTTTTAGTTGTTGCTAGCATTTGTCGATTGATATTAGATATTTCAAATATATCGGGATCGACACCGCTGATATGCCCAATACCTGTTCGAGCACACAAAATGGCTTCTAGTCCGCCTACTCCACCTAAACCAAAAATGATGACTTTACTTTGTCGTAATCGCGCTTGTTGTTCGAGTGTATAAACGCCGATATTCTTTTTAGTCATTTCGGAATAAAAATGATCTGAGCTTATATTGTTCATATAAAGTACAACAACCTGCAAAAACTACCAATATAATTACGGCACTATGCTAATGCTTCTAACAAACGCATCTTAGCATTTTAGAGCGCTATTTGCAAAATAAGTAGGTAGTTTTAAGTTTTCTTTTAAAGTAGAGCGAGTATAGGGCCTGTTGACATTTGGTTTATCGGCTGCACAATGAATAAAGCGGTCCCAATATTATCAAATTTTCGTCAAATATTGCTCGATATTATCCTCAAATTTGATAATATTTTGCCCGGCTGTATTCATTTTTCGCTTCGATAAACCAAATGCCAACAGGCCCTAGTTTCTACGAAAGAGATTTCCTCATTTCCCTGTTACGGTAGGCTACTTTTTTGTGGCATAATAGGACCCGTTGCGGTTAATGGCTGATTATGGGCTTTAGCATATTTTGAGTTGCCAGGGACCCAGCTTATGGCTGTGCATATAATACGCATATTTGGCCCGTATTGTTGCTGCACGTGATACTACAATAGAAAGAACGCAGCATAGAGGATCCAGTTGCAATACAAGTTTTTCCTGGAACCTCGAATGCGGCCTCGCGGCCTGGTGGAGGATGACAAGGTTCTGGTGTTACAGTTGCTTTGAGTGTGCATCTCGCATCTTTGAAGTGTAATGAGTATAAATGTGGAGTTAAGTTATGAATAAGCCTTATGTGATTTTCTTTGAAAAATTAGGCCGTGATGATGTGCATTTAGTTGGGGGCAAAAACTCTTCTTTAGGGGAGATGATCCAAAATTTAACTCAACTGGGGGTGAAAGTGCCACCTGGGTTTGCCACCACCGCTGAAGCCTATCGCGATTTTTTAGCGCACAATGGATTAGATAAACGCATTGAAGAATTGTTGCAAGGATTAGATATAGAGAATTTAACGCAGCTGGCTGAGAAAGGCGCCAAAGCACGGCAGTGGATTATTGAAGCCCCTTTTTCTGAAAAATTTATGTCAGAAATGAAAACGGCCTATCAAACTTTAGCAGAGCGTTTAGGAAAAGATTTTACAGTTGCGGTGCGCTCATCGGCAACGGCAGAAGATTTACCTGAAGCCTCTTTTGCGGGTCAACAAGAAACTTTCTTAAATGTACATGGTTTTGAAGATGTATTGCAAAAGATAAAGTTGGTGTTTGCTTCGCTCTATACAGATAGAGCGATCTCTTATAGAGTTCATCACGGCTTTGCGCATGAAGAAGTGGCGTTGTCTGCTGGCATACAAAAAATGATACGCAGCGATGAGGCAGCAGCGGGGGTGATGTTTACCCTCGATACCGAGACAGGATCCAATGAAGTTATTTTTATTACCTCTAATTATGGCTTAGGCGAATTACTGGTACAAGGCAGCATTAATCCCGATGAATTTTATGTTTATAAAACCGGATTGAAAAAAGGCTTCGATGCCATTTTGTCGCGCCGCTTAGGACAGAAACAACAACGCATGGTTTACAATACCACTCCTGGCGCTACGGAACGCGTTAAAATAGAAACGGTTCCCGAAGCACTGCGTCTACAATTTTCATTGAATGATAAAGAAATCACGCAATTAGCACAGTTTGCGTTGACTATAGAAGCGCATTACGGTTGCCCTATGGATATAGAATGGGCTAAAGATGGCGAACACGGTGAGCTGTATATAGTACAAGCGCGGCCGGAAACGGTTAAAAGCCGTCAAGATCAGCAAACTTTAGAACGATTCAATTTATTAGAAAAAGGTAAAGTGTTGTCTATAGGTCGCAGCATAGGCCAGAAGATTGGCCAAGGTAAGGCGCGTGTGGTGAAAGGTTTAGCCGATATACACAAAGTAGAAGCGGGCGATGTGTTGGTTACCGACATGACCGATCCCGATTGGGAACCCGTAATGAAGCGGGCTGCGGCCATAGTGACTAATCGCGGTGGCCGTACTTGTCATGCGGCGATTATTGCTCGTGAATTGGGTATTCCAGCGGTGGTGGGTTGTAATACGGCCACCAGTGAAATTGTAGATGGTACACCGGTTACCGTGTCTTGTTCCGAAGGCGAAGAAGGAATGGTGTATGAAGGTTTGTTGAAATTTGAATGTAAACAAATACACATCGATCATATGCCTAAATTGCCCTTTAAAATTTGCATGAATGTGGGTACTCCCGATCGTGCTTTTGATTTTTGTCAGTTGCCTAATTTTGGGGTGGGCTTAGCGCGCTTAGAATTTATTATCAATCGTGCTATAGGCATACATCCTAGTGCCTTGCTCAATTTTGATAAACTAGAACCAGCCTTACAACAAGAAATTAAACAACGTACGTCTGCCTATCCTTCCCCCGTCGATTTTTACGTCATGCGTTTGGCCGAAGGTATTGCTACCTTAGGCGCTGCGTTTTATCCTAAACCTGTGATAGTGCGTTTATCTGATTTTAAATCGAATGAATATGCCAATCTTCTGGGTGGCAGCTTATACGAACCGCATGAAGAAAATCCTATGCTGGGTTTTAGAGGCGCGTCACGTTACGCAGCACCTACATTTAAAGATTGTTTTGCCTTAGAATGTAAAGCTATTAAAATTGTGCGTGAAAAGATGGGCTTAACCAACGTAGAAGTGATGGTTCCTTTTGTGCGCACGGTGGATGAAGCCAAGGCTGCCATTGATGTATTAGCGCAACACGGCTTAAAGCGTGGTGAAAATGGTTTGCGTTTAATCATGATGTGTGAAATTCCTTCCAATGCTTTATTGGCCGAACAGTTTTTACAATACTTCGATGGTTTTTCCATAGGTTCAAACGATTTAACTCAATTGACTTTAGGCTTAGATCGCGATTCAGGTCTAGTAGCGGGATCCTTTGATGAACGCAATGAAGCGGTGAAAATATTATTGCAAATGGCGATCGATGCATGTAGAAAGCAAGGCAAATACATAGGCATTTGTGGTCAAGGGCCATCCGATCACCCTGACTTAGCCTTATGGTTAATGGAGCAGGGTATAGATTCCATTTCGCTGAATCCAGACACAGTAGTATCGACGTGGTTGTTTTTAGGGGAACAGGCTAAGCATTTGGCGTTGGGATAGTTCCGAGCCGACCGTGAGGGAGCGGAAAGCAGAACAGAGCGCAGAAATTGCCGCACTGCGATCCTATTTCAGCGCGGCAATAGTTCCGAGCCGCGACCGAAAGGGCGCGGAAAGCAGAGCAGAGCGCAGAAATTGCCGCCCTGCGATCCTATTTCAGCGCTGCAATAGTTCCGAGCCGCGACCGTCAGGGCGCGGAAAGCAGAGCAGAGCGCAGAAATTGCCGCACTGCGATCCTATTTCAGCGCGGCGATAGCTCCGAGCCGCGACCGTGAGGGAGCGGAAAGCAGAGCAGAGCGCAGAAATTGCCGCTCTGCGATCCTATTCCAGCGCTGCAATAGTTCCGAGCCGCGACCGTCAGCGGAAAACAGTACAGAGCGCAGAAATTCCCGCCCTGCGATCCTATTTCAGCGCTGCGATTATCGAACGATGTTTAGGTCAGAGATCTAGTGGATTAAGGTGTATGTCCATTAAGACGCCTCTACAAGCAAAATATTTTCATATCAACAATGTCAATAATTACAGAATGTGAAGCACATAACTTCGTATAGAATAGCAGGTTTCTCTACTACAACAGCAATTGTGGAATGTCTTTTCACACAGCAGTGATAAAGTAACTTAATAAAAACAACCATGTATAAAGTTCCGTATGAATACATGATGCATAGCCTTCTGGATATTTATATGCAGATAAGATTTGCTCGAGTCAAGTTTTTAGTTTATAATATGTACCGCATATTCAGATGGACGAGGACAGAAATTTAATAATGGCACTACTCATATTAAAAATGCACTCATTATAAACTAATAAAATTGACCGGAAATAGAAGTGAAAGTAATAAAATGCAAATTTAAAAATATTGATAATAATGATCTCAATACACTTAAGCATACTAAATGCATTTTATTAATCAGTGTAGGCCAAGAAGTCCACGAAGGAAACAGACTTTTAGCAACGATAGATTTATTAAATACGGCGTTATTTTCTACGTGTGTAATTTCTTTATATGATAGTTTACAACGATATAGTATGGCTCTACCCAATAAAAACACCGCGGACTTCTTTCATGATAAGGCAGTAAAAGAAGGTGATGCTTGGATTGAGCGCAATAAGAAATACTATGAACAATTGACTATGCCAATAGAAATATTGCGCTGGGATATGTGGCGCAATCATCCTCAATTCTTTACACAAAAGGAAATGCTGCTTTCGTATCTTGAAAAAGATAAAATGTATAAAATGGCTTTTGAAATCACTATTAATAAGTACCTCCATAGATATTGTAATCACCTTAACCAAGAAATTAATTTTGATATGGAAAGGGCAAGAAAACTGTGTTTTGAATATGCGCTTGAGGAATGTGTCATTTTTTGCCTATGGGCAGAGCTAAAATGCCAATATGAAATCTATCCTAATGTACATAATGAAGCGATGGAAGCTACGCGCAAACGTTTTATTGTTTCACAATATCCGGGGCTATTAAAACCATTAACCCTTAGATTTAGAAATGCGCCGCAATTAAAGCCACAAAAATTTCCTGTAGTACTTGAAAACCTATGTTCTTGAGAGTATAATGGCCTTAGTGTAATAATATTACAAGGAGTGAATTAAGTGATTAATACAATAGTTGAGTTTGTTTTTGGTGCTGCGCTATTTATAAATGCATTATTATTTATCCCACAGTCTATACGCATTTTTAGAGAAAGAACTGCACAAAGTGTTTCGCTTACAACTTTTGTGGGACTGTTGCTTATACAACTTGCAATTGTTTTGCATGGTATTATTGTTCACGATCCTCTATTAATTTGGGGATACGTTATTAGTATGGTAACAACGGGCCTAGTTGTTGTTTTAACAATAAAGTATCGAAATTATAAAGTAGAATCAGACACGTCTGGCCTTAGTTTTGAAGAAATACTAATGCAATTGCCAGGACATATTTATTGGAAAGATAAAAACTCTGTTATGTTAGGATGTAATGCCAATAATTTTCAAGATTTTGGTCTTAAATCACTGAGAGATTTCATAGGAAAAACAGATTACGACTTATTCTGTAAAGAAGAAGCGGACTGCTTGAGATTAACGGATGAAGAGGTGATGCGCACTGGACAGACGAAAATCGTTGAAGAAGAAGTTACCATAGCAAATGGAGAAAAAGTAGTTTATCTATCACATAAAAAGCCATTAAGAAACAACAAAAACGAAATTATTGGCACGATAGGAACTACGGTAGATATAACAGCTGCAAAACAAGAAATGGTTGATCGACTATACATGCTAGAAGGTATTATTGCAGTTATGCCAGGTATGGTCTATTGGATGGATAAAAAAGGTGTATATCTGGGTTGTAATGATAATGAGGCTAAAGTTATTGGTCTTTCTTCAAGAAATGATATTGTCGGCAAAAAAAACATTGATCTTCCTGGTTTTTTAATTTCTGAAGTTTTAGACCCTGTTAATCAAAAAGTTATGGAAACGGGGGAAACTATAACTCTGGAAGAACCTGCAATTTTATCTGATGGAACAGAAGCGGTTTTTATTTCCAGTAAAGTCCCGCTTAGAAATAGTAGAAAAGAGATAACAGGTTTACTAGGTATTTCGATTGATATTACAGAACGTAAGAAGCAAGAACAAAAGCTCATAGAATCTAAAGAAGCTGCCGAAGCTGCCAATCAAGCAAAAACCGAATTCGTCCAAAATATGCAACACGATATACGCACACCTTCGGCGGGTCTTTGGGGTGTATTGGATGTATTAGCCAAAACTGAACTGGATAGTGATAGGAAAGAAGCTTTAGACATGGCTGTTGCGGCCAGTAAACGACTTTTAGATTTGTGTAATGAAGCGGTTGAATTCGGTGATTTGAGTGGCAATACTAAGCCCGTTGTTCAAAAAAGTTTAGACGTTCGTGCACTGGCGCGATCAGTGATTGAACTCAATTTACCAGCGGCTTTTGCTAAAGATTTAGTAATCAATTTTAAAGTGGCTGCTTCTGTTCCGCTGCATATTGCCAGCGATGAGTTTAGGTTGAGCCGTATCCTAATCAATTTATTGGGTAACGCTATAAAGTTTTCTCACCAAGGCGAAATAACGTTAAGCATGGACGCCTCTGTAGAAGAACACACACGTAAAGGACTCTTGAGGATAGAGTTAAGGGACATGGGCATTGGGATTGCTGCTGATAAGGTCAATACTATCTTCGAGAAATTCACCCGCGGTGTGGCTTCTAATATGAATAAATATTCCGGCACGGGGCTAGGTCTTTATGTAGTGAAAACATTTGTGGATGAATTAAATGGCGATGTCTATATTGAAAGTCATGAAAATGAAGGAACTTATTTTAAGATTAATATTCCTTTTAAAGCACTTTTGGAAGAGTTGAAGAAACCAGGTGTAGAAATTGAAGAACAATTTAAATCTACGATTCAACAAAATGCTGTCGAAAATCAAGGTATAAAAGTAAAGCATGAAAAGAAACCTCTAGCGAATACACCATTTGCCCATGAACTTTTAATCATAGAAGACGATAAAACATGTCTTTTTGCTGAAAAGAATTTATTATCTGCTTTTACAAGCCATATTGATACTGCGGAAAACGTGGTGGAAGCGCTAGAGAAATTAGCTTCAAAACGGTATGATTTAGTGATTTCTGATCTGGGTTTGCCGGATGGTTCCGGCAATGATATTGTTGCTAAGGTCAAAGCCAATTTAGAATCTCCAAACTATAATACACCGTTTGTGGCAATGACAGCACATCAAGACGCATTAAAACATCAACAAGCCAAGGCCGCAGGTTTTACAGCCACTAACACCAAACCATTAGGCAGCGAAAAAGCAACAGAATTATTGAATACTTATTCAGCGCAGGGAGCGGGGGATTCGCTTCAGGAAACTGCTATTCCGTCTAGAACAGAAGATTATCCCGTGATCGATTTGGCTTTAGGAATGAAGCGTACTGCGGCGATGACTGAAAATCAAGCAATAGAAGTTCTAGGCATTTTATGGGAAACTTTGCAAGTAGATATCCCTCTATTACGACTTGCGGAAGAAAATAATGATATTGAAGCAGCGAATGCACTCTTGCTTAAAATACGCGGTGGCTTATGCTACACAGGTGCCCCCCGTTTGGAAGCAGCCTGTGAGGCATTGTATAATGAAGCAAAGAGCGGGATCAAAGATTTAAGAAAAATACATGGTCTGTTTTCTGTTCTCTATGATGAATCAAAACTGTTTGTTGAGCAGTACAAAGAGCATTACGAACGACTCTGAAAACTTGATTTGAAACGGGATCCCCGACTACGGCCGCGTGGAGGATGACAACGTTGTGGTTCGTGGAAGCTTCCCGTACCGCGATCCTATTTCGGCGTGGCGATAGTTCCGAGCCGCGACCGTCAGGGAGCGGAAAGCAGAACAGAGCGCAGAAATTCCCGTACCGCGATCCTATTTTGGCGCGGCGATAGTTCCGAGCCGCGACCGTGAGGGAGCGGATGAGGAGATATACTCTAATGCACATAATAGGCGTTTTTCTTACTACAAGGCGCTAGTAGTTACCATCAAAATTAGATAATCCGCGTACTTGAAAGGAGCAAGCATTCCCTATAGAATGTTCTTTTCTATAGAGCCATTCTGGAGAGCGGTTTGCGAATCTGCCTGAATAAAACAAGAGCGATGATATGACTACAGAACTAGACAAAGCACCCTGCCAAACCTTGCATGGCGTAGGGCCTAGATTATCTGCCTTATTAGCCAAGCGCAGTATATACACCTTGCAGGATTTGCTATTCCATTTACCTTTTCGTTATTTAGACCGCACACATTTAACACTGCTACGCGATGTGCGTGCGGGGGATTATGTTGCCATTGAAGGCATTATAGAAAGTCATCGCGTTAGCCGGGGTCCAAAGGGTAGTTTGATTTGCGAATTAAAAGATACCAGTGGTTACATCATTTTGCGTTTTTTTCATTTTAATGCGGAACAAATGCGGCATTTAAGCGTAGGGACTAGGCTCCGCTGTTTTGGTGAAGTGCGTTATGGGTATCAGGGCTTAGAAATCATTCATCCAGAATACTTGCATTTAACGCCCGGAAAAGCTTTAGAAGTGGATGACCATTTAACGCCTATCTATCCGACTACCGAAGGCATTTCACAGTTTCAATGGCGGCGTTTAAGCGACCAGGTTCTAGAGCTATTAACACAAGGTGCTGTATTAAGCGATCACCTATTGCATCTGCAAGAAAAATTCTCATTACCTAGTTTAAGCGCTGCCTTGCATTACGTGCATAGACCACCGCCCGATGCCGATAGGAATCAATTATTGGCAGGCATTCATTCTATGCAGCAACGTTTGGCCTTAGAAGAATTGTTAGCGCATCACATCGGTTTATCGCGTTTACGTGCAGCATTACAGGCTATGGCCGCGCCTCAATTAAAAGATACAAAAATGCTTACACAACAATTCTTAGCACAATTACCTTTTGCTTTAACTGCGGCACAAAACAGAGTATTAAAGGAGATCCGCAGCGATATAGAACGCAGTGAACCCATGTTGCGTTTATTGCAAGGCGATGTGGGTTCAGGTAAAACGGTGGTGGCGGCTTTAAGCTTATTACAAGCAGTGTCTAGCGGTTATCAGGGCGCGATCATGGCCCCCACCGAAATTTTGGCCGAACAACATTATCATAATTTAACTAAATGGTTTAGTTCATTAGGCTTAACGGTGGCGTGGTTGTCGGGTAAAGTGAAAGCCAAAGCACGTAGAGAAACCTTGGCCGCTATACAAGATGGTAGTGCGCATATTGTGGTGGGCACACATGCTTTGTTTCAAGAGGCAGTGCAATTTAAGAATCTTGCTCTATTGGTGATCGATGAACAACATCGTTTTGGGGTCGATCAACGTTTGGCTTTGCGGGAAAAAGGGCTGCAACAAGATTTTAATCCACATCAACTCATTATGACCGCTACACCCATTCCTAGAACTTTAGCGATGAGCGTGTATGCGCATTTAGATCATTCTGTTATCGACGAGTTGCCTCCAGGACGAAAACCCATACAAACTGTAGTGCTCGCCAATGATAAGCGCGATAACATTGTAGCGCGTGTCAAAGAACAATGTTTGGCAGGCAAGCAAGCCTATTGGATCTGCGCATTGATTGAAGATTCTGAAAAATTACAATGCGAGGCGGCGACTACAACGTACCAACAATTAAGCACACAATTGCCTAACTTAAGATTAGGCTTAGCACATGGCGCATTATCAGCAAATGATAAAACGGCCGTGATGCAGGCTTTTAAAAACGGAGATAGTGATTTATTGGTGGCAACTACGGTGGTGGAAGTGGGGGTGGATGTGCCTAATGCCAGCTTGATGATCATCGAAAACGCTGAACGCATGGGCCTATCGCAATTGCATCAATTACGCGGCCGTGTAGGTCGGGGCAGTGCCGAAAGCTTTTGTGTATTATTGTATCAAGCACCCTTATCCGATACCGCGTATCAACGCTTACAAGTTATGCGCAGCACCGAAAGTGGTTTTATCATTGCCGAAAAAGATTTAGCCTTACGTGGTAGTGGTGAATTATTAGGTACTCGTCAAACTGGTCTAGGCCGTTTACGCATTGCCTCTTATACCCGCGATAGCGCCTTATTGCCCGTGGTGAAAGAGATCGCACAAACGCTATTACGAGATAATCCTGCGGTGTGTGACGCCTTAATCACGCGATGGTTGGCCGAAGGCTTGGACTATGGGCAGGTCTGATGTTATTGATTATATGTAACTACTCGCGCCTTGTAGTAAGAAAGCGCACAGTATGTGTATTAGAGTATATCTCAACCATCCGCTCCCTGACGGTCGCGGCTCAGAATTTCATTTCTATTTTTGGCCCGTATCCTTAATGTTGCGTCTTAAACAGAATTCGCGTTTACAAGGAATAAAAAAACAAAATGAACTTATATGTATTTTTCAAGGAACGGATAATTTCAGAAAAACCGAAAAATTTTAAATGCTGGGACGTTTTCTTCAGAAGATTGCACTTAAATCTGGAGCAGCATCGATATGAAAAAGGTAGCTATGGTGAGTATATTAATTTACTATTGGTATTAATAGAGTATGGTGAGAAAGCACTTTTCCCTTATCAGCATGAGCTGCAAGCTTTATTTAAAAAATACGATGACGAAAAATTCTTGAACGTATTAGAACAGTTAAGCGATATTGTGAAGATGAATAGTATCTATCCACAAGATCTGACAAATTATCAATCTTTATTGCAGAGTTTGCAGTCTATAGTAAATGCTAAGAAAGCAACCTATTACATGCTGGCCTCCCCAGCAGCGTAAATGAGATGCGCCTGTTTATGAGTATATCAGCTGTCAAACTGCACTTTCACAATAGGCCTATCGTTATAAGCCACCCAGGCGAAGCCTAATGTACCTATCGCTAAGGTCACAGGAATAAAGCCTATACCATAAATAAACGCTTGTGTAGACTGAATGCCGCCGTAAAGATCGACAATCACGCCTATGCCAGTATGAAACACATAACCAAAACTCATGATGAGCATATTGGCAACAGCGGTCGTAAGGCCGGCGACGTGATCGGGCACATAAGTAGAAGCTTTATAAATTGCCAATATTTGATAAGCGCTACATACGCCCACCAACAAGAAACCTATAGTAATGCTGCCCGCACTTAATAGCTGTAATACCAAGGCTAGAAAAATGGCAAACATGATGCTGCCAGCAGCTATGATTACACCCAGATAACGGCCTGTTCTTTCGGCGATTAGACTTAAAAAAGGTGCACCAAAACACATGCCGAAGAAGATCATAGACGGTAAATAACTTGCAGTTTTATTGCTAAAGCCGTAAACGTGTTCTAAGAAAGAAGAACCCCATACATCTGCAAAGCCTTCTAGGGGTCCTACCATAAACCCTGCTGCAATACAGGTGAATACAACCCTATGATTTTTTAATACCATTTTAATATCAGCTAACACGGATTTACTTTTGATGGCTTCAATTTCAGGCACCAGACTATAAGTTAGAGCCGCCAGGATTAATCCTAGACAGGCAAAAATAGCAACTACTGCTTTATAGCCCAAGAGGTGGCACATATAACTCACCGGGCCCCCACCATAGATAGCGCCAATTAAGCCTATGGTCACCGACAAACTTAACATGCGCGTAAAACGTTGCGCGCTGAAAGTCATGCGTATGATTTTAAAAGTTCCCAAGATGGCGGCTGAAGAGCCTATACCGATTAGCACGCGGCCGATCAAAGGGTAAACCCAATGTGTGGCGAAAATAATCGGCAATAGACCGATGACGGTTAATAATATACAACCTGTCATGATCTTTCTAGGCCCAACTCTATCTAACAGAATCCCGATAGGTAGATGTAAGGCGGCGTATCCTATGTAATACACACCCGCAAATTGGCCAAAAACCACGGGAGTGATGTGAAACTGCTGCACGATATTATCCAGCATGATATTAGGCATAACACGTAAAATGTATTGATAGGCATAAAATACAGAAGCGGTGACCCATGCGAACCAGGCGATATTTTTAGAAAGTTTCATTATTGCTCCAGAAATAGGCTATTTTTTACACAACATATCTTATTTTTATGTTTGTATATTACCATAGTAAGTCAACGGGAGTCTATTAGGATGGGCCATACAATCATGCAGATCGACTACATGATTGCATGGGGGAATTTTAGTTTATCTCGTTAGGCTAAAGGAGCCGGATCTTTAAAAAGGTCTCTTTTGTTTCCATTAATTCCTGACTTGACAATGGGTTATGAGCGCCTTGTTTGTTATCTGACCAACTAAGCGATAAATTAGACTGCAAAGTTGTACTTTTATCGAGTTCAAATTTTAAATCTTTTAGCACAGTATTGCATTTTTCAGACTCTTCTTTATACTCATTATATTTTCGTAGAGCTTGCGCGTGATTCTGCCTTGCCTCGGTTTCATCTGCTTTAGATTCTTCAAATTTTACAAGCAATGCAGCGTGTTCCGGTTTTTTATCAGAACAAGTCATGGCGACTTCCTTTTCCTTAAGCTCTTTCTCAAGTTTTTCGGCCTTGAGTATGGCTTTATCCATAATCTGTTTGGCAGTATCACAAATTTCTTTTGCGAGGTTAAGGCCTATTTGAATCGAGTTAAGTCGATTTTCCTCAGAGATTATTACCTTGTTAAGTCGACAAATATGTTGTCGAACAATTAATTTTGAAACTTCTAGCTCTGATAGCATTATTTATCCTTCATAGATTACTGCAAAGATGTTGCTTCAACTTTAATTCAGAGCATCAGGGCGCGTTCTAGCCATAATGCTCTTCCTAGCAAAGCCAGATTATAGCACTTTTATAATTTAAGTGTTAGGTAGTGGGAATGGCCCCGCCTATGATCAGTTGAAGTTGTGCCTCGTTATTTGCACAAGAATTTTGGGTCGATGATGAGCCATAGAGAAAAGAGAATCGATTACCAGAATAATTTGGTTTTTTCATTTCTGTGCCCTTTGCATAAGAATTTTGGGTCGATTGCTTGCCCAAAATAGACTCGTCAAGGCGAAAAGTATATTGCACACTAGAGGTTGGTGGTGGCGGCAATGAGTCAACAGCTTTTTTAGAGGCTTTCAGTTCTTTTTTTAGTGACTCAGTTAGGGAGCCACCGCCATTCGTAGAATGCTTTGACGCCACAACTTCTTCTTTTCCTTTTTCATCTATCTTAGGAGACATGCTGTATGGCCCCACAGGATTAGAGATATTTTGCTCCATGACTATTTCAGTTTCATGTTTTTCTTGAACAGGAACTTGGGCTTTCGGCAATAATAAGTTGGCTGTTTCTCGCCCACGAAGAGTGTCTAATAAACGATATAGTTCTTCAATATCGTTTTTAGAGTCTGGGTACTTTGAAGCGGTTATATGCGCTTCAAAAACAAGCTTGTATTGATCTACATCAAAAAGACCTTGTTTCTGTGCTAGTAGGTTTTGGAAATACGACTCAGTCAGTTTTTTTGCAATGCGCTTTTTGTGTTCAATATCAGCTACAGGACGTTTTTCTTTCAAGTCAGCAAAGACATTTCCAGCGGCTAATTCCGCGGCTACTCTCTTAGCATCTGTCTCAGACGCTATAATTTCCTTAAGAATTGTTTCATTTGCTATTTTAGTTACTTTTGATTTTATATCTTCTCTAAGTTTGACGAGTTGCGCATTGTCAACACCTACTTCATCTTGAGGCACCAACCGTGATAAATCTTCGAAAGGTTTTTTTATCGCTTCCGCATTACAAGCTTCATCGTATTGTCTCTTATACTTTTTAAATAGGTTCTTACCACCGAGAACTAAAGGGGCAGATAAAATCACGGTTGGGGCTAATAGGCACCCGAAAACAACCATTGCAGCGCTACCTATAATCTTTAATATAGCACGTATTTTTTTATTACTTTTATATTCTATTTTCGCTTTAAAGTTATCTTGTTTTGCATTTGTTTCGCCTTGTTTGTTAGCATTAGCTGGAAATATTATTGCCAGCCTTTCATTTGCGGCTTTACAAGCTTCTTGTCGTTCGTCGACTGAGATATTTTCCCTTATTAAGCAGCCGTCAAAAGCGCCCATTGCGACATCTAAATCAGTCCATGCCTTTCTTGTATCTCTACCAATATTTTGTTGATTGCGCTTTTCTATAACAAAACCCCTGTTTATAAGGTACTGATACTCTTCATATTTTTCAAGGTTACTATTGCTAGCCTTGAGCTCTGATAGTAATCCATCAAAGAGAAGCTGTTCATCATCGCTTCTCCTCGTTTTAGCCGAAAGCTCTAAACATAGACGTATGAGCTTTTTATCACGCATCGCCCTCTCTTTGACGGAAGAGATCAATTCGATGCCTGCAATAAATAATTTATCTATCTCTTTTTCTTGCTTACCTCTTTTTAGGGAGTCCTTATATTTCGCGATAAGCAGCTCAGCGCCAGCTTTTTCTCTATCTTCTTGATTTAAGCCAACATATATAACAAAAAGTATTTTATAATTATCAGTTTGAGCGGCATAATCTAAAGCAGTTTTTTCGCCCTTATCTTTCATCAGCGCAAAACTAAAACCCGCTTTTAACAGCCAGTTTACAGCTTCTAAATCACCTTGTTCTACAGCGTGATGTAGTGCTGTTTTGCCATCAGAATCAACTGCAGTGACAATGGTCTCACTTGCTTCTATGCCTGATTTAGCAAATGCTGGAATAGCTGAAATTTCTCTAGCAGCTATAGCTTCGTCTAATTCTTCTTGTGCTATCGCTAATAATCTTTTTTGTGCTATCGCTAAAAATCTGGGCTTAACAAACGATTCATGGGCGTAAACTATTTCGTCCTGTGAACGTTCTCGTTCTAATAAGGTCTTTAGCCTATCAAAATCACCATTATTGAATCTCGCTAAAATAAGTGGCTCTAGGTTAGTCTTAAAATCTTCTCGAAGGGCCATCTTCAGCAGCAGATCCTGCGCCTTCTGCGCATTCTCTAAAGCTTCTTTATATTTTTTTACTTGTGCTATCGCTAAAATAAGTGGCTCTAGGTTCGGATTAAAACTTTCTTGAAGGGCCATCTCCAGCAGAAGACCCTTCGCCTCCCTTAAAGCTTGTTTATATTGTCCCAAACGCATTTTTGGGTCATTATATTTTTTCTTTAAATCTTTTTCATATTTTTTTATTTGTGCTATAGCTAAAGTAAGTGGCTCTAGGTCAGTCTTAAAATTTTCTTGGAGGGCCATCTCCAGCAGTAGATCCTGCGCCTGCTCTAAAGCTTTTTTATATTGTTCTACACTCATTTCTGGGTCAGTATGCTTTAGGAGACTGATAAGTTCCTGTATAGATTGTTCTTCTAAAGCGATTTTTTTTATTTGGGGATTAACCGCTGCTATTATCGCTAAAGATAGGCTCTGAAACTCCGAATTATGTACAGAAAATATCTTCTTTGAGTAGTTTAATAAGATTTGTAGCTTTTCAAAATCATCGCTATTGACTCCCGCTAAAATAAATGCTTCTAGGTTAGTATTAAAATCTCCTTGAAGGGCCATATTTAGCAGCAAACCCTGCGCTTTCTCTAAGGCTTCTTTATGTTGATTTGCATATTGCTCTATATTGATACTTTCCCCAATTTCTGGGTCAATATGCCTTAGAAGATTGATAAGTTCCTGTGCGTCCCTTTTGAGTTTCTCTAATTTTCTTTCTTCTATCGTTGGGTTATTTGCAGACATAGTTTTATACCTTCGTCGTAATTATTTATTGAAGGTAGTATATATGACGAAGATTAAGATAATATTAACGCCCGGTTTTTTTGAAAAAACCGCGCCCTTTCGGTCTGGCTCCGAATTTCATTTTATTTTTGGCCCGTATCCTGAATGTTGCGTCTTAAACAGAATTCGCGTTTAAAAGCTGGGGGTGGTGACGCTAAGTCGTTGTTTTTATTTAGAATTTTATTTCACCTATTGCTAATTCACTATAATAAAGCAAATTCTAGGGCGGTGAATCGTTATGAAAAAGAAGCCGTTCACTGATAAAGCAGGGGGAGTGCGCGAACCAAGCGGTTTTTCTGTCAAATTCCAAGTTCAACTTGGAATTTGACAGGTTTTGGTTTATAACTAGCCTATTATTCCCTTTTTGGCCGCCAATGTGTTTATCGGAACTTTTTATTATCGCAACACAAGAGTAGTTACACTAATCCTCTAATGCCAACTTCTTTTCTAAATAATGAATATTGGTGCCGCCTTCGTGAAAATAACCGTCGTGCATCAAACGCTGGTGCAACGGAATATTAGTCTTGATGCCGTCTACGATGATTTCATCCAACGCATTGCGCATACGGGCAATTGCGATTTCGCGCGTATCACCAAAGGAGATCAATTTGCCTATCATGGAATCGTAATAGGGTGGAACCGTATAGCTGCTATAAATATGCGTATCCATGCGTATGCCGGGGCCACCTGGAGGATGATACAATCTTATTTTTCCTGGAGATGGGGTGAATTTCAGTGGATCTTCGGCATTGATACGGCATTCTATAGCGTGGCCACGCATGCGTATATCGGATTGTTTGTAAGATAAGCCCAGTCCTGCCGCGATGCGCAATTGTTCGCGTATGAGATCAACACCCGTAACCAATTCGGTAACGGGATGTTCTACTTGTATACGTGTGTTCATTTCAATAAAAAAGAAATGACCATCTTGATATAAAAATTCAAAAGTACCCGCACCACGATAACGCATTTCTTCGCACGCACGCACGCAGCGTTTGCCTATGTGATGTCGTTGTTTTTCGCTGATACCGGGTGCAGGGGCTTCTTCTAATACTTTTTGGTGCCTACGTTGCATAGAGCAATCGCGTTCGCCTAAATGAATGGCTTTGCCCGCGCCATCCCCTAACACTTGAATTTCAATGTGACGTGGATTGTCTAGAAAGCGTTCCATATAAACGGTGGCATTGCCAAAATTCATTTCCGCTTCGCTTTTAGCAAGACCAATGGCATTGATGAGCGCTGCTTCGCTGCGTACGACGCGCATGCCTTTACCACCACCACCGCCAGAAGCTTTAATGATAACCGGATAACCTATGTCACGCGCAATTTTTAAATTTTCACTGTCGTCATCGGCTAAAGCGCCATCGGATCCCGGTACACAGGGGACGCCTGCTTGTTTCATGGCAGCAATAGCAGACACTTTATCGCCCATGAGGCGTATAGATTCAGCTCTAGGACCAATGAAAGTAAAACCACTCTTTTCCACTTGTTCGGCGAAATTCGCATTTTCCGCTAAAAAACCATAACCTGGATGTATCGCATTGGCATCGGTAATTTCAGCTGCACTGATGATGGCCGGAATATTGAGATAACTTTCCGCGGCACTAGCGCCACCTATGCACACGGATTCATCCGCTAAGCGCACATGCAGTAGATCGTCATCCGCTTTAGAGTGTACAGCAACGGTTTGTATGCCTAGTTCTTTGCAAGCACGCAAAATACGTAGCGCAATTTCACCGCGATTGGCAATAACAACTTTATTAAACATAACACTTCCTGTTATTCAATGACAAACAAGGGTTGACCATATTCTACGGGTTGGCCATTTTCAACCAAGATGGATTTAATCACACCCGCCACATCGGCCTCGATTTGGTTGAACATTTTCATGGCTTCAACGATACACAATACATCACCGACCTGTACGTTATCGCCTATTTTAACAAAGGTAGACGCTTGGGGCGAGGGCGATAAATAAGCTGTGCCCACCATAGGGGAATTCACTGTATGGCCACTGACTTCTGCTGGTGCTGTTTCCGCCGCGGCTTCTACCGCTGTGCCGGCCGTATGGTGCATAGATGTAGCTACCAGCGCCGTATGACTATGCATAGGCGCATGACTAACATGGCCATGCCGTGTAATGCGTACCGATTCTTCTCCTTCTTTGATTTCCAATTCAGAGATACCTGTCTCATTGACTAAATCGATGAGTTTTTTTATTTTTCGTACATCCATTGGCAAGATAGTTCTCCTCAAACAGTAAACAGTTGTATGTGATGATGGGCAGCGCGCAAGGCGCATTCATAACCCACCGGCCCTAAACCAGCAATCACACCGACCGCGATATCGCTTAGGTAAGACTGCTGCCTGAAAGATTCTCTAGCGTAAACATTAGACAAGTGCACTTCTATAAAAGGGATCTGTACCGCCAATAAGGCGTCGCGCAAGGCGATGCTGGTATGGGTATAAGCGGCGGCGTTGATGATAATAAAATTGGCCTGATTGCGGGCGCGCTGAATGGTGGCTATGAGCTCGTGCTCAGCATTACTTTGAAAATGAGATAGGCTGACGCCTAATTCTAGTGCGAGCTTATCTAAGGAAGCCGTGATGTCCGCTAAGGTGGATTTACCATAGCGTTCAGGTTCGCGCTGCCCTAATAAGTTCAAATTTGGACCATTTATTACCAATATATGCACAAGTTATTCCTCAAAC
>JAJXVU010000038.1 GCA_021781965.1 Pseudomonadota bacterium
GCCGGGGATTTTTGCTCTGTAAATCAAATATCTGCCATTTGTCCCTAAGGTTGCTGTGATTTCATACGGACCTATCATTGACATGGTTTTTTTCCCATTGACTCTTGTTACAGTATAGTTGAATTAATAGCCATCATAGCCCACTATCCTTCCGTATCTCATTGTGATATTCTGTATTCCCATCGTATAGATACTTTGTGCGCTAAAAACCGCACTAATAGCCACGCAAAGTATGCATCTTTTCATCTACGTAGGGTTTAATTATGACCAAATATATCTTTGTGACCGGTGGTGTTGTTTCTTCTTTGGGCAAAGGCATTGCTTCTGCCTCTTTAGCCGCTTTATTAGAGGCGCGCGGTTTAAAAGTCACGCTTATTAAACTAGATCCTTATATCAACGTCGATCCAGGGACGATGAGTCCTTTTCAACATGGTGAAGTCTTTGTAACCGAAGATGGTGCTGAAACTGATTTGGACTTAGGCCATTATGAACGTTTTATACGTAGTCGCATGACTCAAAATAATAATTGCACCACTGGGCGTATTTATGCTTCAGTGATCGCCAAGGAACGTCGTGGTGATTATTTAGGGCAAACGGTGCAAGTGATCCCTCATATTACCGATGCCATTAAAGCGGTGATCACCAAAGGTGCGGATGCCATGGATATTGCTTTGGTAGAAGTCGGCGGCACGGTGGGCGATATAGAATCGCTGCCATTCTTAGAAGCCATCCGACAAATGCGCACCGAATTAGGATCTGAGCAAGCGCTGTGTATACATCTAACCTTGGTGCCAGTATTAAAAACATCACAAGAAATCAAAACCAAACCTACACAGCATTCTGTCAAAGAATTACGCTCCATAGGCATACAACCCGATATTTTAATTTGTCGCTCTGAAGAGGCCTTGCATACAGAAGAATGCGCTAAAATTGCTTTATTTACCGATGTGAAAGTGAAAGCGGTTATATCTTTGCCCGATGTCGACAATGTACACAGCATCCCCGAATTACTGCAAAAACAAGGTGTAGATGAACTGGTATTAGAAAAGTTTAAAATCACAGCCCCAAAAGCCGATCTACACGATTGGCAACGAGTGGTAGCAGCAGAAAAGAATCGTCATCATACGGTACATGTTGCCATGGTAGGCAAATATGTGAATTT
Organism: Pseudomonadota bacterium; assembly: GCA_021781965.1. Taxonomy (GTDB): domain Bacteria; phylum Pseudomonadota; class Gammaproteobacteria; order UBA1113; family UBA1113; genus VFKP01. The sequence continues at coordinate 1,163 of JAJXVU010000038.1, forward strand.
AGCTGATGCGTATAAATCGTTGAATGAGGCTTTAAGTCACGCTGGTTTACAAACGCAAGCCAAGGTCGTTATTCATGCCGTAGAAGCGGAAGACATTGAAAGAAAAGGTGTGGATCTATTAAAAGACATGGATGCTATTTTGGTACCCGGTGGGTTTGGATCGCGTGGGGTAGAAGGTAAAATTTTAGCGGCACAATATGCACGTGAGCATCATATTCCTTATCTGGGTATTTGTTTAGGGATGCAAATTGCAGTTATAGAATTTGCGCGTCATGTAGTAGGGTGGCCAGATGCCAATAGTACCGAATTTATGGGTAATACACCGCATCCGGTAATAGCGTTGGTTACACAATGGCAAGATGCAGCAGGCAAAGTAGAAAATAGAGCCGAGGATGGCGATAAAGGCGGTACTATGCGCTTAGGTGCGTATCGTTGTGCGTTGACTAAAGATTCTTTGGCCTACGCCTGTTATCAACAAGACACTATTGTCGAGCGACACCGACACCGTTATGAAGTCAATAATGTATTATTACCGCAATTAGAAGCCAAAGGGTTGCGGGTAAGTGGCCGTGCAGAGAAAGAACAACTGGTGGAAATGATAGAATTGCCCGATCATCCATGGTTTTTGGGCTGTCAATTTCATCCCGAGTTTACCTCTACACCACGCGAAGGTCATCCTTTATTTAGCAGTTTTATTAGAGCTGCGATTAAAGAAGCGCACCGAGCCGCGACCGTCAGGGAGCGGATAAACACAAATGAGGAATAATGTATGAAATTATGTGGTTTTGAAGTAGGCTTAGATCAACCTCTTTTTGTGATGGCGGGTCCTTGCGTAGTCGAAAGTGAAGCTTTGGCCATAGAAACAGCGGGCTATCTTAAAGAACTGATGCAACAACGTGGAATAAACTTCATTTATAAATCTTCTTTTGACAAAGCCAATCGTTCTACACATGAGAGTTTTAGAGGCTTAGGCATCGATAAATCTTTGACTATTTTGGCCAAAGTTAAAAAAGAAATCGGTGTGAGTATCATCACCGATGTGCATGAAGACAGTCCTTTAGACGAAGTGGCGAGTGTAGTGGATGTATTGCAAACGCCTGCATTTTTATGCAGACAAACTAACTTCATTCAAAAAGTAGCCGCCGTGGGTTTACCGGTGAATATTAAAAAAGGCCAGTTTTTAGCGCCTTGGGATATGAAACATGTAGTGGCCAAGGCCAAAGCCGTTGGCAACGAACATATCATGGTGTGTGAACGCGGTGCTTCTTTTGGTTATAATAATTTAGTATCCGATATGCGATCTTTAGCAATCATGCGCGATTGTGAAGTACCGGTTGTATTTGATGCGACGCATTCCGTACAATTACCCGGTGGACAAGGAACGCAATCGGGCGGCCAACGCGAATTTGTGCCTACCTTAGCGCGTGCTGCGGTAGCAGTAGGGATAGCGGGTTTATTTTTAGAAACGCATCCACAACCAGAAAAGGCATTGAGCGATGGCCCTAATTCTTGGCCTTTACATAAAATGCCTGCGTTGTTGGATCAACTACAAGCATTGGATGAAATCATCAAACGACAAAAAGCATACGATTTAGTATAAAGGGGTAAAATATGTCTACCATTATAAAACGAGAAGAACAATTTTGTGCGCATAATTATCATCCTTTACCCGTAGTATTGGTTAAAGGAGAAGGCCCTTTAGTGTGGGATGAGAATGGTCGCGAATATATAGACATGATGAGTGCATATTCGGCAGTGAGTCATGGACATCGTCATCCTAAAATTGTCAAAGCCTTAGAAGAACAATTATCGCGTTTAGCCATAGTGTCGCGATCGTATTACAGCGATACCTTGGCAAATTTTTTACAATATGCGTGTGAATTATTGGGTTATGATAAAGGTTTACCCATGAACACGGGTGCTGAAGCAGTAGAAACCGCTTTAAAATTAGCACGCAAGTGGGGGTATAAAGTCAAAAAAGTGCCTGCAGACAAAGCGGAAATAATCGCTTGCCGTAATAATTTTCATGGCCGCACCATTGCCATTGTGGGCATGTCTACCGAAGAACAATATCGTGATGGTTTTGGTCCATTTCCCGCTGGTTTTAATATCGTTCCTTATGGCGATATAGATGCTTTAGAAAAAGCGATTACGCCCAATACGGTGGCTTTTATCGTTGAACCTATTCAAGGTGAAGCGGGCATTATGATACCGCCAGCAGGGTATTTGAAAAAATGCGCTGAATTGTGTAAGCGTCATAATGTATTGCTGATTGCCGATGAAATTCAAACTGGTTTAGGGCGTACCGGTAAACGTTTAGCATGCGATCACGAAGGTGTTAGCCCCGACATTTTAGTATTAGGGAAAGCCTTAGGCGGCGGCGTGTTACCGATTTCCTTGGTGTTAGCTGACAATACAATTATGTCGGTGTTACATCCAGGTGATCATGGTAGTACGTTTGGTGGGTATGCTTTAGCCGCAGCAGTGGGTTTAGCTGCCTTAAAAACCTTAGAAGAAGAAAAATTGGCTGAACGAGCTGTAGTCTTGGGTGAACGTTTAATGAAGGGCTTAAAAACTATTTCGCATCCGGCTATACGAGACATACGCGGCAAAGGTTTGATGATAGGCATTGAAATTGATCCAAAGATTATTCACGGTCATGACTTAGCTGAGAAATTTTTACAACATGGCATTTTAACCAAAGAAACGCACCATGTGGTAATCCGTTTGGCACCGCCACTGGTGATCAGCGAGGAGCTGATCGATAGAGCGATTGAAATCACCAAAAAGGTATTTTCTGAGGTTCAATAAACTAAAAAAAGACTCAAATACATTATTTTATAGAGGGAATTATGGCCGCTTACTTCGTGTTGGAATCACGAGCCCAGGTTCAAACCCATTTCATATTGGAGAAGACTGGCTCTTGACTATATGTCTAATATTAGATAATATACTGCTAACGTTTCATAATATTACGGAGAATTCATGGCTAAAAATAAATATCGGGCTGCTGCAGAAATGAATGATTCTTGGACGAGTTACTTTTTCTCTGTCATGGACACCCTGCTTTCGTATGCCACTTTTATTCCTGTAACAAACAGTCAAGACAATAACCTTTGTGATGATCCTCTGCCGTCCCTTACGCCTATCCCCACGCCCACTATGACGAAGGAGACTAAGCTAAAAGTATTAGGTGACATTTTCCTGGAAATAGATAATTTATGGCCTAAATACTCATATTTACTGGAGCAGAATGAAGACCATAATAAGAGTGTTGAAAATTATGTAAAGGTATTAAATTTTTATAAGGAAACAGTTAAGGATTGGATGCTAAATTTTGATAAGATCTATGACCAAGAGATCCATGTTTTAGAGTATAATGTCGAAAAACTCGGAACTTTTTCTCCACTTACCTTTGATTGCCAAGATATGGAAACCTTTAATACGCGAGGGCGAAAAAATAATTTTCTTTTTTTCAGTGTTGTTTCCGCAACTCAATCGAGGACGTTTACTAATAGCATAGCGCCACCTTGTAATTTGGGGTTCTTAAGATAAAGATTTTATATTCCTCCTCTTTGTGGTGTGGGATAGACCCTAAACTATCTCGTTTGCCGGTGCATCCAGTGAGGCGGATGAAATAACGAGCGCTTAACGCATGCCGCGACTTGCAGATTCTTTCTTACTCATGATACTCTATACCTGTTTCCTAGGCACGTAGCTCAGTGGTAGAGCATCACCTTCACACGGTGGGGGCCGGTGGTTCGATCCCACTCGTGCCTACCAACTCGCCTATTTTATCCCCACAAATTGGCTATGGGCACTGCCCATAAGTTTTGTCCAAAGGGTACAACTTCTTTGCCACGATATAAGACTATGCCGCAGACAAAATCATGCGCAGATAGTACCTGTAATTCTTTTAAGCCTTTAAAATCTTCAGCGTTTACACGGTCTTTCTTTTTCACTTCGATAGCTGCTAGTTGGCCATTGGGCTTTTCCAGCACAAAGTCAACTTCCTTATTATCAGCTGTTCTAAAATGTAATAAGCTTAAGTTTTGATCGTGGCTGGCAATGAGTTTAACCAGATCGGTGGCAACAAAATTCTCTATGGCATGGCCAAACAGTTCGGGTCTATTTTTTTCTAAATCGTCTAATTCATATTGCAGTAAATGACAAAGCAGTAGGGTATCGATCATATATCCTTTACTGGATTTAACCAAGCGCTTACCGATATTGCGATACCAAGGAGCAAGCTCGAAGGTTAAAAACAGCATTTTCAACAAGGTTTTGTAGTTACGGCAAGTAACCGTGTTTAAGCCTGCATCACGGCTAATTTCAGCATCGTTGATGAGCCCGCCCGCCCTGTTCGCCAATATGCGTAAGAGATTTGGTAATACACTGAGCTTTTCAATCTCGGCCAGTGCGCGTACATCGCGCTGTAAAATAGTAGTGAGGTAACCATCAAACCAAATGCTTCTTTCGTGTGTGGATGCATTAGCAATTTCAGGGAAAGTAGCATGACGCATCATATCGATGATTTTATGTTTATTATTATCAGTCTGAAAATCTTGATTGAAAAGCCTATGGATAAAATCTCCTTTGCCTAGCGCAATTTCGGCACTGCACAGTGGATACAGCGCTAGTACTGCCATGCGCCCAACCAGCGGTTCTGCCAATTTGGGTAAAGCCATAATATTGGCTGAGCCTGTCAATAGAAACTGCCCTTTCAATCTTGAGCTTAGTGTTTGTCGCAATTCATCGACGACGACTTTCAGCGTGCGGAAAATTTCTGGTACCAGTTGGACTTCATCAATAATCAACGCATGCTTATGCCCTTTAAGATAGGTTTCGGGTGCGCTGGCTGCGGCAGCCATCTGCGTTATATTATCAAATGTGACATAGTCAGCCGGAAAATCTTTTTGGGCAATATGTTGGACTAAAGTGCTCTTTCCTGCCTGACGCGGGCCATTTAGGTATACGACAGGACTGACCGCTAAAGCAGACAAAAGCTTATTTTTTAAGTTCCTGTGTACATATTTCATTCAACCCCTCTTGCAAAAATAAATCGTGCTTTTATAAATTATAAAGGAAACTTTTATAATTGCAAGGACTAGCCCTATTTTAGGTTATTTAAATGAATCCCCGAGCCGCGACCGTCAGGGAGCGGATATTTGAAAAAAACCGCTCCCTGACGGTCGCGGCTCGGAAATTAGTTGTTAAGATATAATATTGCATTTTAGCTCTTTACAATGCTAAATAGTAACAAGCGATATTTTTGATATAAGGCATTCAATCATGCATGAAGAGATTCAAGATTATGTAGCTCGTGAGAAAGCTAAAAAAAATTTTAAACAAGAAGCAATTGCTTCTAGTAAAGCTTATCAAGAGACAGGGTTGCACTTAAAAGGCGCAGAGGTTCAAGCTTGGCTAAATAGTTGGGGAAGCAATCCTAAAAAAGAAGACCCTCCATGCTACAAGTGATTGCCACCGCTGCTGCGGTAGATGGCACATTCGTTGAGCATCCATTTTCTTCCTATTTTACGATGACTTAGACGCAATAGCGCTACCTCTACCTGTGTGTTTGCTCATTTTGAGAAGATATTGTACAATCTGCCTTTTGGAAGGTAAGGGCTTGGCTGCAGCCAGTTCAGTCGCTGCAGTTCTTGCTATATATTAATTAGATTATTAAAGAGGTATTATTATGGATCAACGAAGCGTAGTCAAGAGCAAAGATATTGGTACTTATTCAAGCCGCAGTTCTGAGGTCAATGAAAGTGATACTGATACTTATTCAGATAGCAGTTCTGATTTCGATGATGATGGGTTAGGGTATCTGTCTGGCGAAGAACTTGTGTCGGCTGTTTCTCGCGTGCAGCTGGAGTTAGACCAGCTCCAAAAGCAATTGTTTGATGATCCTGATTTTTTTCTACAACTAGAGAAGGATATAAAAGAATTTAACCAGAAAAAGAAAAAGGAACAGGAACAGAAGATAGGTCTCGATCAAACCACAGCCGTTGCTGTTAGTAGTACTTCTGCTATTGGTACTCCTGTGAGTTTTTTCCCCTCTCCAGAGCCGCAACAACTCCCTAGCCAGACAATGCAGTCGCCAAGAAATAGCAACTAGATACGTGTGGTATGCCGCAAGCGATGGTTTCTACAGAACCAAATAAACTTGCGGCTTATTTTCTACTTATGGTAGCCTAGGCACGTAGCTCAGTGGTAGAAGACCATCTACACACCGTGGGGCCAGTGATTTGAGTCCACTCGTGCTTACCATATGGCTATAGCTCCTAGTTTTGCGAAAACTTGTGCTTTTCTAAACGGAAGATAAACTAAATAATAAAAGAGATAATATTATGGCCGCCGAACAAACTGTTGTAAAAGAAAATTTAGATGCAAATCAAATATTTGATGCGATTGCTGCTAATGACATAACGCGTACAGTAACCATGATTAGAAATTTCGGTATTGATGTATTAAGCTGTACAGATGTAAATGGGCGTGATCCAATACAGGCAGCCATTTTCGTGGGGAATCACTTTTTCGCTAAGTTTTTAATAGGCTATCAGAAGGGTGTGGCTGCGTTAAAACTTAATGAAACACTTTCAGAGGAAGAAATTAACCGTCGAAACATTATGGCATATAATGGTAGTCCAAAACTTCATAAGCTTATTGCGCCAAAGGTTTCTTTTCTTTTTAAAAGCAAAGTTACTATTGATTTTGATGAGATTTTTCACTTATTAGACTTAGGAATTAGCTTAGATCGTTTAGATAAAAACCAAAAAACTCCTTTGCATTTGGCCGTTGATGAAAACCATGTTGAAGTAGCTGCGTTGTTGATTGGTTATACTTTAGGGCGTAAAGAAAGTGTTGATTATATTTCTCCTAAAAAAGATTTTACGCCACTGTATAGCGCCGTTAGCCCATATGGCAGTACAAAAGTTGCTAAGCTTTTAATTGCAAGTGGTGCGCATTTAACACATCAAGCCAAAGATGGTTGGACCCCGCTACATCACGCAACGCAATGGGGGCACCCAGAAAAAGTACGATTATTAATTCAGCAAGGCGCTAATGGAAATGCTCGAGATGAACAAGGGAGGACCCCAACTCATTATGCTTATACTGCTAGAGACGATTTTGCTGGAACTTTAAGAGCTTTATTTAAAGGGGGCGCTTATTCAGCTTTAGAAGATAACGATGGCTTGACTCCTTTTGCTTTATTTGAAAAGGATTATGGCAACAAACATGCTGCTCATACCCAGAGGTTTGTAGAATTTATGGTTATATCGCCACCTGAAACCCCTCTAAACCTTGCTCCCTCTGTTAAATTCGCTATCGAGCAATTATCACTTTTTATTCAGGAAGATAATGATATATCAAGTATCATTAATCATTTAAAATATGGTGACATCAATAAAACATACTGTAACCTCAATGAAAAAACAAATGAAATGATTGATTTTTTGAGAAAAAATTTACTTGGCATAATTTCTTGTGAAGGCAATAATCAGTTTGTTAAAAATGGGTTGAGTCTTACAGAGGCCGCATATACTGCTTTACTGGCAGTAGCAGAGTATAAGCCTATTAATGAACGAGATCCGATATTATTAACTGATATTGAGGATAGTGCTAAAGTCTATATATCAACGGGCTATCAGTTTGATATTGAAACTTTGATTCTCTGGCACAACGGAAGATCCTATCGTGGCTCTGATCTGAAAGAACAAGATGAAAAAAGATATTTACTAAACCCTATAACGAACCAACCATTTTCTAAATTGGATAGTGAATATATTCAGCGTGAAGCAAAAAAGCGCGGTATTGAAATTCAATATTTACGCGATGATATTAAGTTGCCACAAGACAACCCCCCAATATTTGCATCACCCCATTCTTTTTTCCAACCAGAAGAAGCACCGTTTAACTCTTCATTGCCCGATTCTCCAAATCGGCATTTCCAGCCCCAGTAGAGAAAATGCCACTCTCTGCCTCTGAGAACTGCATATTCATGAACCCCTCTGAATCGAGAAGTCAGAGGGGCCGCTTATTGGCGGCTTTGTGGAAGAACCACCAATTACCAATAGGAGTATAGCTCGATATTTTCCTCAAATTTGCTACTATTTTGTCCGGCTTTATTCATTTTTGCTTCGACAAACCAAATGTCTACAGGCCCTAATTAGGATGAATTTTATTATTTTTGTGGCTCCAAACAAACTTGCGGCTTATTTCCCACCTATGGTACCCTAAGCACGTTTTATAGGCACGTAGCTCAGTGGTAGAGCACCACCTTGACATGGTGGTGGTCGGTGGTTCGATCCCACTCGTGCCTACCACGTTTTTTAGCAATAGGTTTAAACATGCCCATTATTACTCTACCCGATAATCGTCAATTGCCATTTGACCAACCCGTGACTGTAGCCACTGTAGTGGCCAGTATAGGCGCCGGTTTAGCCAAAGCAGCCTTAGCCGCCAAAGTGAACGATGTACTGGTGGATTTAAGTTATACCCTAGAAAAAGACGCCACATTAAAGGTGATTACGGCTAAAGACCCAGAAGGCGTAGAAGTATTACGTCATTCTACGGCGCATCTATTGGCACAAGCGGTCAAACAATTATTTCCCAGCGCACAAGTCACCATAGGTCCAGTGATTGAAGATGGTTTTTACTACGATTTTGCGTTTGAACGCAGTTTTACGCTGGAAGATTTAGCGGCCATAGAAGCCAAAATGCACGAATTAGCTGCCAAAAACTATGATGTTACTCGACGCGTCATGAGTCGCGATGAAGCCATCGCTTTTTTTCGTGAATTAGGCGAAGAATACAAAGCTGAAATTATTGCAGATATTCCGCCTACAGAAACTTTGTCTTTATATCAACAAGGCGATTTTGTAGATTTATGCCGTGGCCCGCATGTGCCCAATACCAGCCATTTAAAAGCGTTTAAACTGATGAAACTCGCGGGCGCTTATTGGCGTGGCGATTCTAACAATGTCATGTTACAACGCATCTATGGCACTGCTTGGGCAGACGATAAAGCCTTGGCAGCGTATTTATACCGCTTAGAAGAAGCCGAAAAACGCGATCATCGCAAATTAGGCAAATTACTGGATTTATTTCATACTCAAGAAGAAGCGCCAGGCATGGTGTTTTGGCATCCTAAGGGTTGGCAATTATATCGAGTGGTTGAAGAGTATGTACGCCAAAAATTACGTGAATACGATTATCAAGAAATACGTACACCGCAAATCGTCGATAAAATTTTGTGGGAAAAATCGGGTCATTGGGAACAATATCGTGAAGAGATGTGGGTGACTTCAACCGAAAATCGCGATTATGCCATCAAGCCCATGAGTTGTCCCTTGCACGTACAAGTTTTCAAACAAGGTTTACACAGCTATAGAGATCTACCATTGCGTTTGGCCGAATTTGGTTCTTGTCATCGCAATGAAGCCTCCGGTACTTTGCACGGTTTGATGCGGGTTCGCCATCTTACCCAGGATGATGCGCATTTGTTTATACGGGAAGATCAAATAGAATCCGAAGCTATAAAATTATTGGATTTGATCTATGAGGTCTACCAAGACTTCGGTTTTGAAGATATCAGCTGTAGATTGTCTACACGTCCAGATAAACGTATCGGTAGTGATGCCGTTTGGGATAAAGCAGAAGAAGCTCTACAACGAGTGCTCAACAACAAGGGTGTCAATTGGACCCTACAACCCGGTGATGGCGCCTTTTATGGCCCTAAAATCGATTTTAAACTGCGCGATTGTCTAGGCCGTGAATGGCAATGCGGTACGGTACAATTGGACTTCCAATTGCCGGGCAGATTAGACGCTTACTACATAGACGAGGCTGGGGATAAGGTTGTGCCGGTGATGTTGCATAGGGCCGTACTGGGTTCCATGGAGCGGTTTATCGGTGTATTAATTGAACATTTTGCCGCTAAATTTCCGGTGTGGTTGGCGCCTGTACAGGCCGTTATCCTGAATGTCAGCGATAAACAAAGCGAATATGCTCAAGAAGTATACAAAAATTTAAAAAACCTAGGCTTTCGTGTAGAAAATGACTTGCGTAATGAGAAGATAGGCTTTAAGATCCGTGAGCACACACTGCAAAAAGTGCCTTACTTGCTCATTATCGGCGATAAAGAAGTCAACGGAAGTACAGTTACCGTCAGATCTCGCGCAGGCGAAGATTTGGGGGAGATGCTTTTGCCTGATTTTGTATCTCTATTAGAGAAAGAAAGTGCCTTATTGGGGCGTGGTTCATAGGGGTAAGCCCCGTGGATAGAAATGTAAAATTATCAACTCACAGCAGTTGATTTTTAGGCGTAGGCAACAAAGCCTAAGAAGCAAATGCGAAGAGTGTTATAGGAGAATTTGAGATTAGTACTAAGCAAACAGCGGTCAAAACGCGTATCAACGAGGAGATTAGGGCAAAAGAAGTACGTGTTATCGATGAAAATGGGGACCAAGCCGGCATTTTAAGCATAGCGGAAGCTTTGCAACGTGCCCGTGCAGTCGAACTAGATTTAGTCGAAGTATCACCTACTGCAGAGCCACCTGTTTGTAAGATCATGAACTATGGTAAACATGTTTACCAACAAAAGAAAAATGCAGCGGAGTCTAAGAAAAAGCTGCATAAAGTTGGGATCAAAGAAGTCAAATTTCGTCCAGTAACGGATGAGGGAGATTATCAGGTCAAGCTACGCAACCTGATACGTTTCCTAGAGGATGGGGATAAAACCAAGGTCACGGTCCGCTTTAGGGGTCGTGAATTAGCACATAGGGAATTG
>JAJXVU010000039.1 GCA_021781965.1 Pseudomonadota bacterium
AAGTTTTCTTCGGACATAATCGTTGCCAATTGCTTTTTAAAGCTGTCCATACGGAATTTTTGCATTTGTGCAGTGTGTGGCATTTTAACTTCTTCCATTCTACGTTTAATTGTGTTTTCGATTAAAGACAACATGCGTCTTTCGCGCGGAGTTACGAATAATAATGCCGCTCCTTCGCGCCCAGCACGGCCGGTACGGCCTATGCGATGCACATAAGAATCGGGATCTTCAGGAATATCGTAATTGATCACCAAACTAATACGACCCACATCTATACCTCTAGCGGCCACTTCAGTCGCCACCACGATGTCTAGATCGCCATTTTTAAGCTGTCTTACGACGCGTTCACGCTCTTCTTGGCGCATATCGCCATTGATAGCCGCAGCAGCTAAACCGCGCGCAGCCAGTTTAAGCGCTACTTCTGCCGAACTGATTTTAGTACGCGTAAAGATTAAAGTTGCATCATTGTGTTCTAATTCTAAGAATAAGGCCAATGCATCCAACTTCTGATTTGCAGGCACTATACAGAATTTTTGTTGAATCAATATGGCATCGTGTGATTTGGCTTTAATTTCAACGTGAGTCGGTTCTTTTAAATAACGCTTGGTTATTTTAAGAATATTAGGCGCCATAGTCGCTGAAAATAAGGCGGTTTGATGCTTGTGTTTGATTTGCTCGAGGATCCATTCTATATCTTCTATAAAACCCATATTGAGCATTTCATCGGCTTCATCTAAGACTACGGTACGTATCGCTTCTAGAGATAGACTGCCACGACGTAGATGGTCCATAACACGGCCAGGCGTACCCACCACCACTTGCGCACCACGTTGCAACGCTCTTAATTGCGGTGCGAAGGCTTGACCACCATAAATGGCCAACACTTTAAACTGCGGTAAATTTTTAGAATAATGATAAAAAGATTCGGCTACTTGAATAGCCAATTCACGCGTAGGCACCAAAACGATGACTTGTGGCAAAGTGCCTTTTACGTCGATAGTGGTTAATATGGGCAGTGCGAAAGCGGCTGTTTTACCGGTACCCGTTTGCGCTTGAGCCAGTAAATCGCCCCCTTGTAGTAAAACCGGGATGCTTTGTTCTTGTATAGGTGTAGGAACCTCGTAACCTAGCTCGCGTAAAGACGCAATTATAGGTTCGGCGACCCCCAATTGGGAAAAATCAGACATGGAATACCTCTCTTTTAGATAGAAAGGTATTGTCTATAATTTGCTCACCTTTCATAAGTTGAGCCATAGTATAAGCCAATTTATAAACAAAAACAAGGGGGAGTGTTCGAATATGAATATACCTGTCGCCAATGAAGATGTGACTTGTAGCTAGAGAGATATTGTGTTCCACAGAGTTATTCTAAACGGGCGCCTCACGAGGTGCACCTACAAGCGTAAATCTATAGCTTCATTCAACTTTGCCAACACAGCTACTGGCTCCGGCGAACGCGTAATACTGCGCCCCATCACTAAATAATCACTGCCTGCTGCTAGAGCTGCTTGCGGAGTAACCACGCGTTGCTGATCGTCATGCGCGTTATCTTCTAAACGAATACCTGGGGTCACTAAACAAAAAGAAGGGCCGAACTGTGCGCGTAATAGTGCTACTTCTTGCGCTGAACACACCACACCATCTAAACCCGCTTGTTGTGTTAACTGGGCTAAATGCAAGACGCTGGCGTTTATATCTTGCTTAAAGCCTAAGCCTTGCCATTCGCTGTCGTTATAACTGGTTAAGGCTGTAACCGCTATCAACAAAGGTGCCTTTGTGCCATAAGGTTGCAAGGCTTTTTGGGCCGCAGTCATCATGGCAACACCACCCAAGGCATGCACGTTGACCATCCACACGCCTAGATCGGCTGCGGCCAAACAGGCTTGTGCTACCGTATTGGGAATATCATAAAATTTTAAATCTAAAAACACGCTGAATTTTAAGTCCACCAAACGACGTACTAAATCCGGTCCGCCACGAGTAAACAATTCATTGCCTACTTTTAATCTGCACTGAGTAGGCGATAATGGCTCTACAAAATCTAAAGCCACCTTGACAGTATCAAAATCTAAGGCAACAATAATCTGTGGTTGTTTACTCATTATTTTTCTCCAATTGAGGGCAACTGCCATTCTTCACCAACTTGCAGCACCCTAAATTGCTGTTGCGTTAAATGTGCTTCGTTTAATGCTTTGTCTAAAGCGATGATCGGTTCATCTATACCCTCATTGGTCAAATGAAAGGTACCAAAATGAACCGCCATAGCATATTGCGGTTTTATAATATTAAAGACTTTCACCGCTTCTGCGGGATTAACATGGCTATAGTGCATAAACCAACGCGGTTCATAAGCACCTATAGGTAATAAGGCCAAACGAAAAGGGCCATAGTTGGCAATTTGAGAAAAAACATTGCCATCACCTAGTCCCGTATCTCCTGCAGAATAAATATTGCCTCCTTTGCTTTGGATGATAAATCCACCCCACAATGTTTTATTCGTATCGAACAAATCGCGTTTAGACCAATGCACTGTGGGTACAAAAAGGATATTCATGTCCGTATTGACCCTATGGCTTTGCCACCAATCTAGCGTAACGATGCGTGCATTAGAGCCCAAACGCTTTTTCAGTAAAGTGTCGTTACCCAAACCTATTATAAACACGGGGTGAAATTGCTGTTCTAAGCGCTGCAAGGTAGGAATGTCTAAATGATCATAATGACTGTGTGATATCAATACCACATCTATAGGCGGTAAAGCAGCAAAATCTATTCCAGGTTCATGCACTCTTTTAGGACCTATAAATTGCACCGGACTGGCGCGCTCCGACCAAATAGGATCGGTTAAAATATTTAAACCCTGTGTTTGCAATAACACCGTGGCATGCCCCACAAAAGTAACTTCTAAATCATCGCCTAAAACACGTTGCTTCACCACAGGCGTAAAAAGATTATCGCGCTGCGCAGGCCAAGGAGTGGGTTTGTCCTGCAAGCGCCACTTGATAAAACTCTTGAAACCGAGTGGCGCATTGACCCCATCTAAATTTGAGAAACGTAGACCATTGAAGTGATCGCTTACCGGACCGCGATATTGTGGCATACGATATTGCGCCATTAAGTAAATAACGATGGCTAGAATGATCGCTAAGATTAACATTGTCCACCTCGTTAGAGTCATTGAGCTATCCTTGTTATCCTGATGTGTTCGCCATCGTACAGCGCCGTAACTACCCTGTTAACCAGATATCTTTCGTACATTTTTTACGCCTTTTTGATGTCACTATGTTAATCATAGCACCGTCTAATCGGCGCGTAAACTCCGTCTAATCGTCGCGCCAGGACACTATTTGTTATATAAAACAGTAAGTTATAGCATTTAATTCATTCTGTTTTAGACCCCCTCAGGCTAACCGTCCAAAGCTATCGCTGCCGTTGTGTCAAACACGCCGTAAACCCATCCCTGGGGGCTAGCTCGCGGTATTCATGCCATACCTTTATACACAAGTCTCTGTGGGCATTACGAAGCAACTATCTCGAACGCCGTCATTGCTGTAAAGGTCAAGTAATTCGTTGATAGAATAGAGAGATTATCAACGGAGAGAAGAGATGAGAATAAACACAAAAGATGAAACATTAAAGCGCAATAAGCTTAAAACCCCAACAAACGCTCTGCTTTAACACGACCGCTGTCATCAACCATGACTAAGCCTTTAAATTGGCCATCCTGGGCGTATAAACGTTTTAGTCCAGACGATAATTCAGGACAAACAAATGATTTGCCGCAACGCAATAATGCTAACCACCATTCCGATAATGCAATACTAGGATAATGTGCCAGGGCTTTATCCATAGGTAATATATACGTCTCTATAGCGCTAACCCCTTTTTGCACGACTAGATCTTGCAATTGTTCTAAAGTCAGCATTTCCTCACTGTTAAAACCTTCGACGGATAAACGATGCAAAGCGGCTAAATGCGCGCCACAATCTAGTTTTTTACCTATGTCTTCGGCCAAAGTACGTATATAGGTTCCTTTGCTACAATGTACTTCTATGGTCAGTGTAGTGATGTCATATTCTATTAACTTTAAACTGTGTATTTCAATGTCGCGCAAAGGTCTTTCTACTTCTATGCCCTGACGAGCCAATTCATATAATTTTTTGCCTTGGTGTTTTAAAGCAGAATACATGGGTGGACATTGTTGTTGCGGTCCTAAGAATGTTTTTAATACCGCGGCTACATCTTTTTCACCTAATAAGGGCAACGGAGTTTCTGCTATGATTTTGCCTTCCCTATCGCCGGTAGTAGTGCTTTGCCCTAAGCGAATTTTTGCTCTATATCGTTTATCGGCGTTTAATAAATATTGCGCATAACGCGTTGCTGCTCCCAAACAAATAGGCAACATACCAGAAGCTAAAGGATCCAAACTGCCTGTGTGGCCCGCTTTATCGGCATAAAACATTTTTTTAATGGATTGTAAGGCGTGATTAGAAGACACACCCAATGATTTGTCTAAAAGTAAAATACCATTTATGGGACGAGAAAATGATTTTGCCACGGATTAATCCTTCTTGTCGGGATCAACCGAATCAATCAGCGCGCTTAATTTGCTGCCTTCGACTATAGAACTATCGTACACAAATTGTAATTCTGGCGTGGTGCGTATGCGTATGGTTTGCGCCAATAAATACCGCAATTTAGGCGCCATGGCGTTTAAGGTTTTAACCACGGCTTTAATTTCGGCTTCGGTACCTAAGGTACTGACATAAACTTTGGCATAGGCTAAATCGCGGGCCAATTGTACCGCCGACACAGTGATCATAGGAAGATCGCCATCGCGAAATTTTGCCTGCAAAATAATGGCCAATTCTTTTTGGATTAAGTCGCCTACGCGATCAGTACGTTTGAAAGCTCTCATTATAATGTTTTCGCTACTTTAATGACTTCATACACTTCAATTTGATCGCCCACTTTGACATCATTATAATTTTTAACCCCTATACCGCATTCCATGCCATGACGCACTTCAGCCACATCTTCTTTAAAGCGACGCAAGGATTCTAATTCGCCTTCATAAATAACGACGTTGTCGCGCAATACACGTAAAGGCAAATGACGTTTGACTTGTCCTTCTGTAACCATACAACCGGCAATAGCGCCAAATTTCGGTGAACGAAATACATCACGTACCTCGGCAATACCGACTATTTTTTCTTTCAGCTCTGGCGATAACATACCCGTTAAAGCTTGTTTAACTTCTTCTATAGCGCTATAAATCACGCTATAGTAACGTAGATCTACGCCTTCTGCCGCCACTAATTTTCTAGCGCCAGAATCGGCACGCACATTAAAGCCAATCACAATGGCTTTAGACGCAATCGCCAAATTGATATCGGTTTCAGTAATACCACCTACGGCACTGGAAATAATCTTAACTTTCACTTCATCCGTAGACAATTTCGTCAAGGCATCGCGCAACGCTTCGGCAGAACCTTGTACGTCTGTTTTTAAGACTATATTTAAAACATTTAAAGCGCCTTCACTCAGACGTTCAAAGACATTATCTAATTTAGCGCCTTGCTGGCTAGCCAATTTAACTTCTCTGAATTTGCCTTGTCTATATAAGGCGATTTCACGGGCTTTCTTTTCATCGCTCACTACCCATACATCGCTACCCGCATTAGGCGTTCCCGATAAACCCAACACTTCTACCGGAATAGAAGGGCCTGCTTCGGTAATCGCAAGCCCTGTTTCATCAAACAATGCGCGCACACGACCAAATTCAAAACCAGTTAAAATAATATCGCCTTTTTTTAGTTCGCCATTGCGCACCAAGATAGAAGCCACAGGTCCACGGCCCTTATCTAAACGCGATTCCAATACTATACCGCGCGCAGGAATACCCGTTTTAGCGCGCAATTCTAACATTTCAGATTGCAATAAGATGGCGTTTAATAAATCGTCTATACCCTCACCCGATTTAGAGGAAACAGAAACAAATAAGGCATCGCCGCCCCATTTTTCTGAAATTACGCCGTAATTGGCTAATGCGCCTATAATTTTTTCAGCATCGGCACCCGGTTTATCGATTTTTGTTATCGCCACCACGATAGGCACTTCGGCTGCACGCGCATGTTCTATGGCTTCTATGGTTTGTGGCATCACGCCATCATCGGCAGCAACCACTAATACGACGATATCAGTACACTGTGCACCGCGCGCACGCATAGCAGTAAAGGCTTCATGGCCAGGGGTATCCAAAAAAGTAATCGTGCCCCTGTCTACGGTAACGTGATATGCACCTATGTGTTGAGTGATACCGCCTGCCTCACCGCTGGCGACTTTAGTACGACGTATATAATCTAATAATGAGGTTTTACCATGATCGACGTGGCCCATAATGGTAACCACCGGCGGTCGCGGCACTTCGGTACCGCCAACGGATGCTTCTTCTAAAAAGACATCGCTGTCCATTTCATTGGCTTTAGCCTGTTTAGCAACATGACCCATTTCTTCAACAACAATCATAGCTGTATCTTGATCGATGACTTGATTGATGGTTGCCATTGCGCCTAATTTCATCAAGGCTTTGATCACATCCACCCCTTTGACCGACATTTTTTGTGCCAACTCGGCAACGGTAATGGTTTCAGGGACAAAAATCTCATGCACTATCGGTGCCATGGGTTTAGCAAATTCTTGGTGCAATGCGCGCCTGGCTTCGTCCGAGCCTTTTTTGGTGCGGTCTCTATTATGCTGAAAACCACTGCGTTTTTCTATTTTATGGCGTTTGCTGGCGGGTCCTGTATCGTCCTGTTTACGGCGCAGATCTTTTTTATGACCGCGCTTACCATCCCCAAATTCATCCACTCCCTCATCTCTAATGACGAGTTTATTTTGCGTTGCTTTAACTTCCGCTTCTAATTTTTTAAAGCCTTCATCTAATGATAGTGAAGGTTGCGCTGCATCGCTGGTTTTCTTTGTTTTTGCTTTTGACGCTGTAGTGGATTTATCTTTAGAATCCCCTTCTTTTTGTTCTACGGCTTGTTCCTCAGAAATAGCCTGAGTTTGTTCTGCAGCTAAAACTTCTGCGGCAATAGCTTCTTCTGCGGCCTGTTGTTCTACTTCGGGTTGCGCTAATACCGCTTTTTTTAATGTGGGTTTCTTCTTGACCATCACATCCACATTACGAACCTTACTGCGCCCTTCCGTTTGAGCGACTGCAAGTTGACTGGCCACATTTTTTTTCAGGGCAATTTTTGTAGTCGGCTTAACGCTTTCTTCTTTTTCTTCAGTAGGCGTCACACTGGTTTTTTTTAAACTCAGTTTTTTAGGTGCGGCAACAGACTTTTCTTTTGCATCTACTTTTTGCTTGTCGTCATGTTCTGTCATAAATCACCTCGTTATTTTTAACCGCGCCCTTTCGGTCGACGCTCGGTTGGTCATTTTCGCATTTCCAGGCGTATTCGGTATATATTGCTATTTATCGCTTGCAAACCACGGTTCACGCGCCTTCATAATTAATTGTGCAGCATGTTCCGCACTTAAATTAGCATCAACTTCTACCAGATCGTCTATAGCCAATTCAGCCAGATCTTCCATAGTGATAATGCCGTTTTCCGCCAAACGATATGCCAACTCTTCTGTCATGCCTTCCATCGTCAATAAATCTGCTGCGGGTTTAACGATAGATTGACGCACTTCTGCTTCATGAGCGATGGCTTCTAAAGCGCGTTCACGCAAGGCAGCAACGATATCTTCGTCAAATTCTTCTATGGCCAGCATGTCTTCCAATGAGACATACGCCACTTCTTCTAGAGTCGTAAAGCCTTCGCGTACTAAAATAGCAGCGATTTCTTCTTCCAGATTTAATTTCTCGGCAAAAAAGTCTTGATATGAGCCTTGCTCTACTACCGCTTTGGCTTCGATTTCATCTGGAGTCATTACGTTTAAAGCCCAACCCGTTAATTCGCTGGCCAAACGCACATTTTGTCCATTACGACCGATGGCTTGCGACAATTGTTCTGGTTTCACGGCGATATCGATGGAATGTAAATTTTCATCTACCACTATAGATTGAATTTCCGCTGGCGCCATGGCATTGATGACCAATTGCGCAGGATTATCATCCCACAGCACGATATCTACACGCTCACCACCCAATTCATTGGATACGGCCTGCACTCTAGAACCACGCATACCGATACAAGCACCGATGGGGTCAATACGACCATCGTTGGTTTTAACCGCTATTTTTGCGCGTATACCGGGATCGCGCGCTGCCGCCATCACTTGGATAATTTGTTCACCAATTTCAGGCACTTCAATTCTAAATAATTCCGTCAACATGCCCGGTTTGGTGCGGCTAAAAAATAATTGTGGCCCGCGAGGTTCATAATGCACATCGTATAAATACGCACGTACGCGATCGCCTATGCGAAATGCATCTGTTTGCAACATCTCTGAACGTTGCAACAAACCTTCAGCACTAAAGCCTAAGTCTAATAATAACCATTCTCGAGTGACCTTCTTCACCACTGCCGTAAACAATTGGCCAACCTTGTCGGCAAAAATATTGACCACTTCTTGGCGTTCAGCTTCACGAATCTTCTGCAAAATAATATGTTTAGCAGCTTGCGCATCTATACGGCCAAAAGATACTGATTCTATTTGGCTTTCTAGCACATCGCCTACTTTCACTTGCATTCCTTCTGCTAAAGCTTCGGTAATATTTAACTGTGCACCTTCTATCATATAATCTTCATCAGCAACAATACTGATACGGCGCATCGTCGTGTGTTCACCAGACTCTCTATCTACCTTAACCACTACATCCCAATCGGCACCATAACGCTTTTTGGTTGCCATAACCAACGCCGCTTCTAATGCTTGAAACGCAACATCTTGATCGATACCTTTAGTATCGGATAAGGATTTGACTAGTAATAAAACTTCTTTACTCATATTGGCCTCACTTCTAACTGCTCACGCCTTTTTCAATAATTCGGCTGCTACCAAATGTCCCCTAGCAATGTTGATGAATGGTATTGGATATTCGGCTTCATCTATTTTGATAACGACCTCTTTGTCCGTCACTGCCGTTAAAACGCCTTGCCACAATCGTCGCTCAGCCATTTTTTCGTGCAGCTTGATACTCACCACTTCCCCTATAAACCGTTGATATTGCAGAAGGTCAAACAACGGCCTTTCTATTCCTGGCGAAGAAACTTCTAAAACATAGGCCTCGCTCAAATCACTTTCAGCTTCTAATAAAGCTGCTATGTCAGCGCTGGCTTTGGCACAGTCATCTAAGTTTACACCACCTGGTTTATCAATATAAATACAATAGATACAACGACGTCCTTCTAGTCGTTGTTCACAGCCCCAGTACTCATAGCCCAAATGGGTCAGCGCTGGCGCTATTAATGCATCTAATTGTTTGTACATAATTCACACACTCTCTAAAAACTAAAAATGGGCCTATAGCCCATTTTTGCACATAAAAAAACCCCTAGCGGGGTTTTTTTATCTCGTAAGCCACGCTTCTAGGCATAGCCACATTTTTTTAATTTGGTAGCGGGGGCAGGATTTGAACCTACGACCTTCGGGTTATGAGCCCGACGAGCTACCAGACTGCTCCACCCCGCAATAAAACCATTGTTTCCACACCAAGCGCCATTATATTCTATCTGAGGCTAAAACTCAAGGGCATTCTGGTCCTTATTCTCATTAAACCGTGGTCTTTTTTAAGGCAATAAGCTCTCATCGCCATCATTATTGCCTCTGCACGCATACTTCTAAGTGTAATTAGGCTTAGGTGGAACCGTTATCGTTCAAACTAGCCGGGCCCGGTCACGCGACCTCTCCGTCGTGCTCGTCCCTGCGCGCGACGAGGACGCCCTCACCGGAACACCCCGCCATAGCTATCGCGCTTTGTATCGAGTGAATTCATCCATTTGTATTATTTTTAGGGTAAGAGCTAGATTTATAACGTTGTCTGCTGAAGTAGAGAATCCCGCACATTGTCATCCTCGACGAAGTCGAGGAGCCAGTTTCGATTCAAGCTTTTTTCCTGGATCCCCGACTGCGGCCTCGCGGCCTGGTCGAGGATGACAAATGCGCAGAACCCAACTTGGCGCCTATAGTTTGCAAATCGCTTATAGCGTTAAGGCCATTAGCTTAACGCGCTGAATTCAGCACTCGTTTTCTGAACCACAAGATCAAAATAACGGTCACAGCAGCGCTCAGCCACTCAGCAAGGGTATCGTAATTGTCTGGAATTAAGCGCAGTGCATCGGCGCTGCCTTTAATACCAAAGGGAATCGCCAATATCACCGCCATGACGGAAGCTCCCGCTACCATACCACAGGAAATTAACATACCGACCTGGCTAGCCTTATGCTCTTTCGCACCGCGCAGTTCAGGCTCATCGTTTTTAATCCGTTTGTCGATAGCACGCTTAACATAGTAAGACAAAAAACCACCTATGATCAGGGGCGTCGTCGTACTGATAGGCAAATAAATACCTATGCCCAGAGGTAAGATAGGGATACTAAACCCTTTCTTACGTAAAAAGGGATTTAACAACAAGGCTATAAGCCCAAACACCATGCCTACGGCCAACATCGTTGCATTGAATTGATGAGTGAATAGACCTTCCACCACCGTTGCCATCAAACCGGCTTGTGGTGCCAGCAAAGTTTGATTGGGATCCATACCTGGATGCGGCAAAATACCGCCTATGCCATAAGCATTAAACAATAAGTCGATCACAAAAGGTAAAGTCACTGCGGCAACAACCACGCCGATCATCATCATGAGTTGTTGTTTCCAAGGAGTAGCGCCTACCATATGCCCTGCCTTAAGGTCTTGCATGATATCGCAACTGATGGCCGCCGCCGAACAAATCACAGCGGTAATAACAATAGCTAAACCCGCAGCTGCCAAGGTATGGGCACTTTTAGCATCGAAATCTAGACTCGTACCTAACCACAATATAATGAGTAAAGAAGACAGTATAAGAGACATCAAAGACATACTGGAGATAGGAGAAGACGAAGAACCAATCAAGCCTGCGAAATAAGCGCAGACCGCGGAAAAGAAAAAGCCCGCTATAATAATGAAAATAAGGCAGAAAAAGACCATCAACCGGCCCGAGGTCAAAGAAATAGGCAACGCATCGGTGACTCCAAAATGCGCTAACAGAAAATAACCGGGAATGCTGATAGCAATGAGCAGATATAAAACGGTCTTAAGTGGCATATCGTGTTCTATTCTGGGAATGACTGCACCCGCTTCTAGTTTAGACGCTGCTACCATCGACGCTTTGATACCGATGTAAATCGGTTTTAATAAGCCGATAATGGCATAAATACCGCCGATCATCATGGTGCCCACGCCGATATAACGAATTTGTGTTTTCCATAAAGCCCAGGCAATTTGGCTAGGATCGGTGATGCCCGCTGGCAAACCATAAATTAATGACAACACAGGTACACCCACCACCCAAGCGAGCACTACGCCGATTAAAATGGTTGCCGCCGCGTTGACGCCAATGATGTAACCCGCGCCGATTAATGCAGGAGAAAAACCACAGCCTATACCAAAAGCGACTTTCCCTCGCACTGTCCAAAATTGAAGAGATTCTCCCAACACCTTAAATCCGGTTTGACATAGTGCTATCACGGCACCCCAAGCGCCACCAGTCAATAACTCTTTTAAGCCCACCCCTTTTGCGGCATTCACACGCAAAATATTACCTATGGCTGTGCCTTCAGGAAAACTCAAACTGCGTTCTGTCAATAATACTTTACGCAATGGTACGGTAAACAATACCCCTAAAATACCGCCGACCAAACCAATGAACATCGTTTCCCAATAATGAAAACCAATCCAATAGTGCATAAT
>JAJXVU010000015.1 GCA_021781965.1 Pseudomonadota bacterium
CATCAAAATGCGAAAGAAACGTATCCGTTAAATCCATGGCTAATCCTTGCTTAAAAATGTTCTCAATATGAACATTCTACATGAATCTATCTTAAAATCAAACACTTACTTTCATGCGATTGCCATGTGGCATTATCGGTCCGGTACTGGCGCTGGTACAAGCGGAAATTATCTTTTCAATAAAGACGCTGATGGACTTAGAGGGAAAACCCGGCTTATATGAAGTTGGCTCGGAAGATAGAAGAATGTTGGCCGATTTATGGTTAAATCACTTTTTAGATCCTGTCTCTGGGAGTTATCTAAATGGATAAAACAGCAATCATTGAAAAGACAAAAGAACACGTACAATCTATTCTGATAAATCATGATGCAAGTCACGATTGGTGGCACATTGAAAGAGTATGGAAGATGGCTTGTTATTTAGCGGAAAAAGAGCAGGCTGATCTATTTATTGTTGAAATGGCTGCTTTATTACATGACGTTGATGACTGGAAATTTAATCAAAATAGTGAAATATTAAAAGCTAAAAATTGGTTAAGCCATTTACAACTCTCTCAAAGTGTTATTAACCAGGTATGCTATATTGTGGAAAATGTAACATTTAAAGGTAATTTGGTTCAGACTAGTTCCCCAAAAAGCATAGAAGAATCGGTAGTACAAGACGCCGATCGCTTAGATGCCATAGGTGCTATTGGTATTGCCAGAGCGTTTTCTTATGGGGGGTATAAAAAAAGGGCACTATACAATCCCATGATTTCTCCCGCTCAACATAAAACCTTTGCCGAGTATAAAAATCAAGAAGGCACAACGTTAAACCATTTTCATGAGAAATTATTTTTATTAAAAGATAAAATGAACACAAATAGCGCAAAAAAAATAGCAGAGGAGCGCCATGCATTTATGGAAAATTTCGTGTCTCAATTTCTACAAGAATGGAATTTTTCTAAAGAGTGATTATTTTTTTACTCCCGCAGATCTTTATTTTTCAAATATAGAAACAAAGATGCAAGTTTATCGCTACCTACACATTGTGCAATCATCTTAGGATTGACTTTTTTAGGGTAACTGGCCATTAATACCAATGATTCTATTATATTAATTTGTTCTTGGTTAGGGTCTATACCTAAGCGTTCTAAAATTGAAACAGCAGTATAATTTGGTAAACAAATTTCTTCTATTAAATCTAGATCCATTATTGTTTTCCTCACGGTCTAAAAGTGGTTTCACTCGTACATCGAGTATCATAGATGGCTGATGAATAGGAACGTCTTTGGGTGCATGAAAAGATAAACGAATTTGGCCACCACTGATGCCCAATACTGTTACCATAATGCCATCGCCAATGCAAACGCTTTCACCCACACGCCTGCCTAAGACTAGAGTACCAATATTGCTGGTACCTAAAACGCGGGCTGCATTGAATTTGCTTACTACGGATGGTTGAATAGAAAGATCGGATGCGTGATGCTCCTTGCTTATTTTGCTCATAAATAGTCCCTCAAGTTGGTTAAACATACGGTAAAAACAATATTATTAAAGCACGCAATCTAGCAAAGCGAAAGAAAAATAAATTGCATCAGATTATAGTGTTGGATTTATGGGGTCATATTTTTAAGGCAAAATTTGGTTAAACTTTTTGTTATGAATATAACGCATTGATAAATAATGTAATGGGAATATCTCTAGTGCTTATTCTTTTCTTTGAATAGAGATATTATCAACCAGGCCATAGCGTACGGCTAATAATGCTAATGCCACATCGGTTTGCACCTGTAGCTTTGTATGAATACGAGAGCGGTAAGTAGACACCATCTTGGGATCGATATACATTTTTTCAGCGATAATTTGGCCCTTCTCGCCGGCGATCAACATCAGGGCAACCCGCAATTCTTCGGCAGACAAAGCACTAAATGGAGAGCCGTCTACATTATCTAAACGGTTTACATTGATAGCTTTGGCCATTTCTGGACTTAAATACTCTATGCCGGCAGCTACAGAACGTACTGCGTCTAACATTTCATCGTTACTGCCGCCTTTGGCTAAAAAGCCCATAGCGCCGGCTTCTAACAAAGAAGAGGGAAAAGGCTCTTTATCACAAGAACTTACCACCAATACGCGACTTTCAGGGTGGTCTTTTGTAATTTGTTGTGTTGCTTTTAGCCCGCCGATGCCTGGCATACGCAGATCCATGAGAATTACATCGGGATGATGTAGTCGTGTAAATTCAATTGCGGCTTCACCTGAATCTACATCACCAATAACTTCAATATCTTGAGTTTGATTAAACAAGCTTTTAAGGCCATGGCGAACGAGTTGGTGGTCATCTGCAAGCAATACTGTAATTTTCTTCATATTAAATATCCCCGTTCTATTTTTGGATGCGTATAAGGGTATTGAGTTGACTCCAAGAGCTTTTCAGAACAAATACCTTTATATAAAGTAGCCCAAGTTTCCCCAATCGTCAAAAAATGATTCTTGAGTAGCTTGAGTTATAGTTCTTATTTTGTAAGAGTGTACACTATCTATAGGGTGCATAGCCAGTTTAATTCCTTGTTTTTCATAGACTATATTTAGCAAACATAAGGAGGTTTAGATATGAGAAAGCATTTCTGCGGTCAATAGCAAAAACAGTTAAACGATAAATATATGCATAAAATAGATACAGCCCCCTAAGATAAGGGGTAACTAATCTCCCTCGCTCCCTGATGGTCGCGGCTTTGTTATAAACGGATGAACCGAGCCGCGACCGAAAGGGCGCGGAAGGCGAAGATATACTCTAATCTATTCAATATACGTTTTTCTTAATACATACCCGATTGCGATCTACTGTAAACAATGACTGTCATAGTTATAAGTCTCTTCGCTAATATTTATTTTATCAGATTTATAACACAAGAATTAGCCTCACGAAACAAAAAGTTAATAGCAATACATATATTGCGTTTAAAGCGGACATACATTATAATCAAATGCTAACACACCGCTAAATAAATCATTATGAAAAAATACCTACCTGATTTTTCTTTGTTAAACCGTAATCGTCCTTTTGCATTGCTCTTTTTCGGGCAATGGGTGTCCTTTATGGGCTCCATGATGACGGTAGTAGCCGTCCCTTATCAAGTTTATCAAGAAACGCATTCTATGGCCTTAGTCGGTAGTTTAGGCTTAGTGCAGTTAGGTTCATTATTGGTGTGTGCCTTGTGGGGTGGCACTATAGCCGACAAATACCATAGAAAACCGTTGTTATTATTAACGGGTTTATTGTCGACTGTAGGTTCTTTGTGTTTGGCGTTCAATGCGCACTTCTTTTCGTCTGTACCACTCATTTTCTTATTGGCTGCTTTTATGGTGGGCGTGACGGCGGTGGATAGACCTTCGCGCGATGCTTTTGTGCAACAAATATTGCAGAAAGAAGATTTTGTAGCCTATAGTTCAATCACAGCCTTTAAAAATAATTTCTGCATGATAGTCGGTCCCGCTATAGGAGGCTTATTGCTTGCCCATGCCGGTCTGGTTATATTGTATAGTTTAGACGCCTTCAGCTTTCTATTTATATTATGCACATTATTTTTTGTGCCTAGCCATGCTAATCCAGGTGCCGATCGCAAAGTGGCTTTTTGGGCTTCATTAAAGGAAGGCTTGCAGTTTGCTGCTTCTAAACAGACCTTAATGGGTAGTTATTTAGTGGACTTTCTGGCTATGTTATTTGGTATGCCTATGGCTTTATTCCCGGCCATGGCATTACATATGTTTGGTACAGCTTCATTAGGTTGGTTGTATGCCGCACCCGCTGTGGGTGGTTTGGCTTTTTCTGTTATCAGCGGTTCAGTCAGTAAGATCAAACGACATGGTTTAGCCATTTCTATTTCTGCAGCCTTATGGGGTATTGCGATTATTTTCTTTGGCCTCTGTCATTCATTGTGGTTGGCGTTGTTCTTTTTGGCGTTGGCCGGTGGCTTCGATGCAGCCAGTGGGTTGTTTCGTCAAACTCTGTGGAACGAAACCGTGCCTAATGTCTTGCGAGGTCGTCTGGCTAGTTTGGAAATGTTAAGCTATATGAGCGGCCCCAAGCTAGGCGATGCCGAAGCGGGTTTTATAGCCAGTGTGTGGGGTATTCCCGCCTCTATTATTTCCGGCGGTGTTTTAACGGTGCTCAGCGTTTTTGTCTGTGGGGTCGCTTTGCCTGAATTTATGGCTTATAGTAGCGAGGTTGGTACAGCGAATTTAGAAGTACAAAAATAATGAGAGGTATTAAAATAATCATCTCCCAAAATCGCTGCCTTGTGATATTTTCTTGGGTGCGCATGGTTCATATTTCGGACTAGATGAAAAATATGCACGTCTGGGGAAAGATAAAGTTAACCCATTCATTGATCCGGAAGGTTATAAGCAATTTATAGCGCAGAAAGAACAAGATTTTTATACTATACTGGCAAAGCAGGAAAAGGAAGCTGCTCAAAAAGGTGAAAGTAGTTCAACAGAATAAAACAAAAGCCAATCATAACCATCCGCGACCGTGATAGAGCAGATGGGGAGAGTAGTTACTATTTTTGTTTGATTTCCCTCTACAGTAATAGTCTTGAAACTAGAAAATGGAGTTTCTGCTCAAAATATGATAAAATAGTCCAATTAACACACAAAGTAATGGCCTATGCAAATACCTTTAGCACTTTACATTCATTTTCCCTGGTGCGTACAAAAATGTCCCTATTGTGACTTTAACTCGCATGCATTGCGCGATACTATGCCCGAAGAGCAGTATATTCAAGCACTTAGCGCGGATTGGCAACAAGACCTGAAATGGGTGGGTGATCGCGAAATCAGCTCTATTTTTTGTGGCGGCGGCACGCCTAGCTTATTTTCTGGCAATAGCCTCAATCAGTTATTGACCAACATTGCCGCCAACGTGCCCTTAAAGAAAGACGTGGAAATTACTCTAGAAGCCAATCCCGGGACTTTAAAAAGCCATAGCCTAGACGCCTTGCGTGCTGCGGGTATCAATCGTTTGTCCATAGGCGCACAAAGTTTTCAGGCGGATAAATTACGCGCCTTGGGGCGTATTCATGGCCCAGAAGCTATTCATGAAGCAATGCATTTAGCGAAACAAGCAGGATTTACGCGTATTAATTTAGATTTGATGCACGGCTTGCCGCAACAAACAGTAGAGGATGCTTTGTATGATCTACAACAAGCCTGTCACACACAACCTACGCATCTATCTTGGTATCAATTAACCTTAGAACCCAATACGCCTTTTTATCGCACACCGCCGCCGTTGCCTGCAGAAGACGATCTGATCTTGATCGCCGACAAAGGAGAAGCGTATTTAAGTGCACAAGGTTATAAACGTTATGAGATATCGGCCTATAGTCAAAATGAAGATCAATGCCGCCATAATGTTAATTATTGGCAATATGGTGATTATATAGGCATAGGTGCGGGTGCGCATGGTAAAATCACTTTGAAAGATGGTACCATTGTGCGTACCGTCAAAAAGAAACACCCTAAGCATTATTTAGAAGGCAATGGCTTTATGCAAGAAGAAACCGTTGTAACGCAAAAAGACGCTTTGTTTGAGTTCATGTTGAATGCGTTGCGTTTGCAAGATAAAATTACTTGGAGCTTGTTAGAACAACGCAGCGGTTGGCAACGACAAGATGTTTTTGTCTATTGCGATGATTTGGTGCAGAAAGGACTCATGGAATACAACGAAGATTATTTCTATTTAACGGCTATGGGCAAACGTTTTACCAATGAAGCCATCAGCGCATTTTTGCCGGAGTAAAAGTGAGTGATTTAAGTATTTTACAAAAAATTATTTTTATGGGTATACCCATTTTGTTTGCCATTACCGTGCACGAAGTAGCGCATGGTTGGATGGCCTTGCGGTGCGGCGATCGTACCGCAAAAGTGATGGGCAGATTAACCCTAAACCCAATTAAACATATCGACCCAATCGGTACTATTATTCTGCCGGGATTGCTTATCTTAATACAAGCACCTTTTCTTTTTGGTTGGGCAAAACCGGTGCCAGTAGATTGGCGTAATCTGCGTAATCCTAAACGCGATATGGCCTTGGTGGCTTTAATGGGGCCGTTATCTAATTTTGTGATGGCACTGTTCTGGGCTTTTTCATTAAAATTTATATTAAGTATTTCTGCAGCTAGTTATTGGATGGTCATGGCTAAAACTGGCATTATGATCAACGTCGCGTTAATGGTGTTAAATTTATTACCGTTGCCGCCTTTAGATGGCAGCCGCATTCTAGCTAGTTTCCTAAGTCCGCGGGCAGCCTATCAATATAATAAGCTAGAGCGTTACGGTTTTGTGATATTAATGATATTATTGCTGACACATGTGTTGTCGGCTATTTTATTACCACTAGTTATGTTAGTGTTGAATATAGTGTCCAGTATCGCCGGGTTGAATTAGAGGCTGTAGCCATTACACCTCAGCCTAGCGAAATGGCTACAGCCTTATTAAGGAGCTTACAATGATTAATACATTATTACGACCTTTACGCTATTGGTTGTCTGTGCCTTTATGGGGCCAAATCTTAATCGCCTTAGTATTAGGTATGGCCACAGGCCTAATAGGCGGACATGCTATAGAGCCCATACAAGTCGTAGGCTTAATGTTCATACACGCCATTCAAATGTTAGTGGTGCCGGTGGTATTCACGGCCATTGTGTGCGCAGTGATGTCTTTAGACCAACTCACGCAAATGCGACGATTGGTGTTGAAAGCTTTGAGCTTATATGGGCTTAGCATGATCTTTGCTGCCACCATAGGTGTTCTTTGCGCTATAGTCATTGCACCCGGACAAGGTATGGCGTTGCATTTAAGCACAGCAGCGACTTTAGTACAGCATGTGCCTACTGCCAGCGAAGTGTTGGTAAGCTTTATTCCTATTAGCCCGGTCGCGGCTTTTGTTGAAAACAATGTGATACAAATTTTAATTTTTGCAGTGTTGTTAGGATTGTCTATACGATTAACTGGAGAAGCTGCAAAACCAGTAGAAGAATTATTTAAATCTTTTTCAAAAGTGGTGTTTAAGTTTTCTCATATCATCATTAGTTTCTCACCCTATGGTGTGTTTGCCTTAATCGCATATGTGTTTGGTCGTTATGGATTGATAGTCTTATTGCCCTTGGTCAAATTTATTATTACGGTTTATGTGGGTTGTGTGCTGCAGATCATTCTAGTCTATGGCGCTATTTTACTCGCCAATGGCATTAACCCGATTAAATTCTTTAAAGCCATAGGTCAAGCGATGATCTTGTCTTTTACCACCTCTAGTTCTGCCGCCACTTTACCTGTAACCTTAAAATGTGCTCAAGAAAAGCTAAAAATTTCTAAAAATATGTCTGGGTTTTTATTGCCATTAGGAACTACCTTTAATTTGAATGGTTTGTCGATTTATTTAGCTGTGGCAACTGTTTTTGCGGCCAATCTATATGGCATTCATTTAGGCTTAACGCAGTATTGTACTATAGTCATTACGATTGTCTTCACAGCGATGGGGGCTGCAGCAGTGCCGGGTTCGGCGTTGATAGTCATGGGCGCTGTGATGGGTTCGGTTGGTATACCTTTAGGCGCATTACCCTTGATCGCGGGTGTGGATCGTTTAAACGATATGGCACAAACCAGCACCAACGTTATAGGCGATTTATTTGCAACGACGCTGGTCGCTAAAAGCGAAGGTAATAAAGCTTTTGATGATGAGGCAGAGGTGGTTGTAGCGGATGAGCAAGTGATAGGGTAGTAACTACTCACCGTAATGACCTAGTCCCGGTTATAAAGGGATAAACCGAGCCGCGACCGTTAGGGAGCGGAAAGTGAAAATATACGCTAATCTATCCAGTATAGGTTTTTCTTATTACAGGGTACGAGTAGTTACGGATAGGTTTTGTTAATGAAAATAAGGTTAAAAGAAAATAAAGATAGCATCATGGCCATCAGTCTATTTATGTGGGCTATAGCTGCGGTATTCTATGGGTTAGATTATCTGCAACATACAGCGCCTAGCGTTTTGATCGAGCCTATTTCTAATAGTCTGGGTATCAATTACATCGATATCGCTACGATCATGAGCATCTATTTCCCTATTTATGCCTTATCACAAATTCCCGCTGGTTATCTCATCGATAAATATGGTGTTAAGCAAGCCTTGGGTTGGTCTTGTTTAACGGTGAGCGTTGGATTATTTTGCATGTTGGTTCCAACGGTGAGTGCTATCGTTATAGGCCGTGTTTTAATTGCCATAGGCTCTGCATTTGCATTTGTGGGCACTTTAAAAGTGATCTCAATCTGGTTTCCTGTAAAACATTTTTCTTTCTTTGTGGGCATTACTCAATCCATAGGCGTACTAGGTGGATTAACCGGGCAGGTCTTTATCAATCATCTGATCGAACTGCACGGCTGGCAAGTAGCGCTATTCAACATCAGCCTATTTGGAGTATTGTGGAGTATCGTTATTTTCTTTTTGTTAAAGAATAAACCTGTAGCAGGAACCATAGCACATTTGGCAACTTCAGCGACACAACAGAGCCATAAAAAGAATGGCAGCTTCTTAAATATACTGCGTGATAAAAACATTTGGTTATTGGCAATTTATGCGGCGATTATGGTAGGCACCGTGATGAATACTTTTGCTGAATTGTATGATGTGGTCTTTTTAAAAAAATCAATGCATCTAGGCAGTCAACAAGCCACCTACATTACCATGTTTATTTTTATAGGGGTAGGTGTGGGTGCACCGCTGCATGGCCTTATCTCTAAACATTTTTCTAAGCAAAGTATTTGGATGCGTTGGTGCGCATTGATGACGTTGATTGTTTTTTTAAGTATTCCTTTGGCTTCTATAGCTTCTTTTCCTATCAGTATGCTTATCATCATTTATTTTTTATTGGGTTTTTTTGTTTCTTCTATGTTATTGTCTTTTTCAATTGCTCGTTGTTGCTATCCTATAGATAGCCACGGGACTATATTTGCAGTGGTGAATACGATCATTGGCTTTGGTGGTTTCTTGTTTCCTTTAATCTTTGGCAAAATCGTCAAAATGACGATGGGCCAGATTCATTTTAAGGATGAACTACTAATGCCTTTATTTTTATTGGCTATCCCGTTGCTGATTAGTTTGATACTCACTTTTCTTATTAAAGAATGGACTAAAGCGTGTGGCCCACAGGTGTAATGTTGAGTATAGAACCGCTTGTTTTTTAGCACTATATCCTCTATTGTTAACAAACAGGCCGAGCAGTGCTTAGGCCACAAAACATAGTATATTTTATAACCAAAACTAGGGGCAACGGATGAAAAAAATCACGATTAGTATTTGTACTATTTTAGGCGCAGTGCTATTAACCAGCGGTTGTAGCTCAAATCATCAAGCGGTTTATCCAAAACAAGCTGCCAGCAAAGACCATCGTGGAGCAGATGCTGCGCAAGCCCAACGTTGGGATTTTACCTTGCCTAACCAAGAAGTGTGGAAAGTAGGCTATAAAGTACAGAATGATACCGTTAATAACTTCATTTGGATCCCAACCCACCAAAATATGGGTACCTGGAAAGAAAACATTACTGACAAATTCATCATCGAAGCTGCTGTTAAGGGCCAAAGCCCTAAAGACTTAATGGAACAAGCAAAAAAATCTTCAAAAGATCAATGTGAAAAAATAAATTGGCAAACCTTAAGCGAAAGCGGCGATCAAATCGTGTATGAAGCCGATACGATTGGTTGTGGCAAAGAGGGTAAGGAAAGTCAACACATAATAGGACGTATTCAACGAGGCCAAGGCGGTATTTACTCACTGCAATATTTTGCGGTGCAAGATATCTTGACTCGCCCTCTAAAACAAACCATGTTGGATACCGTGCAAAATGCTAAGTTGGTGGCGAATAACTAAGGCTTAAATGTACGCTATACTAAGCACGTCCAATTTTCATAACCAAGCGCAAGCATTAGCACAAAAGCTATCTTTGCCATTACACACTGAAAAAGTCAAAGACGCTACTTTTTATCTTTACTACAGCGACGACGGCTTAAATTTAATCGCCACGCATTTAAATTTAGGCCCCCTACACTTAGACTTTAACCACGGGGCATTGCACCAACGCTTGCAACGCGCTGCCATTTCTAAAGAACCCTTAGCACGCGCGGTAGGTTTGCATAAAAATCCGAACCTATATCTTTGCGACGCAACAGCGGGCATAGGCCGTGAAGGCTGTTTGCTGGCATCCTTAGGCGCTAGAGTAACTTTAGTAGAACGTTCCCCCATTATGGTGGCTTTGTTACAGGATGCTCTGAATCGCTGCAATGCAGTGTGGCGTGATCGAGTCGACTTAATCGCCACCGACAGCTGCGATTTTTTAGCGACTACAAAAGAACCATTTGATGTAATTTATTTAGACCCCATGTTCGAAGCCCATAGCCATAAAGCGCAAGTTAAAAAAGAAATGCAATATCTACAAGCCTTAATGGGGCCTCAGGAAGATGGCGATGCATTATTAACGGCTGCATTTAATTCAAAAGTAAAGCGTATAGTGGTAAAAAGGCCTCTTAAGGCACGCTGTTTATTGGATAAAAAACCCAGTTTTGCTTTGACCTTGGCAGCCTATAGGTTTGATGTTTACCTACGCTAGCTGGTTTTTTTTTGATAATCACAGCGCGTGTTGTCCCCCGTTATGGTGCAACGATTTTTCGGAAATTGCCAGTAAGCGCACACATTGGCGAATTGGTATCCGATACCACCATTTATTTCTGGAGTCACGTACTGCATTCCCAATTGACGACTTAAAATAGTAGGAGCTTGGCCAGGAGGAGTCATGGCTTGCAGATAAGTGAGATTGGTAGTTAATCCTGTGGATTCGGATTTAAGAGAATGACTCAATGTTACATACCAAGTAAATTTTTTGCCGGTGACGACATTTGGTTTTAACATGCCTTGTAACGTAGACAAAAGGACTGAGCTAGTCGCCGCTGAAAATTGTGTACTGATGCTTAAAATAGGGACATCTCCCTCAACGTTTATGGCATAAGTATAGGCTTCCGGACCATTGCGGGTAGCTGCATAAGCATTACCTATCAATTGTGGAGTGGAAAGATAGGCAGCGAGTACTGGGCTTTGCTGACTGGGATCGCTAGGCTGTGGAATAATAGCTGGATTGGTGTATGGACTATTGATAGGGTAAATAGCATATTGGGTTAAAAAATAATAGCAATTAACGCTATAATATTGTTCCAGTGCATTGCTTAGCAGGATGACGCTGTTTTGAATTTGCGCCACTTTGCGCTTCAGTATTATTCTTTGATACTGGCTTATACCTAGGACTACCCCCAAAAGAATTAACGACACCGCGAGCATAGTCTCTAATAGGGTTACGCCTTTAGAATGATTGGATCTATGCATCGTTATCATACATTATTCCGTGTACAGCGGAGGAAATAAGCTTGCCAATTATATTGTTCAGGATCTTTGTTCTTGCCAACTGTCGCCCCGTTTCGGCTATAGGAATTAGGGGACGTCATCTTATAATCTTGAATAGTTTGTCCCAAATAGATGTCAAGGTAAGGATTATCAGTGGTCGAGATGGTCGAGGTAGTGATAAGACTGTCGGTATTTGAGAAAAAGCGGCTGGGCCCGTCCCCACTGCCTAGATAATTGCGGTACATCGTATAAAATAGATCGAGGCGGTCGCATTTCTCACTGCCACCAGGGCCATATTTCTTCATATTGATGCGGATACAAGTGGGCGGAAATGAGTTATAACCGCTAGTAGGTGGGTTGCCGGTGTTATCATAACTGCCATTGGCGCTTTTTGTTTTATTACCATTGTTATCCCACCCAAAACACGGACAACCGATATACTTATTATGAGCAGGATCACAAGTGGGATTAGTCTTTATTGTATTAAGATCAAGCGATTGCACCAAACCCATGTCTATGATTTTAGAATAGCGGTTATTTGCAACCGGCGTAGTGGGATTGGTGGCGCTGTTATCAATACTTAGGTAACTGCCTATACCAATGCCTTTTACCTGTGGGTTATCGGTGCTGTATAAATTAAATGAAGACAAGGGCAGCATAGTAATCAAAGATTGAGCATAGCTGCCATTCGGCAATAATCCTCTAGATCCGTTTGCGCCTAAATCGATAAAGCTATTAGAAAAACCAGGTGTACGTACAATTAAACCGAGGCCAATAGGGGCTCTGCTAATATTATCCCCGGTAATTGTATTATTACCGCTGAATGCAATGTAATTTGCATTGACATAGTATTGTGCTTGACTGATGGCAGAATTAGTCACACAGGAATAGTACGCGGGTTGGTTGAGTGTGCATTGTACAATAGGGCCAGAAGTTTGAGCAGGGCAAGTAAAATTTTGGGTATCGCTGTCGGAAAGGGTGCCATCCGCTGGCGTGATGCCGGGGAGTGGGGAACATTGAAATTCTGAAACGGATGTTATAGCCGGGGTACCATTGCTCGCAAAAGTAGGTGTGCGCGCCATTCCATATGGCAAATAGTGGTTTTGGATCAAGGTGCTTAATTGAATACTATTAAGCGCAGCAGGGGTTGTTATGGAGTAATCCTGCTCGTAGTTTTGCTCTATATCAAACCAATAAGAGAATTCAGTAGCTGTTTTTGTTAACTGCCAAGATTGAGTATTCATTTTTGTTAAGGACATTTGATAGCTTAAATACAGACCTAGGCTGCCAATGATTAACATCAAAAATAATAAAACGTAGCCGCTATCTTTCCGAATGCGAATTGCCGTGTAAGAACAACGCTCTTTTTTTGTTTTACCGAGGCAGACACGGGGATCTGCCACTACAATTTTACTAAAATATTTTTTCATTAGCTGCCCCATCCATTTTCTATTCCCGTTGCAGGCAGGCACAGCATATCGCCGGAAGCTGCAGCAACATTATAAATTTTTGATTGTGAGCCACTATTTCCTACAAAAGTCCAAAAAGAAACATATAATGTTGGCTGAAAATAAGTATTTATGTATCTCAAGACACCACTAGTAGATGCTACAACTGTTCTCACACCTAGGGGTAACACAATCATTGTTTTCGTGGTGCCTGCAGGGCAAGTGAGTGGGGTATTGCCAATAGATGCAGTGGCAGTATACATATTTGTACGTAGAGATGCGAAAAGGTTTTGCGATACGATTGTGTTTTTAGGTTGTGTATTAATATCTATTAAGCCATAAGGTTGGGGCGATGGGGAAGCAGAACTAAAGCAATTGCTAAATGGATCGGTATAAGTCCGATCACTCGTAAGATTGCAGACCCCATTTAACTGCTTGCTATTTGCTGACAGTAATACTCCGGGGGGGGGTGTTTGCGCTTGCACTTTGAATCCCGAAAAAGTGGTAGCATAGGCAGTGACGGTAGTAGTAGTGTCGCTTTGGTAAGCACTGGGCAGTTGTGTCACTAAATTCGCGGCAATAGTTTTATTGGGTGGGGTAACAGCCAACGCGAAATAGTGAGAATTTGCTGTAGAAGTAATTTTATAGGTGGTGCAGCCCGATGCGTTTTTCCACACAGAGCAGGAAAGATTCTGACCCAATAGCGGGCTAAGCGTCGGCACTGTGGTCGGCCACTCTTGGTACATTTTATAGTAGTCAATGGCTGCGTTGGTAATGGCATTCATTTGTGAAGCTGCTATTCTGATTTGGTTTCGTTCTTGTATCTTTTGTGTAGTAGCTATAAAAACCAAACCCAAAACAGCGATTATCGTTAAACTTAATAATATTTCTAGTAAAGTAAAACCACGATTTCGTATCATTGCCAATCCACCCCTTGTTCAGATTGACCAATAAATTGGGAGGGGTCCCATAGATTAGGATCGCCAGTGGGCGCACAAACGGTAAAATAAGCAATTTGAATATTGGCAAATTCCGTAGTACCGGTAGATTTTTTATGTGTCCCATCAGCGCTTTGTGCTTCCACTTTCCAGTATCCATTAGGCGCTGAACTAGTACTTGCTTGTCTAGTTGTTTTAAGCGAGATGCCTGGGAAATAGGCATAATCACTATTAGATTCATAACCGGTTGCTATCTGTATGGGATAAGCAAATAACACCGGCGTTGAGTTGGGGGCGATATTACAAGCAGGCATTTTAATACTTACGGCTCGTGATGGTGTGGAGTTAGTTGAGTTGCAAGCAGGATTACCACCACCACCACACATATTTATGGAACCTACACTTTGAATCAAGCCATCGTTAGCGTATGTGAAATTAGTAACTTGTTGCGGCCACAGTGCGGGCCTAGGCACTATGGCGGTAACGGTAGCACCTTCATCCGTGGTGGAGCAGGCGGCACCGCTTTTCAGTTTATCTACGGCACAACGGCTAGCAAAAGGAAGTTTTTGTCGCACTTCTTCGGCGGTTTTGGCATTAGGCAAAGTCAGACTAACCCCCCAAAAATTGCCACCTTTATTAAAACCACTGACAGGAATTCCAGGAACGGTGGTGTCGTACCGTCCAGAGCCGTTATTCGGAAATATCACGTAAGGTTGACGATTGCCGCAAGTCGCGCTGGTGGTTGCCGCTGGCCAGGGAGAACACAAGGCTGCCGCGGGTAGATAAGCATTCCCACTGAGATCCGTTAAGGCTTGCGGCCAGAGACTTGAATTGGGCGCACCTATGGATTTTACGCGGGTTTCTTGATAATAATTTCTTGCCGCTAAAACGATTTGATTCATTTCCGCTACGGTTTTATCAACCAGTTGTTCGTGTTGGGATTGTAATTGTTTGGGTACAAGAAAAACTAGGATCATGCTGGCTATAATCAGTGACAGCAATATTTCGACTAGCGTCAATCCTTTTAGGGCACGCTTAAACTGCATAGCATAATCCTCTGAACACAATGTACAAAACGATAGCATGTGTCTAAGATCAGTGTCAATGAAGATTGAGTTATGGCAGCCTTAAGACCCTTAAAAAACTGGCTAAAGTGCGTTATATCTATCAATGACATTTCAATCTAAGATAAAGATCTCAAGGATTGTTGTGCTGCTTATAAAGCCTGCTGGTTTGTCACAAAGAAAGTATTGACCGATGAAAAGGTACTAGAAGGGGCACTGAAGCATCTCTGTTTTGCTATAGACGGGAAAAATAATGCACTGCACATAAAATCACCTTGATTTAGAACCAAAAATGACTCTATATTACCCTGATCTAGAACCATTTTTTACATATCTGCTTGATTTTTATGATTATTTATGAAGAGAATATTGCTATTATATGGAGTAACCCCTATATGCGCTGAGTGCCGCATTTGAAGATATGCGTCAACGTGTGGCGTCTTTCGTGGAAGAGGTAGAATCATAGCCGCCACTCACAGGAACCGCATTGCCCTGGGGCGGAACAGATTTTAATGACGATATGCTGAATGCTGTATTTCTCTAAGTCTTTGGTATCTGCTGTTAATTTCTCAATAAACCAGCGTGATAACTCTTCTACAGTAATGTTACGCAAGGGTAGGCGTTTCACATCTTTTTTTAAGAAGGGAATTTTTTCCTGATCAAAATGGGCGTATAGATAATCGCCTTCTTCTACTAAACGCAAATAAGGTGAATAATCTGCAATTAAGGTGTATTGACGCAATTCATCACAAAGATCCCGAATCTTTTTTTTATACAAACCATAGTCAAAGGTCATGCCGTTGTCATCGATCTTAGCAGTGAGACTGGCATAAACCCTAAAATTATGACCATGCAGCCGTTCGCGATGGGTAGCTGAATAAATAGTAAAATGCGCGGCGTCAAAACCCATGTATTCTTTGTTTAATTCTATGACAGTATAAGCGCTCATCTACGTTCCTTAACTTGCACACCTAATTTAGTTGCTAATAATAAACTATCTGCAGGCCTATGGGCAAAAAGCCCCGAGCCTAACACGCCGGGAATGGCGGCTAATTTTTCTTCTAAAGCAAGGGGCTCATGCAAAGGTAAATCGTGTACATCCAATATAATATTGTGATTGTCGGTGAGAAAGCCCTCACGCAACACGGGCAAGCCACCTAATTTAACTAATTCGCGCGCTACATAACTTTGCGCCATCGGTAACACTTCTATCGCTACAGGGAAAGCGCCTAATGCCGTGACCAATTTAGATTCATCTGCTATGCACACAAACTTTTTAGCCGCAGTGGCTAAAATCTTTTCGCGCAACAAACAACCGCCGCCGCCTTTGATCATCTGAAAATGCGGGTTAATTTCATCGGCGCCATCGATATACACATCGATGTTGCCCACCTGATTAAACTCTGCTACCGGTATTTTATATTGTTTGAGTAAATTAAAAGAAGCCACCGAGCTTGCTACGGTGGTTTCTAGTAAATGCGCTTTGCTCGCCAGGGCTGCAATAAAAAGATTCACGGTAGAACCAGAACCTATGCCCAA
The DNA here is from genome assembly GCA_021781965.1 of Pseudomonadota bacterium. Taxonomy (GTDB): domain Bacteria; phylum Pseudomonadota; class Gammaproteobacteria; order UBA1113; family UBA1113; genus VFKP01. The sequence goes on from JAJXVU010000015.1 coordinate 16,419, forward strand.
GATACCATTATCAGGAATATAGTCCAATGCTGCGAGTGCTGCTTGTTGCTTTAATTCATCTTGTTTCATGTTGTCACCTCTATTAAATGATAGCGTACATGGCCCGCCTTGCCTTGTTTTATGATCTGCCAATGCTGAGGCAGTGTCAACAGCTGTGTTGCCTCTATTTCAATATAGACCAAAGTACCTTTCTTTTCATAGCCATATTCTTTTAATAAAGGCATACATTGCGCTAATAGATCGCTTTTAAAAGGGGGGTCTAGGAAAATAATATCGTAAGGCTCACTTTTCATCGGCAATAGCGCATCTTGGTGTAGTACATAAACATTAGCGGGGGAGCCGGCATTGGAGTTAACACCTTGTGGATGACTCACCAACAAGCGCGGTCTTTGTGCAGCGGGTAATTGAGTAATGGTTTTTCTTAATTGCGCGATCACTGCGGCATCACTGTCTACAAAAGTAGTTTCGGCAGCGCCGCGTGATAAAGCCTCTAGGCCCAATATACCACTACCGCAAAACAAATCTAAGCAACGCGCATGATGGATGGTTTTACCCAACCAATTAAATAGCGTTTCGCGGATCCTATCCCCCGTAGGCCGTACCAAAGCATTGTCGCTGACCGTAATGTGCTTGCCGCGCCATAGGCCCGCAATAATACGCACATGATTATCCATGGACTGTTTTATCCGCTACTGTAGCCACAACCGTGACGAATGGTTTTCCTTTTAAATGGGTATCAAAAGCTTTATTAATATCTGTAACCGTGACGGCTGCAATATGATCGCGGTATTGATCTAAATAGTCTAAAGGTAAATTGTAAAAAGCGATGAGTGCCACGGTGGCGCTAATATTGTCATTGCCACTCAAAGCTAAGGGAAAACTGCCAATGATATTTTTCTGTGCCGATAGGAGTTCATCCTGAGTCGGACCTTTTGCAATAAAATCAGCTAAGGTGTTGTTGACTGTTCTCAGGGCGAGTGCGCTGGTTGAGTTTTGTGTTTGTAAACCTATAACAAAAGGTCCTTGTGTTTGCAGAGGCATAAAAGTACTTTTGATGGAATAGGTTAAGCCTTGTTTTTCACGTACATCTTGAAATAAACGTGAAGTCAGTGGGCTGCCACCTAAAATATAATTACCAACGGATAAAGCATAAAAGTCCGCATCCCCGCGGGCAATACCTAAAGTACCCGTGCGTATGCTGGCTTGAGTAGTAGGGAATGGAACGGTGATGTTTTTAGCGGTAGTTAAAGGCGTGGGTGTAGGGATAGAGGCAGCTTTTTGTCCTTTTGCTAGATGTCCTACCAATTGTTGCGCGATAGTATGCACCTTGGTTTCATCTACATCGCCAACGATGACCAACACCGCATTGCTGGCATCATAATATTGTTTATAGAAGTGCTCTATGTTGGCGCGTTGTATTGCTTGTATGGTGTTCTTATCACCCAAAACACTGTGTGCATAGGGATGGTTACCATAGAGATTTTTATAAAAATCACGTGTTGCCATACCATCTGGAGACTGCATATCGCTTGCTATGGCTTGGATCGTTTCGTTTTTCACACGTGTAATAGATTGTAGTGGAAAATTAGGTTCATTGATCACAGCAGCAAAAGTATTTAATGCGGGGGTGAGATAATCATTCTTAGATAAACTGCGTAAACTCAAAGTAGTTGCATCGCGACTGGCTGAGGCACTGTATAAGGCGCTGACATCATCAAAATTAGCAGCAATTTTGTCAGCAGATAAATTTGTAGTTCCTTCTGCTAATAAATTAGCGGTTAAGTTGGCTAAACCAAAAGCGGTACCATCTTCTGCCGAACCCGCATGAAACAGTAATTGTATATCGACTATAGGTTGCTCTGTTAACGGCACCCATAACACGCGCACACCATTATCCGTTTGCCATTCGTGTATGGGGATTAGCGTTTTGTTTTCTGCAGCATAAAGGCTGCAGGAAAATACAAATATGCAGAAGAAACTGATTAATTTAGCGTACATAAGTACCTCCATTCGGTGACGATTGCGCGGCATCATTGGTATTCGACGGTAAAGGCGTTAATACGCCTACCGTTTCTTGTGCGGGTACTAAATATTGTTGTGCCACGCGCTGCACATCCTGTGGCGTTACTTTTTGTACTTGGGCTACGTAGTTGTCGATTTCACGCCAATCACCGCCTACAGCCGTGATAGTACCTACCGTTTCAGCTAAGTCTTCTATGGAATCTTGTTGGTAAATATTATTGGCAATGACATTGCGTTTCACTCGTGCCAATTCTTCAGCGCTCACTGGTTTTTGTTGCACAGACTTAATCTGTGCACGGATGGCTTTTTCCAGAGTCTCTATACTCACCCCTTGTTGCGGTACAGCTGCAATGACGAATAAGCTTGAGAAACGCTTATATAATTCATAGTCTATGCCGATATCGCTTGCTAACTCTTGGTGACGCACTAAGTTTTGTTGCAAGCGTGCGCTGTCGCCACCGGCAAGGATGTTGTTTAATACATCTAAGGCATAAGGATCGATGCTGTTTTTGTCAGACATAACCGTAGGTACATTATATCCTATCATCAACATGGGTACTTGCGCAGGTATACTCAAATTGATGCGACGAGCACCGGGATTAATCAATTCTTGCTGCGGATTAGTTACTGGTAAAAGCATCGGTTTTAAAGGACCAAAATCTTTTTGCGCTAGCTTAAAAACGTCATCGGCTTTAACATCGCCTATAACGACAATAAATGCATTGTTAGGAGCATACCAACGTTGATACCAAGCGCGTAATTCTTCTACTGAAATGTTTTGTAAATCCGCAGGCCAACCTACGGTAGGTGTATGATAGGGTAATGCCACATAAGCCTGACTTAAAAATTGTTCGTGCATCCTGCCTATAGGATTATTGTCGGTGCGCCAACGCCGTTCTTCGCGCACCACTTTAATTTCTTCATTGAAATCGGCAGCGTTTAAATTGAGATGACGCATGCGGTCGGCTTCTAATTCAAAAGCCAAGGGTAATTTATCAGCAGCGAGTTGTTGGTAATAAGCGGTAAAATCATCGTAGGTAAAGGCATTTTCTTTGCCGCCATTTTCGGCAATCAAGCGCGAAAATTCGCCTAAGCCGTGTTTAGGGGTGCCTTTGAACATCATGTGTTCTAACAAATGCGAGATACCGGTATTGCCCACCGGTTCATAGCTGCCCCCTACCTTGTACCAAACTTCGGTGATCAACACTGGTGCACGATGATCCTCTTTGACATAAATAGTTAAACCATTAGAGAGTGTTTTCTGTTGAAAGGTGGTTTGCGCAAAAATTGAACCGCTTAGCAGCAATAAGGTAACGCATAAGCCCGCGCGTAGGGACTTAAGGGATAAATCAAACATGTATGACTCGCTTTTTGTTGTAGAGAGCCCCTATGATATACTTTAGCAGATCATAAATCAAAAGAGAGTCTAAAGGCCCTATGTTAAAGTTCTTGAATCGTAATAAAAAAGAGGCTGTAGAAGCGGTGACAACACCCGTTGATAAGCCAGTTGGTTTTTTTAAAAAGTTAACTCAGGGCTTAACGCGCACCCGTCAGGGCTTAGTCAGTAAGATAGGAACGTTGATTTTAGGTAAAAAGGTCATCGATGAAGAACTCTTAGAACAAATAGAAGAAGTCTTGTTGTCGGCCGACATAGGTGTTAGCGTCACTAAAGGGATTATTGATGATTTAAGTAGTCAATTAAAGCGCAAGCAATTAAACGATGGCGAAGCCCTGTGGGCAGCCCTGCAAGCGCATCTACAAGCTTTATTACAACCAGTGACTCAACCCTTGCACATTGAAGCAATGGATGAACCGTATGTCATTTTAATGGTAGGTATCAATGGGGCGGGTAAAACAACGACTATAGGCAAACTGGCAAAATATCTGCAGGCCGACAATAAAAAAGTCATGTTGGCCGCGGGCGATACTTTTAGAGCCGCGGCGGTGGAACAATTGCAAGTGTGGGGGGAACGTAATCAGATCGCGGTGATTGCCAATGCCAAAGGCGATTCATCGGCGGTGATCTACGATGCCATGCAAGCAGCAACAGCACGACAAATGGATGTGTTGCTAGCAGACACCGCAGGACGTTTGCACACGCAGCGTAATTTAATGGAAGAGTTAAAAAAAGTAAAACGCGTGATGACGAAATTATCGCCCAATGCCCCGCATGAAGTGTTGTTGGTGTTGGACGCCAGCATTGGTCAAAATGCATTGACACAAGCGATGCAATTTAAAGAAGCAGTCGGTGTGACCGGATTAGTTATTACAAAACTAGATGGCACCGCAAAAGGCGGCATTATTTTTGCCATTGCACAAACATTGCAATTGCCGATTCGATTTATAGGCGTGGGTGAGGGTATAGACGATTTAAAACCATTTAATGGCGAAGATTTTGTAACCGCTTTGTTTTCGGAGAACGAATAAAAGGCACCGAGCCGCGACCGTAAGGGCGCGGATAAAAAGATACTGAGCCGCGACCATGAGGGAGCGGATAAAAAAGGAGCGAGAACTTACAAATGATAAGTTTTAATTACGTAACAAAAACTTACGGCAACGGCTTTCCTGCATTAAGACAGGTTAATTTTGAATTAGGCGATGGCGAGATGGCCTTTTTAACAGGACATTCCGGCGCCGGTAAAAGTACGTTGTTAAAAATTATTCTATTGATGGAGCGTTGTTCCTCCGGTCAAGTGATAGTGAATCATATGCCTTTGGATAAAATAAAAGGGCGAGACGTGGCTTATTTCAGACGCTCTATAGGCGTTATTTTACAAGATCCGTATTTGTTACCCAATTCTACGGTACATCAAAATGTGGCCTTACCTTTAGTGTTTGCTGGATGTAGGCATCAAGATATTGCCAGCCGCGTGCGTGCCGCTTTGGACAAAGTGGGACTCTTAAGTAAAGAAAAAATGCCTATAGAAACTTTATCGCAGGGTGAACAAGAACGAGTGAGTATTGCCAGAGCCATCGTGCACAAACCAAAATTATTACTGGCAGATGAACCCACAGGAAATCTAGATCCAGGCTTATCGTCCGAGATAATGCATCTATTCGAGCAGTTCAATCAAATGGGTGTGACTGTACTGATAGCGACGCACGATTTGGGCTTAATTGGTCATTTGCGTCATCGCATTTTAACGTTGCATCAAGGCCGTATGGTGAGTACTGGTGTTAGAATGACTACGCACGAGGAGGTAGTATGACAGAAGATAAATCCATCGTTGCTGCTGAAAAGTGGATGTCGCATTCTTTCATCGAAGCGACTTTATTTAAGTTACGACAATATTTTCTAAGCCATTACGATGCGTTAAAACAAAGTGCGCATGAATTGCGGCAAACGCAATTAGGCACTTTACTGACTTTTTTAATGATAGGGGTTTCTATTGCTTTACCAGCAGGGCTATGGACCGCTGTGCACAATATGAAAGGGTTAACGGGGGGGTTAAGTCATAATGCGCAAATCTCTTTATTCTTACGCATGAATATCAGCGACAATGAAGTTGAAAATTTAATGGATGCTTTAAAAAGCAATAGGGCTATAGCCTCGGTACATTACATTTCCCCGGAAGAAGGACTCAAAGAATTTTCAGCGCGCATAGGCATGCAAGCTTTGGGCGATAGTTTAAGCGACAATCCTTTGCCTGGGGTGATTACCGTCGAGCCCAAATTAGTCGGTGAAAACGACAGTGAACTAGAAAAACTCACCGTCTTTTTAAGGAACTTACCGGGTGTAGACAATGCCACACTGGATTTCAAATGGTTGAAACGACTGCACAGCATTTTGACCATAGGTCAACGCACGGTGTATGCCTTGGCGTTGTTATTAGGTTTAGGCGTATTGCTGGTGGTGATCAACGCCATTCGTTATTTGATACAACGCTACCACAAACAAATTCAAATCTATCAATTGGTGGGTGCAACGGATCCCTATATACGTAGGCCCTTCATTTACATGGGTTTACAGTATGGATTTTGGGGCGGTTTATTGGCGTGGATGATGGATAATTTAATCTTGTTGGTATTAACCCCCAGCGTGCGTAACCTGGCTGATTCCTATGGCGTGGCCTTTCATACGCCCTATTTAGGCATCGGGGCCTTGTGGACCCTATTGTTTATAGGCAGTATTTTAGGGGCTTTAGGCGGTTATTGGGCCGTAAATTCTTACTTGCGGCAGCAACAACGGGCATGAATTTTGTCGCCAGGCGGTAAATGCAAATGATTATCAATACACATATTTTTTTCTGAATTCCCGGCCTTTGGCCTGATCAAAGATGACAATATTTACACAAAAAGTCCAATCTTTCGTACAAAAACATTGCTTTTTACTCGCATATCTCTTAAAATCTGCCCCTGAACGATGAAGAAAATTATTTATCGGTTTATTTTTTAGTTGAATAAAAAAAACATACATATAAAGCGAAGGGCATAGACTTATTTTTTATCCCCGCGAGAAATTGAATAACTAAAAATCTTTGTTTCCATTGACGGATTTTGTAAAAGCGCAATTATTTTGGATAGTTGTATTGAGTTTTTTTGTGAAAAATAATAAATTAAAAATGAGGATAAAATAGTATGCCTAAAACGCAATCACCCCCGCCTAATATTGAGGATGCACTTATATCTGGACCATTAGATAAGATAAGGTCAGCACCAGACACAAATGGAGAGTTGCCTAACGAGCTCCAATTAGTTTCTACAAGCAAACCATTTTTTTATGCCCATCCAGTCAATATAACGGGTTGGGTTTTTATCTCGTTATCACCATTGTATAATTTAGATCGGTTTTTCTCGGCTGCAAGCGAAGCTAAGGTGCTGGTCTATGACTGTGGTAAGGGGGATGATGATGGAGAATGTTTCTTTGCAGTTTATGTGGGTTCTGGGTCAGTGGCCGCGAATGCTTTTTTGAGCAGCATAGGTACTTATAGTGTAGTCAACGCTTATCATGATGGGAGATTGAGAAAAGATTCTATTTTGACTACGGTGTCATTTGGCACTGCTTTATCAGATGTTTTTATGGCAGCTGTGCTAGCAACCACGCCGTGGACAAAAGTGAGAAATCCAAAAAATATAGCATTTACATGGTTTAGTGCTCTGGGGATATTTGGTTCTTCATTTTGCTTGAATTTAGCTTTTACGAGCATGTGGTATGCACGCTTATCTACTAAACAGGAAGATATTACACTAATGGATCAACTTAGATCTTTGTCTTATCATCTTGCAGGAAGAAGCGACGATGAAATAAGGGACTTATTGCCCAAACTTTCTTCGGCATCTCATGAATTAAATATTCAAGCAGAATTTGAGTCCGAAGAACAATTTGTTACTTGGTTTAGATCACTTTCTTCGCAAGAGAAAAGCGATTATATAGCAAAGTTTGCAGAAGACAATAACATTTCATTATGGGATGATAATTCTACTGTGCAGGCCCTTATGAAATTTTTTTATAATGCCGAAGCTATAATTTCAGCTATCGCGCTATTCTATGGTCCGTATGTACTTATTTTGAAGCTATTTGCCCAATTTGGTATTGAAAACGACAGTTCGTTTATTTGGGCAGCGCGCAGCGTAGGTGGATTCTTTGGGATATTTCCTATTATTGTTAAAACAGCCGTATATTCATTGCTATGGTTTAAAGAGTTATTCAGAATATACCATTGTATAGATACCGCTAGAAATGTTCATTTTATGTTTGAAAAATCCCCTTGGAAAGTTAGCATAGCCATGATAGGTTTTGGAGTATTGCTTGGATTGATTCCATTATCTGGTATAGGTTTTCATAAGGCTATGGAAGATTTCAACCAATTTCTTTTGGACATACTGATGGCATTAATGAGCTTAAATTTAGATAGCCTCTATGGAAAAATATTAAAAATTTTAGCAAATGCAGATGAAATTATCGGTACAATTAATGCCTGCGTAATCAATAATTCAGCTGTTTTGGGTGGAATAGAAGTTGTTTGGGGAGCAATACAACAGAATATTGACCCACAAGCTAATTTGCTTTCTAAGGTTCTTAACGGAGAAGCAGATAGCATTTTAAAAGAAAATATCCCTGAAACTACAGTAGCACAACTTGCTACAAACGCGGTAATTGCAACAGCATCGGCGGTAGGTTCTACAGCGCGTACTACAGCATCGGCGGTAGGTTCTACAGCGCGTACTACAGCATCAACGATAGGTTCTGCAACGTATGCAGCAGCAGCAGCGATAGGATCGGGTATATACTATGTTGCTAAATCTTGCGCACCATCTTCAATTGGAGAGCAGCAATTATTGCTAACGGGTAATTCATGCAGCTTTTTCTCTAATTCAGACTCAACCAGAAGAACATCTTTGCTACCTAGTATTATTCCTGGTTTACTTCCTCGGGGTTTAAATCTATAAATTTTTATTCTGGTTAGCGACTACTCCCAGCACACCACTCTCCGGCAGTGTACGCTTAGCGGCACTGCTGTGAGTGTCGCTGTATAGCTCTTCTGCTTGCAGGGGGGTGAGGGCAGGAACTTGATTCAAACTACGTGCGGTTAGCAGTACATCGGTTAAAGGTACAAAAGCATCGCTTAAGGAGTTAAATAATAACGCCCAACTAGGAGTGGAAACAGACGATAGACTGCTGTAAGCACTTTGTCCCAAATGAATGAAATAACTGATGCGCACGTGTTTGCGTTCGGCGCGACCGGGAAATAGTCCGGCCAGCAATAAGCATTTATCGCCTACAGATTGTAATTGCTGAGATCGGTCTGGAGCGTTGTCACTAAAGGCCGAGAGAAAATCTATAGCCAAGACACTGTGGGCCATTTCGGGTTTGGTGCTAAAGCGCATTAACAGGAATACCAGATAGCTTTCTAAGTCTTCATTTAAGCGTATATGAGCATCAACGGTGGCTTCGTTGATCAATGCCTGCCATTGCGCCAAGGAGGTCGGGTAGGTGATAATGTCTTGCATGATAAAAACCCTCTCTCGCTAAATTATTATTTTCGTGTATAATAGCTGGCCTTAAGCCCTACATTAAGCATAGTCAAATTTGAGTGATTCTGCATGTAAAGGGCTAAAGTAGCTACTTTCCCCCTCCGCTCCCTAACGGTCGCGGCTCGGTTTAAAAGGATAAACCGAGCCGCGACCGTTAGGGAGCGGAGGGTTGAGATATACTTCAATGCGCCCAATAGGAGTTTTTTTGCCTATAAGAGGCGAGTAGTTACGAGCTAAAACTATCTATTTCTTGAGGAGTTAACCGTATCTTATGTCTACGACTTTTATAAACAAATTACGCAATATTGCTATTATTGCTCACGTTGATCACGGCAAAACGACCCTAGTCGACAAATTATTACGCCAATCCGGCACTTTATCGACTCGCGGTGATATAGAAGAACGCATTATGGACAGCAACGATCTAGAAAAAGAGCGTGGTATTACCATTTTAGCCAAAAATACCGCTATTCATTGGCATGATCACCATATTAACATCGTAGATACCCCTGGACATGCCGATTTCGGTGGCGAAGTAGAGCGTATTCTGTCTATGGTCGATTCCGTATTGCTATTGGTAGACGCCGTCGATGGTCCTATGCCACAAACCCGGTTTGTGACGCAAAAGGCCTTTTTACAGGGCTTAAAACCCATTTTGGTTATCAACAAAATAGACCGTGAAGGCGCTAGACCCGATTGGGCCGTAGACCAAGTCTTTGATTTGTTTGTCAATCTAGGTGCCACCGATGAGCAATTGGATTTTCCTATTGTGTATACTTCAGCCGTTTTAGGTACGGCTACGTTGGACATAGATAAACCCGGCACAGATTTAACACCTTTATTTCAAACGATTATCGACAAGGTGTCGCCGCCTAAAGTCGATCTAGACGGTCCTTTTCAAATGCAGATCTCCAGCATAGACTATTCCAGCTATGTAGGGGCTATAGGTATAGGCCGCATCAGTCGAGGGCGGGCGCGCAACAATATGCCGATAACTGTAATCAATGCCGAAGGCGAAAGCCGCAACGGCCGTATTCTGCAGGTCTTTACTCATTTGGGTTTACAACGCGTGGAGACGCAAGAAGCTTTGGCAGGAGATATAGTTGCCGTAACGGGTCTGGAAAGCTTAGGCATTTCCGACACCTTGTGTGATCCCAATGCAGTTGAAGCATTGCCGCCATTGTCGGTGGATGAACCTACGGTGACGATGACCTTTTGCGTCAATAATTCGCCTTTTGCAGGCCGTGACGGTAAGTACTTAACCAGCAGACAAATTCGCGAACGTCTGGCACGCGAATTGATCCACAACGTTGCTTTGCGCGTGGAAGATACCGAGAATCCTGATCGCTTTCGTGTTTCAGGACGAGGCGAATTACATCTATCTATTTTAATTGAAAACATGCGCCGTGAAGGTTATGAATTGGGTGTGTCTAGGCCCGAGGTTATAGTCAAAGAAATCAATGGTGAATTGATGGAACCATATGAAATATTGACAGTAGACGTGGAAGAAACACATCAAGGCACGGTTATGGAAAAATTGGGCTTAAGACGCGGCGATCTGAAAAACATGCATTCCGATGGCAAAGGACGTGTGCGTTTAGACTATGAAATTCCTACACGCGGTTTAATTGGTTTTCATGGTGAATTTTTAACTATCACTTCAGGTTCAGGCTTGATGTATCACGTGTTTGATCGTTATGCTCCTATTAAACCTGGAAAGATCTTAGCGCGTAAGAATGGCGTGTTGATTGCCAACGCCAATGGTGTTTCCGTGGGTTATGCTTTGTGGGGTTTACAAGAGCGTGGCCGTTTGTTCATAGGGCCGCAAGTAGATGTATACGATGGCATGATAGTGGGTATTCATTCTAGAGACAATGATTTAGTGGTGAATGTATCTAAGACTAAACAATTAACCAACATTCGCGCTTCAGGTACGGACGACGCAATTTTGTTAACACCGCCACAAAAGTTAACTTTAGAACAAGCGCTAGAGTTTATCAATGACGATGAATTAGTCGAAGTTACCCCAAATCACACGCGTTTGCGTAAGAAACTGTTAAAAGAAACGGATCGTAAACGTCAGAGTAGGGACGGGACTTAGGCCTAGTCTGTGAATTCTATATTTTCTAGGTTTGGTTATATTCAGGGCTCAATATTATAATCCAATGCTGGCCGGGCCCGGCCAGCAGGGAGTTATAATATTGAGCTCTGGATGTGGCTGAACATAGATGGCACGCAAAATGCATGCCATAGTATAAATAAAAATATACAAACACATAAACCCTGTGTATAAACGCCTTACCCCACCATTCAGCGCTAAAAAAACATAAAATTCGCAAATTTACAAATTCTTGCCTATATTCTATATAGAGTTATGTAATAAAGAGTAGACGCATGTATACGTATTATCCGCCACTTAAAGTTAATGAAGTCTATAGCATCCCCGTCAGTGGGGGGCATCAGCTTTATGTTGAGGAATCGGGAACCCCTTATGGCATCCCTGCTATCGTTATACACAGTGGCCCAGGCGGGTTTTCTGAAACCTTGCATCGCCGTTTGTTTGATCCAGAGCGTTATCGCATCATTTTGTTTGACCAGCGTGGCTGTGGTCAATCGACGCCATTGTCCTGTTTAGAAAACAATACCACTCAAGATTTATTAGCCGATATAGAAACTATACGCAAAACCTTGCAAATCGATCGCTGGTTAGTGGCCGGCGGCGGCTGGGGTAGTTTGTTGGCTTTGTTATATGCCGAAAAGCATCCGCAACGAGTACGTGCTTTATTGTTGTGGAGTATATTCTTAGGCCGTAAGGAAGATATCAATTGGTTTTTCGGTGATGGCACCCGTCTTATTTTTCCCGATTATTGGGAATCCTTTGTAGCACCAATCCCAGAAAACGAGCGTAGCGATCTGTTGAACGCATATTATACGCGCTTAACGGGTAATGATGACTTAGTGCGCCGTGTTGCTGCTAAAGCTTGGGCATCGTGGGAAGGGCGCGCAACCACTTTAGAGCCACAACAAAAACGTATAGACCATTTTACTGACCCTCCACATGCCAACTCTTTAGCACGCATCAGTTGCCATTACTTTAGACAAAATTGTTTTTTAAAAGACAATGAAGTTTTGGGGAATGCTAAGGCTTTAGCGGATATTCCTGGAACCATTATACATGGCCGTTATGATATGGTATGTTTATTGGGAAATGCCTGGGAACTACATAATGCTTGGCCGAAATCTAAGCTAAAAATTATTCGTGATGCGGGCCATGCTATTACGGAGGTTCCTATTATTGACGCGATGGTACATAGCACCAATGAATTGGCAGATATGACACCTTAAGAGAGAATTTATTTTAAAAAAGTTTTGAATATGGGTTGAATATGAGCAAAGTATGTAAACAATACAAAATTACAGGGAAAGTTCAAGGGGTTTTTTATCGGCGGGGTGCGCAGCAAAAAGCGTGGGAGCTGGGGTTGACTGGACGGGTTTTAAATGTAGGAGATGGTTCGGTTGAAGTGGTTGCTTGTGGAGACATGGAGCATTTAGAGCAGCTAGAAGAGTGGCTATGGGAAGGACCACCACGTGCGCAGGTAGAGGATGTGGAATCGTGGGATGTGCCTTTTAAACATTTCACAGACTTTTTGATTGGTTAACAATTGCGGGGTTTTGAAGGGATGAAACTCATTTTTTTAGGTTCGGGGTCAGCATTTACAGTGAATAGTGGTAACTATCACTCTAATATGCTGCTGATCGATGATAGCGATTGCAAATTACTGATTGATTGTGGCTCCGATGTACGCTTGTCTCTAGCAGAGCTAGGGATGGGTTATAAAGATATACACGATGTTTATGTGAGTCACTTGCATGCAGATCACGCGGGCGGTTTGGAATGGTTGGGCTTTACTACTTATTTTGACCCCAGTTGCCATAGACCGAAATTATACATACATCATTCTTTACAAGTACCTTTATGGGAAAAAGTATTATCGGGTGGTATGACTTCTTTACAAGGCAGTATTGCTGATTTAAGCACGTATTTCAAAGTGCATCTTATCAATGATAACGAACCGTTCAAATGGAACAAACTGACTTTGCAAACGGTGCAAACCGTACACGTGATGAATGGTTTTAAAATTCTACCCAGCTTTGGTTTGATTTTTACGGCGAATGGTACGAAGGTATTTATTACAACCGACACGCAATTTGCGCCTACACAGATTTGTGATTTCTATGAATGGGCCGATCTTATCTTTCAAGATTGTGAAACAACCCAAGTCGCGAGTGGCGTGCATGCCAGTTATTCCGAACTATTAAGCTTGTCTCCTGAGATTCGCAATAAGATGTGGCTATATCACTATAACCCAGGGCCATTACCTGAAGCCAAAATCGATGGATTCAAAGGTTTCGTGGTGAAGGGGCAAACTTTTAATTTTGATCTTTAACTCTGAATCCATCCGCTCCCTAACGGTCGCGGCTCGGAAATCATTCCCGCTCCCTGACGGTCGCGGCTCTAACCCATTTTTTCCAACGCTTCAATCCTTGCTTCCAACGGCGGATGACTTGCAAACCATTTGCCAAAACGGCTTTGATGAGAAATCTTAAATGCCGCCATCGATGGTACGCGATTGTCTTCCGGTGTTTTGGCTGTTAACTGTTGCAAACGTTGCAGGGCCGCTATCATGCTGGCTTTATTCACCAAACGCACTGAACCGGCATCGGCTCTGAACTCGCGTCTGCGTGAATAGGCCAAGACGATTAAGCTTGCCAAAATACCAAATACAATTTCAAACACCATACTGATGAGCCAATAAGCCATCATACTGATGCCGCCGCCTTCTTCGTCTTTTTGTAGCACTTGCGCAATGGCAAAAGCGACGATGCGCGCGAAGAAGATCACAAAAGTATTCAACACACCTTGTAACAGAGTCATCGTTACCATGTCGCCATTGGCAATATGAGAAATTTCATGGCCCAAGACACCATCCAATTCTTGTTGAGTCATATTTTGCAACAAGCCAGTGGACACGGCTACTAAGGATTTATTCCTATTCCAACCGGTGGCAAAAGCATTGGGCTCGGGACTATCGTAAATACCGATCTCAGGCATGCCGATGCCGGCTCTTTGTGCCAAATTTTGCACAGTGGTAAATAATATTCTTTCATAGTTGTTGCTGGGACTTTGGATGCGTTTGACGCCATAGCCGTAAATAGCGATGGTTTTCGACAAGAGCAGCGAAATAATCGCTCCTGCAAACCCAAAAATAAGCGCAAAGATGAACAAAGACTGATAATTCAAACCTTTCTGCGTTAAATAAGGTGTTACCCCCAATAAGTTTAAAATGAACGAAGCCACCACGATGACAGCCAAGTTAGTTAATAAAAACAAAATAATACGTTTGCCCATGATAACTCCTGAAATGAATTATTGAATGACAGGATTATAGCAAAAAATGACGGGGTGATCATTAAGGAAAAATCCCTGGCGCTGGATGCGCCAGGGGTATTTTTAGACTAGGGATTATCTGCCGTTGCTCATTCCCATACGCGGGGCGTTTTGAGCCTGCGGTTCTTCGGCCCACTCGCCACGCAGTTTATCAATAATCCAGGAATGCTGAGGTTTATTGAGAATAGCGTTAAGCCTATCAGACGAAAAAATAAGTTCTACCTCTTTCTTAGAAAACATTCGCGCGCTCTCCTGACCAGACAACTTACCTCTAAGCGCTATTGCCAGTGTTACTCTAGCCACATCGTCCTCTGAAGGACCCCATAGAGCGGATTTATTAGCAAGGTCTTTTTGACTAACATAGGAATCTAGCTCTACTTGTACCTCTGCACTCAACTGGATTAAAGCGTCGGCTGCGGCATGATGCCCCTTATTTGCAGCGAGAGCGCGTTGATAGCAGCTGTAAGCACTTCCGCGGTTATACCGCTCTTCATAGTACAGACCTAACTTATACTGTGCTCCTGCATGTGTTGCGCCAGCGCGTAAATACCATTTATGGCTTGTGTTCATGTTTACAGGAGCGAAGTAGATGACTCGCCCATCTATAGTAATATTGCCATAACGATATTGTTTTTTATCGTGAATTTGGCCCATGCGATAGGCTGCGTCTGTATGTCCGAACGATGCTGCTTGAGTATACCAATGTTGGATATAGAGAGGTCTATCATTACTATTTTGGACCCAAATCTTTTCATCCTCATACATTTGGGCAAGCGCATAACAGGCTTCTGGTGATTTTTGCTTTGCTGCCTCTTCAAAACAGCGTTGTGCTGAAGAAAAGTCACCTGTATCTCGATGTTTACATCCTTCACTGTATAGAGTAGCCGGGTCTTTTTTTATAGAGGAAGATTGCTTACTCTGATTGAAGAAAGAGGATTGTGATGCTACGAATGAACTATTTAGGGCAAGCTTTTCATTCATGCGTGCTAGTGCATTCTGTGCTGGAAAATATCTTTTCTCTGCAGATCTTGTAAGATAATTATAAGCTACACTAGAATCACGTAAAACACCGTGGCCACTCCCATACATGTGATACAAAAAATATTGTGCTGCTGCGTCGCCTTTTTTTCCTTCTTCCATAATTAAAGCATACAGTCTTCTGGCTTCTACTGGGTTTGTATTTTCATCTTGCGCACGAGCATACCAGGCTTCTGGATGTTGTTGTTCTTTATCGTCGAGCAGAGCGTGCGGCGGCGCAGAAGTTTTTGGTTTTTCGAATCGCGCGACAGTAGCACCGTAACTACTGGAACTGCTACTAGAACTCGAGGATTGGCTACGATTATTTTGCTGAGAAAGTGCTTTCTTAAGCCCCTCTAATTTTCGAGTGATCATGCTTTTTAGAGACCAATTTGGAGCTAATTCCTTATGTTGTAGAATCTCCCCGGTGACAGGATTGGTATTATGATTAGAAAGCCATTGTGCTATACCCTCTCTGTTAAAGGTGTGCCCCGTCGCAACACTCACCGGATCTCGCATAATCTCTCCACTAATGGGGCAGATTATTTCTGGATTATCTTCTATAAGAGTGTCAAGTGCCTTAGAATCAAGCGCTTCTATCTCGGTTATAAGTGTATCTATTGAGTTGGGATTCGCGGCCATAATTTACCTCGTATTTATTTTGATAATATTAAAGTTTCTTTGATTCTAATCTGACGATATCCAGAAGACATTTTTCCGGCGTAGAATTATGTGCAATTATAGCGCGAAAACATTAAGGAAATATTAAAAGCCTCCTGGTTTGACCGTTAAATAATCAATGTGTCTATATTTCAAGCTTTTCCCTCATAAAACTCCTTTGTTTCATCTACCCACATACATAAAAAGAATTTCCCTAAAACTATTGACCTAGACCTCAAAATGCCGTATTTTGCATGGACTGCATGAGCGCCATAAGCGTTCCTTTTGGCTTAATCCCGATGGATTGGGCGCAAAAGGGGTCTTGTTTCGCTGTAAAATCCTCGGCTATGGCCCAAGATCGGTGTTCTAGTGCAGAAAGTCATTCTTTTTTTATACTTTATTTAAGGGTGAGCCATGGCTGAAAAGAACATTATTGAGATCCGCGGTATTTTTAAATCATATGGCGGACAACAGATCTTACAAAACATTAACCTTAATGTTAAAGATGGTGAATTTTTAACCTTATTAGGACCTTCCGGCTGCGGTAAGACAACCTTATTGCGCTTGTTGGCGGGTTTAGAGAAACCTACTTCAGGTCAAATTCTAATCAACGGTAAAGACGCCAAAGACATGACGCCCCAAGAACGACATGTCAACACCGTATTTCAAAGCTATGCCTTATTCCCTCATATGACTGTCTTCGACAATGTAGCTTTTGGCTTGCGTTGCGATGGGGTAACAGAAGTGGAAATAGAACGACGCGTCAACGAAATGTTGCGCATGGTGCGCCTGTCTGGTTATGAACAGCGTAAACCGAGTGAATTAAGCGGCGGCCAACAACAACGTGTGGCTATAGCCAGAGCGGTAGTCAAAGAGCCTATAGTGTTGTTACTGGATGAGCCCTTGAGTTCTTTGGATTATCGCTTGCGCAAAAATATGCAAATTGAATTAAAACAATTGCAACGTAAGCTAGGTATTGCTTTCGTTTTTGTGACGCACGATCAAGAAGAAGCGTTATCTATGTCGGACAGCATCGTAGTGATGCAACAAGGAAATGTAGTACAGCAAGGTACACCACGCGATATTTACGAAACGCCTAAAAATATTTCCGTGGCAACCTTTATAGGCGAGAGTAACATTTTTGATGTCGTAATCGACGATGCCAATGATAAAACCATCAAAGTCACTGTGCAAGATATTCAATATGAATTGGAAAATGATGGTCAATTTAAACGCGGCGATAAAATTCATTTACTGATTAGACCAGAAGATACGCGCGTCTATCATCGTTCTGAAATAGACGATATCAAAATGATGTTCCCTGCTGTAGTCAATGAAGTCATTTACAAAGGCACCACGGTTGATTTAATCATTAAATTACCCGACGGCAAACTATTATCCGTTACCGAGTTTTTTGACGAAGACAATGGCGAAGATGTCACCTACGTCATAGGCGAATCTGTATGGGTCAATTGGCCTATAGGTTGGGAGGTGGTACTGCCTTATGAGGAATAAGTTTCAATATTTTTCGGTAGGCTTGATTACAACTTGGCTGTGCATTTTTGGCTTATTGTCTTTTTTAGTCATGGTGGTGATGAGTTTTCTGCAACATGATCCAGACCATATCGCTTTATGGCATTTTACCTTGCAAAATTACGAGGATTTATTCGATCCTATTTTCTTTAAAATATTTATCAAATCTTTTTACATCGCTTTTATGGTCACGGCGGCGTGTTTGCTGTTGGGCTATCCTTTTGCCTATATTATCTCTAGATTACCGGAAAGATTACAGAATACCGCGTTATTATTATTGTTACTACCATTCTGGACCAGCTCAGTGGTACGCACTTATGCCATGATGAGCCTATTGAAAACAAAAGGTTTGTTAAATACCGCCTTGTTGTCCCTGGGTTTAATTCACGAACCCTTACAGATTTTATTTACCAACACGGCCGTGGCTATAGGGTTAATTTACAATTTATTGCCTTTTATGATTTTACCGATTTATGTGAATCTAGAGCGGTTTGATATTTCTTTAATCGAAGCGGCTAAAGATCTAGGCGCAAAATACACAACTATTTTTCGTAAAGTCATTATTCCTCTCAGCATACCCGGCATTGTGGGCGGTTGTACTTTAGTTTTTCTACCCGCTATGACCTTATTTTTTATCTCCGATCTATTAGGGGGTGCTAAGGCATTGTTATTGGGTAATTTAATTGAAGATCAATTCTTAATGGCCAATAACTGGCCGCGCGGCGCTGCTACCAGTGTACTGTTGACGGTGATTATGGCCATAGGCTTGCTCATTTATTGGTTCAAGAGTAACAAGAGGATCAATTATGATGCGGCCATTTAGAAGTTTTTATTTAACTCTGATTTATCTGTTTTTATATATCCCTATAGGTACGTTAATAGTTTATTCTTTTAATAATGCAACCTTTTCGATGTTATGGCATGGTTTTACCTTGAATTGGTACCGCGCTGTTTTACAGGACAGTAGCTTGTGGCTTGCGGTATGGCATTCTTTTTACTTAGCACTGGCCGCAACGACTTCGGCACTGTTTATAGGCACCTTGGCTGCGATCAGTTTATATCGATATCAGTTTCGCGGTAAAAATATGTTACAAGGCTTGTTGTTTGTGATTATTATCACACCCGACATAGTCATGGGGATCGCGTTATTAATATTATTCTCTTTGAGTGGTTTGGCCTTAGGCTTTTGGTCTTTGTATATCGCGCATGTTACCTTCTGTATCCCTTTTGTGGTGGTTATAGTGTATAGCCGTGCCAAAAGCATCGACCCCAATATCTTTGCCGCTGCCAGCGATTTGGGTGCCAGCGAGTTACAAACCTTTTGGCATATCATTGTTCCTATCTTATTGCCTGCACTTATTTCCGGGGCTTTGTTGTGTTTTGCCTTGTCTTTCGATGATATCGTCATCAGCTATTTTGTCTCGGGGCCTGGTTTTGAGATCTTGCCGATCAAGATTTTTGGCTTAGCACGCATGGGTGTTAATGTAGAGCTCAATGCGCTGTGTAGCTTATTGTTTGGTCTGACATTAATATTGGTTTGTTTGTCGCAATGGGTCACGAGGAAGAAAAAGCTATGAAAAAATGGGTATTCATGTGGCTAAGCTTATTTTTCTCTGTCGCTCTGGCGGATGATAATGTTGTGAATGTTTACGCGTGGTCTCAAGAAGTCTCTCCAAAGGTGGTTATGCAATTCCAGAAGGATACGGGAATTAAGGTTAATTTTTCTACCTTCGATAGCAACGAAGCATTGTACGCTAAAATGAAGGCGAGCAAACAAACGCAATATGATGTGGTTGAGCCATCCAGCTATTATATTTCGCGTATGGCGCGCGAAAATATGATAGAGAAATTGGATAGAAGTAAACTTTCTAATTATGGCAACCTCAATCCAGCCTTTACGCACCCAGATTATGATCCTACCGGTGAATACAGTATTCCTTGGGTCTTGGGTTTAACCGGTATTGTGGTAAACCGTAAATATTATCCACATGATAAGCTGGAGAAATGGACTGATTTATGGTCTCCCAAATATCGTGATTCGTTGTTGCTATTAGATGATCCTAGAGAGGTGTTTAATATCGGTTTGCTGACCTTGGGCTATTCCCCTAACGAAAACAATTTGCAGCATTTACAACAAGCCTACCAAAACTTAGTGGCTTTATTGCCTAATGTACGCCTTTATAATAGCAGCTCCGTGCCTTCTTTGTTGATCGATGAAGATGTGACCATAGGCATGGCTTGGAATGCGGATGTCTATAAGGCCAGTCTGCAAAATCCAAATATAGAATTTATTTATCCTAAAGACAAATTTGTGATCTGGGTGGATTGTTTTGTGGTGCCTACCAATGCACCGCATCGCGAGAATGCCTATAGATTCTTAAACTATGTGTTACAGGCAAAAATAGCGGCAATGCAAGTTAAAGAAACATTTTATCCTACTGCAAATTTGGCGGCCCGCGCGTATTTGCCGCCAGAAATAGCAAATAGTAAAATTCTTTCTCCTAGCCCAGAGGTGTTAAGTCAGGGTTATTTTCAAACCGATCTCAACGATAATGCCTTAGATGCGATTTCACGCTATTGGCAATTACTAAAACTACAATAAAGGATAACAAAGCGCTATGACAATTTCAGAAGCTGATTTAGTTTTGACGGCAGAAGGCCGCATTTACCATTTAAATTTGCTACCAGAAGAATTGGCCCCCACGGTTATTTTAGTGGGCGATCCAAACCGAGTAGAAAAAGTATCCAAACACTTCGACAAAATAGAGGTGCGTCAGCACAATCGTGAAATAATCACGCACACTGGCTGGTTGGGTAAACGTCATCTATCCGTGATTTCAACGGGAATGGGTACAGATAACATAGACATCGTTTTAAATGAAGTGGATGCCTTAGTAAATGTGGATTTAAAAACAAGGCAGGTTAAGGAAAAACTAAGCACTTTAACTTTTATACGTATAGGTACAAGCGGTGCCTTGCAAGCTGAAACCGAAGTGGATAGCGTTGCTTTATCGGCACGCGGAGTGGGTTTCGATAACTTATTAGACTATTATCGCGACAGCGCAGCACCTGTGGATAGGCCTGTAGAAGCAGCATTTGCGGACTTCTTTAAACAAGAAGGACTACACCCTTATGTGGCTTCTGTGGATAAAGACTTATTGGCTCATTATGCGCCTTATGCCGATACCCAAGGTATGACTGCAACTTATCCGGGATTTTATGCGCCGCAAGGACGACGTGTTCGTTTGGCGCCACGATTTACGCATTTCTTAGATAGATTAAGAGACTTTCGTTATCAAGACGAACGAGTCACTAATTTTGAAATGGAAACATCCGGTATTTATGGTTTAAGCCAATTGATGGGTCATCGTGCTTTATCGGTGAATGTGATTGTGGCTAATCGCGCTAAGGGCACTTTCTCAAACCATTATGCCCAGACTATGAGTAAGACTATAGAGATGGTGTTGGAACATTTGCCGTAACTATTGCGCCGCGATTATAACGGAGCCGCGACCGCATACGAATCAAACTCCGAGCCGCGACCGTGAGGGAGCGTAATAGCAGAAATACCCTGACCGCGATTGTCCATGGGTATTTTACCTCCGCGATACCTCAAAAACCGCTCGCTGAATATTTTCCGCTTGCTAACGCGCGCGGCTCGGAGTACCTTCTATCTCATCTTCTGGATCTAGCGGTTTAGACAATCCCTGATCCACAATAATGGCCGTAGCCAAAGTGCCATTTACATTCGTTGCGGTGCGTCCCATATCCACAATGCTGTCTACCCCTTGCACCAAACCCACTACAGCATAGGGTAATCCCATTGCGGTGAGCGTAACGGTTGCGGCTATAAAAGCCGTACCTGGAATACCGGAAATACCCAGCGAAGCAATGGTATTAATGAACATCACCATTAAGAATAGTGAAACTGTCATCGGTTGATGCGTCACGGCTAAGGCCATTACCACCAATACGGCGGGGAATACGCCGGCACAAGCACTCATGCCCAATGTGGCGCCCATACTGGGTACAAAGCTAGAGGTTAATTGCGATACTTTAAAGCGATCGTGTAAGGTTTCTTCGCTTAAGGGTAAGCAACCAAAACTAGAACGCGTAGTAAAGGCTACTAATAAAACAGGGTAGGCTTTTTTCAAATAAGTCCATGGTGAAATCCGTGCGCACAGAGCGACTAAAGTTAATTGCAGTATAAACACCAGCATCACGGCGATGTAAATGGCGATGAAATAATTGGCGATGCCGACCAAGGTATGAAAACCTTGAGTGCTGCTGATCTTAGCCAGTAAGGCCAATACGCCGTAAGGAGTCGTGCGAATCACCAAGCGAGCCAACTGTTTGACCATATGAAAAGTGGAAGTAATAAGCGCTTTGAAACTTTCAGCATGTGATTTTTCTTTTTTGTAGATCTGCAACGCACTGATACCCAACAAGCAGGCAAAAATAGCAATGGCAACGGTATTTTCATTGCTCATGGCGGCAATGGGGTTACTGGGGATCATACCTAATAGTGTATCGACTAAGCCGGTGTAATGATGTGTGGGCAGCGGGCCATCGCTGGGCAAAGACAATTGTCGCCCTACGTGCAGCCATGAAGCGACTGCCATGCCTATCGCGGAAGCGACGGCAGTTAATAACAACAATAAGCCTACAGAGCGGGAAATCAATTTTCCTATGATTTCGCCAGGGTGATCACCTAAGTGAATAAAAGCATGGATAATCGAGGTTAAGATTAAGGGTAATACCAACATACGCAGCAAATCTAAATAACCATCGCTGACTAAGGTTAAGGATTGGGCAATGAATTGGTTGCTAAAGGGCGTTAAAAGGGAGTGAAAATAGTTGAGCAACATGCCGCCAGCGATGCCCAGAATTAAGCTTATAAAAATACGTAAGTTGCTGCTTAACCGCGGTTTTTTTTCCAGAGAGAGTAGAAACAGTAATAGGGCGGGGAATATGGCTATAGGCCAATTTTGTAGGAAACTGAGCATAGTAGGTCTACTTTTATTAAGAATATTCGCTAGTATAAGGGGAATTGACAGCGAAATCAAAAAGAACATACAAACGAATCTTCGAGCCGCGATTGTCGGAATTATCCGCGCCGCGATCGCCGTAACTATCCGAGCCGCGACCGTCAGGGAGCGGAAATTAAAACAGAGCGCAGAACTTCCTGTACCGCAAGGTTTCCGAGCCATGATTGTCGGAATTATCCGAGCCGCGACCG
Source organism: Pseudomonadota bacterium (assembly GCA_021781965.1). Classification (GTDB taxonomy): domain Bacteria; phylum Pseudomonadota; class Gammaproteobacteria; order UBA1113; family UBA1113; genus VFKP01. The sequence continues at coordinate 39,314 of JAJXVU010000015.1, forward strand.
TCAGGGGGGGGATGATATATATTCTAATGAACCTAATAGTTTAAAACCATTTATTTAAAAATCATTGGCGTTTAAGCCCGTCCGTTGTATAATGAACAGGGTATATTGAACAGGTTCAGGGTGATGAATATGGAAACTATAAAAAACATTTTATGTTATGGCGATTCCAATACCTGGGGATTTGTACCTGGCTCTATAAATTTTGCTACATTTTATATGGAACGGTATGCGCGACATATTCGTTGGACGGGACTATTACAAGAATATTTGGGGAATAAATACCATATCATTGAATCTGGTTTAAATGCACGCACCACTAATATCAATACGCCAAATCTTTTCCCTGATCGTAATGGAAAAACCTATTTAGCACCTTGTTTATATTCGCATGCTCCCTTGGATTTAGTCATCTTGTTTCTGGGCGCTAATGATTTAAAAATTGAGTTTAACCGTGGCGCTAAAGAAGTTGCTACGGGATTAGCTGAGTTAATCGATATCATTCAATCTTCCACATATGGGCCGAATATGAAGCAAGCTCCTGCCATATTATTGGTAAGTTATCCTATTCCCGTTAGTGAAAACAGCTATAAAGATATCAATAATGAATTTATCTTTAGAGGTGCAATTAACAAAGCAAAAGAGTTTTCGATGTACTTTTCTGACTTAGCCGAGCAGAAAAAGTGTCACTTTTGGGATGCAGCACCACATATTCAATTATCTGACATTGATGGAATCCACTTTGATGAAAAGGCACATCAAACATTTGCTGAATTACTGTGCAAAAAAGTGCAAGAGATTATTATCTAACCTCCACCGCCGGCTAAGGTGTCGATGATGCCGACACTACAGCCGACGATACCTAAATAATAACAGCGCAATGGTCTATATTGCGTTTTAACTAGATTCCATGCGGCTATTGTGGCATAATAACCAGTATCAATGCGAGTTGTATTTCAAGAAATGAACAGAATATTTATTGCAGATGTAACGTAACGATTCGCGCCTTGTAGTAAGAAAAATGCATGTAACCGAACCGCGACTGTGGGAATTATTCGAGCCGCGACAGTCAGGGAGCGGATAGAAAGAATCGTTAAAAAAAAGAGGTATTTATTGTGAGAATTTCTATTTTTAAGACTAGCGTTCACCGATTCGCAATAACAATGCTTTGCAGCTTAATCAGCCTATCCGCACAAGCGGATGTAAATCATTATTTTTCTACCATCAAGCAAGATCCCAATGCTTTATACGTTTTCCTTAAAGCCATGCCCAAAGGCGGAGAATTACATTATCATTTGGCAGGTGGAGCATATCCCGAAGTCATGTTAGATCTTGCTGCAAAAGGACCGTACTGCTTAGATAAAGCCAACTATAGTGTAAGCAATGGCAAAAACTGCGCGGCGTCAGCGTTAGCCACCAACGATGCCTTATATGAACAGTATCTACAAGCATGGTCCTTAAAAAACTTTACAGCGACAAATGAAAGCGCCGAAGAACATTTCTTTGCTTCATTTTATAAGTTTATGCCTATAGTAGCAGATCACGAAGCAGAGTTGTTAGCAGATGTGTTAAAGCGCGCCGGTTCCCAGAACGAACAGTATATGGAAATTTCCATTATTCCAGATAATGCCCAATCTGCCTCATTTGCAAATTTAGTCAAAGACAAAAAGAGCTATGCGGAAAAGTTAGCAGCTTTACAAAACAGCAAAGCCTTTAACGATAACATTCAAAAAACCATTACCGATGGCCGCAATATTATTGAAAAAGCACACACCTTATTAGGCTGCAATACAAATCCACAAGCAGAAGGTTGTAATGTAACCGTACGCTTTCAATATTATATTTTGCGCCAACTGCCAGAGGATGCTTTTTTTGCTATGGCGGTGAATGCATTTGCCGTGGCAAAATCTTCTCCTGATTTTGTAGGCATTAATCTAGTACAACAAGAAGATGTGCCTGCAGCTTTAAAACCCTATAAGCAGCAAATGCAAGTATTAGATTTTCTGCATCAACAATATCCTAGCGTACATATCAGCTTGCATGCAGGTGAACTGTCACCTAGCGCAGTTGCTCCTGCCGATCTACGTTTTCATATACACGATGCCGTTATCGTAGGCCATGCCGAGCGCATAGGTCATGGCGTAGACATTACGTATGAAGACAACGCCGAAGCTTTAACTAAAATGATGGCACAAAAAAAGATTGCTGTTGAAGTTAATTTAACCAGTAATGATTGGTTAGTGAATGCGAAGGGAGCGGCGCATCCTTTACATTACTATTTAGATCATCAAGTGCCGGTGGTATTGTCTACCGATGATGAAGGCATATTGCGTACGAACTTAACGCGCGAATATGTACGTGCGGTTATGGAGCAACATTTAGACTATCAACAATTAAAAGCCATTAGCCGCAATGCTATCACTTATAGTTTTTTACCTGCAGATGAAAAAGCGCGTTTGCAGCAACAGTTAGATGAAAAGTTACAGCAGTTCGAGGTGGCTTATGCAAATGGCTGATGACAACGTGTCTCGGAACATGAAATGGCAATCCGAGCCGCAACCGTCGGAATACGTTCTGCCTTCGATATAAATGGATAATCCGAGCCGCGCGCGTAAGCAAGCGGAAAATAGACGAATAATAGAATAACCCGCACCGCGATTGTCAGCGGATATTTCACCTTCGCGATACCTCAAAAAACGGCGCACTGAATATTTTCCGCTTGCTTACGCGCGCGGCTCGGAATACGTTCGGCATTCGATATAAACGGATAATCCGAGCCGCGCGCGTCAGGGAGCGGAAAATAAACGAATAAACGAATAACGGAATAACCCGCATCGCGATTGTCAGCGGATATTTCGACTTCGCGATACCTCAAAAAAACGGCGCACTGAACATTTTCCGCTTGCTTACGCGCGCGGCTCGGAATACGTTCTGCCTTCGATATAAATGGATAATCCGAGCCGCGCGCGTAAGCAAGCGGAAAATAGATGAATAATAGAATAACCCGCACCGCGATTGTCAGCGGATATTTCACCTTCGCGATACCTCAAAAAACGGCGCACTGAACATTTTCCGCTTGCTTACGCGCGCGGCTCGGAATACGTTCGGCATTCGATATAAACGGATAATCCGAGCCGCGACCGTCAGGGAGCGGAAAATAAATGAATAACGGAATAACCCGACACGCGATTATCAGCGGACATTTTACATCCGCGATATCTCAAAAAACTGCTCTCTGAACCATTTCCGCTTGCTAACGCGCGCGGCTCGGAATGCGTTCGGCATTCGATATAAACGGATAATCCGAGCCGCGGTTATTTCTGTTCCACAACCATTTCCCTCCCCGCGACTGTTTGAGAAAAAAACACTCTGCTGACGCTCGCGGCTTGGAGAATACTTTTTTAGCCACTTTTTGTATTATTTAGATACTATAGCTCTGTTTTTCTTAAGAAAATCTTATGGATTTCATAATTCCTTAAGCTTCGTCTGATATAATTAAGATGTAATGTGTTTGTTTTTAAAGGGACGAGGGAGTGAATTATGGCATCAACCGGCTGGTCGGCTAGAGAGGAGGTCGCAACGCTTGCTTCACAAAGCATAGCCGTAGACTTACCAGGAGATATTCAGCATGCACTTAAAAAAGGTGATGATCCAAAATCTATTTTGAGGTGGTTGTCTAAAAATAGAGAAGATCTTTCTGAACTATTTGAGGATAATAAATTTACCGAAGCAATTTTAGCGTCTGCAGAAAATGGAGCTGCAGTTTTTCAGAAGATACAAGTTTTTTGTTGCAATGCGTTTTTGGGAACAGGTAACGTTGCGCTGAAAGCAAAAAAAACAGAACTTATTGATCTCTTCTATAAACTCGCGCCAAAACTTCAGCAAAAAATTTCCACCAGTATTGATAGTGATAAATTACTTCCACCCTTGGATGAAATGAAAATTTTTGTGGGTGCTTTGGGGAATGCTGCTGATAATAAAGCTATATCAGAAGTGTGTAGGGAATTCCTAGAACGTATGAGATTACTGCCTTCGCGCAAGAAAATCGGAGTTGAGGCGCGTAAGGTCCGTGTTGCTGCACTTGAACCAAATGAGCATAATAGTGAAGACGATTGTGCGAAAGCAAAATTGTTGGCGGGTAAAGCTGAAATAATTTCTAGTGGAGAACTAATACAAAGTGTTGTTATAAAACAATCAATGTCTCAAATTGCATCATCTTGGTCGCACGAAAATGTCTCTCTTAGGTTGGGTAATTTGGAGAAGGTTCTGAATTTTCCAGAATGTAGTTCATTGCGGAAATTTCAAGAGTTATGCCAAGAAAAAGGAATACGCTTCGAAATTTCAGAATCTTTAATTTTAAGTTTATCGAATATTCCGGATTTATCATTTGATGAATTGCTTTCATATTTAGAGACTAATCCTTTATATCAATTTGCGGCAGTGGAAATAAGAAGACTAGTTAACGCATATGTTTATGTTGCGAAAGATGCAGCAACGGGCAAACAAGATATCTTGAGTGGCGGCAGTATTGATTTTGATGCGTCCGCATCGACTACTTCTGCACCTAATTCTTCTGAACAAAGCGTAGCAATATCCTCATCGTCAGAACAGGTATATGACAATCCCGAAGAAAAAACAGGATCTAAAGGTGATGAAAAAAAGCCGTTGCTTGATACAGAAAGTATCACAGAAGATGAACAAGATAACTATTCCATACCAGATTCAGGTGAGGAACGCGATCCAGAGGATGAGATAGAAGGCACAGATTCGGAAAGACCTGAAGATCGATCGACTGGATTTTCGAGTGATGAAGAAAGACCGAAAGATGAAGATGAGTTGACTGGCTCTTCCGGGGATGAAAAAGAAGTCACGACGGGTAGCCCGCGTCCTCCATTGCGTGCGTTAGAGCGAGTAGATTTAGATAATGGTGATCTCTGGTCGGTAGTCGAAGAAGAAGGTCTAAATTTCCCATTGCGTGAAGAAAACATTCCAGATAATGCACCACCTCTTGTGCCTGTTGATGTCCATCATATCGCCTCACCACCTTTAGGCTCGAAACCACTTGTTGTCGTCCCCCACACTCCAGTTGTAAAGCCCCCTGTCGGCTCATCTTCTGTACCAGGAAAGGGTGCAATTAACTCTCTTGTGCCTACTGCAACAACCCCCACTGCGCCAGCTTTACCTCTTGGAAGTTCAAAGAAACACCTCATAACAGGACGACCTCCACTTTACTATGCGTTAAAAGATGTTTATGACCTTCTGGAAAGACCTGAGGTTTTCAAACTGGAAAAATCTGAATGTTTCAAATATCTCTCTATACCAAGAATGAAGATGTATTTAGAAAAACTAAAAGAAATTAAGGGCAATGCGGCTTTAACAGTGGCGGGCAGTGTTTTATGGGATACTTTAAATCCAGATAAACCCAATTTTAGAGCCGAGCAATTACTTGAAGTGCTGGCTAGTGGCAAAAACATTTTAGAAGAAGCCATAGAAAAACACCAAAAACCGTATTTTGAACAAATTAAAAAAGCGTTGACTGAACCTGCCGTGAGAAAGTATGAACTCGCAGGTAAATGTTTTTATATTGAAAGTAAAGATGGAGTGATTTATCTCATGCTAAAAGATGGAGCAAATCCATCTGATGAAGAGTTGAAAGAAGCTATCAGAGAATACCAAGTAATTTGCGAAGACATGTCCAATAAAACAGACGCCAAGGCATACCTTTTGGATGAGCCTTTTACTCGTAACAAAGCAAACCAACAAAAAATAGCAACTATAATGACGCGTTTCGGGATGGAGTTGGCGAATGACAATACGGTGCAAGAAAGCAATAAAGCCGTTCATAAAGCGGTGCATGAATTTTCTAAGAAGATGAAAGATCCCATCTCTCTAACTGCCGAAGATAAGACAAAAGACAAAGTGACTGAAGAGGCACGGTTAAACTATAGAGTGATGACGTCTGAAGGTTGTTTAATTCCAGAAGGAGAAAGTGCAAGAGAACCCGAACGAGTACAGTATTTGGATACTATTTCTCAGTGGGAAAAGAAACCAGAATGGTCATATCTGAATTCAGTCAGCATTTTAAACGATGTTCTGCCAGAATTGGACGTAACAACGTATAAAAAAGAAAAAGTATTGGCTCAAGTATATCCTCTGCCAATGGATGGTAAGTTAGAACATGAAATCAAAAGACGTGCCACACAAAGAGAACTACATAATAAAGAAGAAATGCAACTTCAAGAAGCCATTAAACACTCTTTACAAACAGCCGCAGCAGAAGCGGACGATGCAGCCTGGTTAGAGCAAGACATCGCCGCAGCAAAAGCTGAAGCGGAAGCATTTGCTAAAACAGTGCAGATTTATGAAGGCAATGAAGAAGCTGTAGTAGAGCGTGAAGAAGCTGACTACGCAAGGGCTGTGCAAGAATCATTAAAAACTTATTTAGAAGAGCATTACACTATTCAGAATGTACCTGGCGATGGAAATTGTTTTTATCGTGCGGTTGAAGACCAACTGAAACTCCAAGGGATACACAACTTTAATCAAAATAATGTAGAACTACATACCTCTTTAAGACTACTGGTTCAAGGTAGAAACTTTACGAATGGAGAATGGGCTGGTGTGCATCAATTGTTTGCATTGGTAAAAAGAGCTAAAGTGGTTATTGCTGTGATGGATACCCGTTATCCATATCTGGGTTTTCGTTGTTATTATAGAGATAGGCAAGGGAATATAGCTGAAACTTATGATTCCGCTGAATTGAAACGACAACAAGCGGATCAAACCGTAATTCATTTGGCTTATACAGGCGGACATTATATGTCTGTTAGAGAATATAAGGGATTAGATAAAGGTGCTATACAAGGTACACGGAATGTTGCTGAACCACAGTCCCAACACCAACAGGATGTTGCTCCGGCACTACAGCCTGGATCTCAATTGGCTCTTGCGTCTAAGAAAGAATTATTTCCTTCATCAGCTGCTCGTCCAGGACAGGGTTCTAAGAGGCCATCGTTACCGCCCCAATCGAGTAATCCTCCTGTAGTTCAATCGAACGTGGTTCATACTCCTGTACCATCGCAAACCGCAACAGTTTGTCTCTCCCTGGAGGGAGATCATCTCTCTAATTCTGAGCATTCAGGGCAACGCGTAGAGCCGGGAAATCATTCCTCTAGTTCTGAGCGTTTAAAGCAGCGCACAGTACCAGTGCTTGGAGATCATCCCCCTATTCTTAAGGATTCAGCGCAGCATACAGCTCATCCTTTAAATTTTAACTTTTTTAGTAAGAACCTATCTTCTTCGCGCTGTAGAGAAAAGGTGGTGATGCCGACAAATAACCCGCGTACCCCCGTACCCCCAGGCGTCAATAAAGTTTAAAATAATTATATTTGCCTCAACTTTTAATTAAACCAACAAGAGAAAACAGCTTATGCATGGATACGATAAAGACCTGGAAGATAAGATAGATGAAGGCGTTAAGCTTTACTATAAAAGAGATTACCCCAGAGCACTTGAAATTTTTAGAATGGCAGCGGCTAAGGGGTATCCTCGAGGGTGGGGCAATTTGGCTAATGCTCACCATGAAGGCAAAGGGGTAGCAAAGGATGAGCGAGAGGTTAAACGACTTTTTGCATTGATTGAAGCTTCTGCATTACAAGGAAATGCGATTGGACAATCTAATTTGGCGTGGATGTATGATAGTGGCTATAGTGTGGATCAGAATTATGTCGAAGCGGTGAAGTGGTTTCGTAAGGCCTCCGAGCAGGGGTACGCCATAGGGCAAGTTAATTTGGGAATTATGTATCATAATGGTCGTGGCGTTATTCAAGATTACAGTGAAGCTGTGAAGTGGTATCGTAAATCCTCCGAGCAGGGAAATGCTAATGGACAGTTTTATTTGGGTCTTATGTATCAGAATGGTCAGGGTGTTCCTCAAGATTACAAGGAAGCAGTGAAGTGGTATCGTAAATCCGCCGAGCAGGGATGTGCCGCGGCACAGCATAGTTTGGGCCTTATGTATAAAAATGGTTACGGTGTGAGGCAAAATTATGTAGAGGCAGTAAAGTGGTTCCGTCTAGCCGCCGAGCAGGGATATGCCGAGGCGCAGATTAGTTTGGGTCTTATGTATGATAATGGCCACGGTGTGCCCCAGAGCTATGCCGAAGCAGTGAAGTGGTACCGAAAAGCCGCCGATCAGGGATATGCCTTGGCGCAGTTTAATTTGGGGAGAATATATTACGATGGTCAGGGCGTTATTCAAGATTACAAGGAGGCAATGAAATGGCACCGTAAAGCCGCCGATCAGGGACATGCCGGGGCGCAGGCTAATTTGGGAGTTATGTATTATTATGGTCGAGGTGTTACTCAAGATTACAAGGAAGCAATGAAATGGCACCGTAAAGCCGCCGATCAGGGATATGCCGGGGCGCAGGCTAATTTGGGGGGGGCATATTTTAACGGGTTTGGAATTTCCCAAGACTATAAAGAAGCATTAAAATGGATTCAACTTTCCGTGGAGCAGGGGGATGCTCATGGGCAGTATATTTTTGGCTTTATGCACGAACAGGGTTTAGGTGTGCCTCAGGACTATGTCGAAGCAGTAAAATGGTTTCGTAAAGCTGCTGAGCAGGAAAGTCCCGAAGGACAGTTTAATTTGGGGTCTATGTATTACCATGGTTATGGTGTGCTTCAAGATTATAAGGAAGCGGTGAAGTGGTATCGTTTAGCCGCCGAGCAGGGAAATGCTGAGGCCCAGAATAGTTTGGGGAATATGTATCGAAATGGCCGAAATGTGGCTCAGGACTATGTCGAAGCGGTGAAATTGTTCCGCAAAGCTGCCGAGCAGGGAGATGTTGATGGGCAACTTAAATTAACGAGTATGTATGCTAATGGTGAAGGTGTATCTCAAAACTATGTCGAGGCGATAAAGTGGTGCCGTAAAGCTGCGGAGCAGGGAAATATCGAGGGGCAGTTTCAGTTGGGGATCGCGTACGAAAACGGCTTGGGCGTAGCGCAGAACTATGTCGAAGCGGCGAAGTGGTATCGTTTGAGTGCCGAGCAAGAAAATGCCGTAGCGCAATTTAATTTAGGAGTTATGTATCATAATGGTCAGGGCGTTACCCAAAACTACAAGGAAGCATTGAAGTGGTATCGTAAAGCCGCCGAGCAGGGACATGTCACAGCGCAGTTTAGTTTGGGTCTTATGTATAAGAATGGTCAGGGTGTGGCTCAGGACTATGTCGAAGCGGTGAAGTGGTATCGCAAAGGCGCTGAGCAAGGGGATGCGAGCGGGCAGAATAGTTTGGGTCTTATGTATGATAATGGCCACGGTGTGCCTCAGAGCTATGTCGAGGCGGTGAAGTGGTATTGTAAAGCCGCCGAGCAGGGAAATGCCGCAGCGCAGTATAATTTGGGTCTTATGTATGATAATGGCTACGGTGTGCCTCAGAGCTATGCCGAGGCGATGAAGTGGTATCGTTTGAGCGCCGAGCAGGGGAATGCTGCAGCGCAGTTTAGTTTGGGTCTTATGTATAATAATGGCCACGGTGTGCCTCAGGATTATATTGAAGCGGTAAAGTGGTATCGTTTGAGCGCCGAGCAGGGAAATGCTGCAGCGCAGTATAATTTGGGCCTTATGTATTATAATGGCCACGGTGTGCCTCAGAGCTATGTCGAGGCGGTGAAGTGGTACCGTAAAGCCGCCGAGCAGGGAAATGCCGCAGCGCAGTATAATTTGGGTCTTATGTATGATAATGGCTACGGTGTGCCTCAGAGCTATGCCGAAGCGATGAAGTGGTACCGTAAAGCCGCCGAGCAAGGACATGTTGGTGGACAGAATAGTTTGGGTATTATGTATCAGAGTGGCCAAGGCGTAACACAGAATTATGCCGAGGCGATGAAGTGGTACCGTAAAGCCGCCGAGCAGCGATGTACCGCGGCACAGTTTAATTTGGGGCTTATGTATCAGAGTGGCCATGGTGTCGCTCAGAGCTATGTCGAAGCTGCAAAATGGTATTTTTTAGCTGCCGAACAAGGATTTGAATTGGCAAAAAAGGAATTAAGTAAACTTTATAGCGAGGACCGTGTTACTGAAAAAGTCGTGCGCGCAGCTGTTGAAGCAGAAAAAAAACAAAAAGCAGCAGAAGCTAAACGTCTAGTAGAGCTTGCCGAGAAAACACGTCTAGCGCAAGAAGCGGAATCAAAATTACGTGCGGAAAAAGTTGAAGCAGAAAAAAGACAAAAAGCAGCGGAAGCTAAACGTTTAGCAGAGCTTGCCGAGAAAACGCGTTTAGCAGAAGCAGCAGAATCAAAATTGCGTGCAGTTGAAGAAGAGAAAAGACAAAAGGAAGCCGAGTCTAAACGTTTAGCGGAGCTGGCCGAGAAAACGCGGCTAGCAGAAGAAGCGGCATCAAAGTTGCGTGCAATTGAAGAAGAGAAAAGAAAAAAAGAAGCGGAGTCTAAACATCTAGCCGAGCTGGCTGAGAAAACACGGCTAGCAGAAGAAGCGGCATCAAAGTTGCGTGCAGCCGAAGAAGAGAAAAAACAAAAGGAAGCCGAAGATAAACATATAGCAGAGCTGGCTGAGGTAACGCGCAGAGCAAAAGAAGCGGAATCAAAATTGCGCGCGGCCGAAGTAGAAAAAAGACAAAAAGAAGCGGAGACTAAACGTCTAGCAGAGCTTGCTGAGAAAACGCGTCTAGCAGAAGAAGCGGAATCAAAATTGCGTGCAGCGCAAGAAGCGCTGGATAAATTAGCATTAAAAGAAGCTGATAAGACAAAAATAGAAGCTAATCCCAAACCGTTACCCAAGCAAGTAACTACATCGCCAGTTGTAGCTAAAACCAGCGCAGAGAAACAAGCATTAGCTCTGCAGGAAAAAAAGCGTGCAAAAGGCATATTAGAAATAGAAGCTGAAGTAAAAAAATCCAATGTGGTGATTGATTATAAAGATATACGAATAGGGGAAGAGCTAGGTTCTGGTGAATATGGCAAAGTGTATAAAGGCGATTGGCGAAGTACAGAGGTAGCGATAAAAGAATTACGTTCTAAGAAACTAACCAAGAAGGCTGAAGATGATTTTGAACATGAAGCGGCGATGATGTTACAGATGCGTCATCCTAACATATTGGCCTTGTATGGCATTATTTTAAAGCCAAGCTATTACATGGTGATAGAATTTATGAAGCATGGTGCCTTATATGATGTACTGCATAGTGGTGCAGTATTAAAATGGCCACTGCGCTATAACATAGCGTTGGATGTGGCCAGAGGTTTAGCGTATTTGCATGGTCACGCAAAACCGATATTCCACCGGGATTTAAAGAGTCCTAACATTTTGGTAGATGCTTCATACAGAGCAAAGCTAGCTGATTTCGGTTTATCGAGGATAAAAGAAGTCAGTAGTAGCGAGTTTGAAGCAGGAAGAGCAGGAACAACATTTTGGATAGCCCCTGAATTGAATTTAAAGCCTGGCATAAGTTTTATGGCGTCTTGTGATGTGTACAGTTTAGGGATAGTATTTTGGGAAATGCTCACGCGCAAAACGCCTTCTTCTATTTACATTGATCCTACACAGGGGGCGATGGGCTATCTTGCAGAAATATCCGCAAACGCACCGAAAGTATTTATAGACATAGCACAACGATGCTGGGCACAAAATCCTGCCGATAGGCCCACAGCACAAGCCGTCTGCGAATTTATGTTAAAACATTCAGTACAATCTCACGGTGAAAGCGGATTATCGCCTCGTAGTAAAGGTAGGGGTAGATTTATATCGTCTTCATCCTCCTCATCTGCTCCGCCTTCAACAAATGCTGAAAAGAGTAATGCAGGAGCGGATACGGCTGTTCGCGGGCCGAATTTCTGGAATCAACAAAACAGTATTCATAAACCACCCATCCCTTCAAGTCAAAACAAGGCTGTAAGCAGTGAGGGTATTGAATTAAGTGGCGTAAGAAATTCTGCTGATAGACAGCATCATCAAAATAAAAAAGCAATCAATACAGACGACTGTCAGTTTAGTGGTGTATCTTTTAGCGCTGGAGTCTCGTCGAGGTCTAGCACAGAAAGTAGTCCCCCATTATCATCTACGCAAGCAGGATTATTTCGTAGGAAGTTGTCTTCAAGTTCTAGGGGGAGT